>CBIHPC010000613.1:0-2615 GCA_966211305.1 uncultured Niastella sp.
AAGGTGGAAACGGAACTATATGATTTCCTCGATTATCCCTGGATCCACTGGCGCTTGAACGACAATAACTTCTTTACATTTGAAAAGGCCGATCGCGGTCATCAGCGTTTCCGCATTATTGAAGTGAACGCCAATACCGGCGCTACCCGCAACCTAATCGATCAGCAAACGAGCACTTTTATTTACGAAAGCCGCATCTTTAGCTGGTACACCGCCGCTTCTAATGAAATTATCTGGAGCAGTGAAAAAGATGGCTATAATCATCTCTATCTTGTCGATGCGGTTAAGGGCGGCGTCAAAAACGCCATTACCGGCGGTAACTGGGTGGTGCGAAAGGTTGATAGCATCGATGAAACCAAACGCGAGATCTGGTTTCAGGCCAGTGGCATGAACGCCGGTGAAGATCCCTACAATATCCATTATTACCGTATTGGTTTCGATGGTAAGCACCTCGTTTCACTAACACCGGACAATGCCAGTCATTTTTGTACGTTCTCACCCGATCGCAAATACTTTATCGATAATTATTCCCGGCCCGATCTGCCTGCAGTTACTGAACTGCGGCGCACTTCCGATGGAAAACTCATATCAGTTTTGGAACGGGCCGATCTAAGCGCTTATCGCCAACTCGGCATCAGTATGCCGGAGGTGTTTGTAGCCAAAGGCCGGGATTTCGTTACCAATATCTGGGGTATAGTTTGCCGTCCGCCCAACTTCGACAGCACAAAAAAATATCCTGTAATTGAAAATATTTATGCCGGTCCGCAGGATGCGTTCGTACCAAAGCGCTTTATGAATTATGGCGAAATGCAATCCATGGCCGCCCTCGGTTTTATTGTGGTGCAATGCGATGGTATGGGCACCGCCAACCGCTCCAAAGCCTTTCATGATATATGCTGGAAAAACCTGGCCGATGCCGGTCTCCCTGATCGTATTCTCTGGATCAAGGCGCTTGCGAAAAAATATCCCTACATTGATACCGCGCGGGTGGGTTTGTACGGCACCTCAGCGGGTGGACAAAACGCTGCGGGCGCCCTGCTGTTTCATCCGGAGTTTTATAAAGCGGCGGTATCGAGCTGTGGCTGTCACGATAACCGCATCGACAAACAATGGTGGAACGAACAGTGGATGGGGTATCCCGTAGGACCGCATTATGGCGAACAAAGCAATATCACCAATGCCGCTAAATTAAAAGGTGCATTGCTGTTGATGGTAGGGGAGGCCGACACCAATGTGCCGCCGGAATCTACCCTGCGTTTTGCGGGTGCATTAATTAAAGCCGGAAAGGTATTCGACCTGCTGGTGATCCCCGGTATGGGACATAGCGATGGCGGACCGTACGGCCGGTTGAAGAAAAGGGATTTTTTTGTGAAACATTTGCTGGGCGTGGAGCCGCCGGATAGGAATAAAGAACCAATGTGATAATTAGATAATTCGATAATCCCGCAGAGCGGGACAAGTTATGATAATGGAATACAGTCGAAAGCAAAAACGGTTTGCGATCAGGCGTTTTGCATTCCACATGTATTCATTTAACATTTTTCATTCTTCATTTCCGTGAAACGAGTAGCAATGAACATATATAGAATTTTGTTCCCGGTACTAACATTTGCCACATTTTCATGTGTGGGCCAGGACTATCCCATTCAGCCTGTAACCTTCACCCAGGTAAAAGTGACCGATAACTTCTGGCAGCCGAAGATGAACGTCAATGCCACTGTCACCATTCCTTATATTCTGGAGATGTGCAAAAAGCATGGGCGCATCGATAATTTTTTGGCGGCGGCGGGTAAACGCGAGAATAAGGTTTGTTCGGAATTCACCTTCGACGATACCGATGTGTACAAATGGATAGAAGGCGCATCCTATGCGCTGCAGGTGGCGCCAAATGCGACACTCTCCCAATACCTCGATTCATTAATTGATATCATCGCCCAGGCGCAGGAACCCGATGGTTACCTGTTCACCTTCCGCACCATTAAACCGGCCAAACCGCACGACTGGATCGGCGACAAACGCTGGGTAAAAGATTCTGTCCTTAGTCATGAGTTATATAACGCCGGTCATTTGTACGAGGCGGCCTATGCCCATTACAATGCAACCGGTAAAAAGAACCTGCTGAATATCGCGCTGAAGAATGCCGACCTGCTGTGTAAAGATTTTGGCTGGGGCAAACTGGAGATCTACCCCGGTCACCAGATCGTGGAAATTGGCCTGGCAAAACTCTACCGCATCACCGGCAATAAAAAATACCTCGATCTGGCGAAGTTCTTTCTCGATGTACGCGGTCCGAACGGCGATGCCTACAACCAGGCGAACAAACGGGTGGTAGATCAAACAGAGGCGGTAGGGCATGCGGTACGTGCCGCCTATATGTACAGCGGCATGGCCGATATTGCGGCGCTTACGGGCGACACCGCCTATCTGAAAGCCATCGATGCCATCTGGCAGGATGTGGTTACAAAGAAGCTGTATATAACCGGCGGTATTGGCGCCACCAATAATGGCGAGGCGTTTGGGGATGCTTTTTATTTACCGAATATGAGCGCTTATGCCGAAACCTGCGCGGCCATTGCCAATGTGTATTGGAACAACCGCATGTTCCTGTTGCATGG
>CBIHPC010000614.1:0-2596 GCA_966211305.1 uncultured Niastella sp.
TACTGGAGGAAACGCATTATTATCCGTTTGGGTTGACGATGGCGGGGATAAGTAGCAAGGCTATTGGAAGTCTGGATAACAAATACGAATATAATGGAAAGGAGAAGCAGGAGAAAGAATTCAGCGATGGCAGTGGGTTGGAGTGGTGTGACTATGGGGCGAGGATGTATGATGCGCAATTGGGACGATTCCATGCACTGGATCGGCTCGCTGACAAATACTCAGGATTTAGTCCGTACAGCTACACGGCAAATAATCCGATCAATCATGTCGATATTAATGGAGATAGTATAGGTGTAACTGAAACAGTCAACACTGTAGGGGATAAAACAGTTATCACAAGAACCGTATCAACGACAGTGAAAATATTGAACACTTCTGACTTGAAATTTAATAAAAACAAAGTTGAGGGTACTTTTAGAAAGCAGTTATCTTCAGCTATCAACAGGAAGGAAGTATCTGAAAATGGAAAGGTTAAAATAATTTATAAGTCGGATATACAGGTAAAGATGGTTAACGACATGAGTCAGGTCAATAAAAGCGATAACCTAATCGTAATAGTCGACGATGTAGAACAAGGTGATGGTTTCGACACTCGGGTAGGTGTTGGAGAACATAACGGATTGATCTCTTATGTTGAGGTACCTTTATTTGCTGGAATCGTTCGATCATTTGATGATATGGTCCATACCATGGTGCATGAGTGGGGGCATAATGCCGGACTGACTGGAGCGGAACATGCAGTGGAAAATACACCTATGTCTTATGGAAATCGCGGCACCGTTTTTTCTGGAGACCAGTTAAGACAAATAACAATGGCTTCCCGGAGCAACGAACTTAATAAGGGAGGTAACTCAGAAATTGCATGGCAAAGTAGTAATAATCGACTTTGGCATGCATCAACTCAGGCACAGCCATATGATTTTAATGTAAAACAAGGGCAAGTAATTCCAAAAACCATAAAACCCTGACTATGCAAAAAAAAGTGATGTGGCTAATCCTCGCTATTATAGGCTTTTATTCCTGTCGGGACAAGGCGATCCATGTTTTTATTAGCAATGAAAGTACTCAAGACTCATTGATTCAATTGGAATTGTATATTAATCAGCAAAAGAAATTAAACGAGACCTTTCGATATACATCGGTAATTCCAGATTACGAAAGTTTTGAATTTACCTTTTCTCATTCATTTGATTCCATTGTATTGGATGCAAAAACAAACACCGGAGTTATAAAGAACAATGTGAAGATACCGCGCAATGAGAATTATATTTTTATTGCTTACTCGTACAAGTTTGTTAACGATTCTATTATTAAACCGCGTGATTTGATTGTTTCCAGCTATAAAAAAATGCCACAGATGGAATGAATTTAAAACTTTTTAGCTGTTTTTAGCGAGTAGCGATGAGCTATTGCTTGTTCATCTGTATGGCTACCTTTTTCCCAGGATAATGAACACGAACGGCAAGTTGAACGTTATTACCTGCATGAAATGCAGCATAACTTAGTTACTTCATCACACTACTCAGTAACTTATTACTAATACTCACCGACATTGACGAAAAACTCGCAGACATCCGAACGTAAGTACGCGTGTTGCAAACGGATCATTGTTACCATGTAACGCCGCAGATCAGGCAATATGCGCAGTTTAGTGGATCCCAGGCGCTGCCCGGTTATCGGGTAGGGAAAAAATGACCGGTAATCCTCTTCTTTCCCGACCCGCCTGCCGCCCTGGACGAAACGATAATGTCAATATCGGTAAACAACCTGTTAGCTCACGCCATCTCAACCCTCTGGCATTGCGTTAATTTTAGCTTTCAACGGCCTTAAATGAACACAATGCTTTTTTTACGGGTGTCAATAATCATTTGCTTTCTGGTTGCAACGGTTGATGCAACGAATGCTCAATCATTACCGCTGTATCAACCCTCACGCGATGAGGTACTCAACGCCTATAAAACCGCCACCCGGCTCGATTCGCTGGCAAGGAATGCCATTCTGAAGGGAAATGTTAAAGCTCACTGGGAACCAGGTAACAAAGGTTTCTGGTACCGCAACATACTGGCCGGTAGCTCGCGGGAATACTGGCATGTGGAGGCCCGCACCGGTGCAAAAACAAAAATCACCGATACCACGAAGCTGGTACCAACCAAAGACAATGGCATCATCTCTGGCGGCATTAAAAGCCGCTGGGAACGCCAACGCCCGTCCGATAGCATTTCGCCCGATAAACAGTGGATTGCCTCCATACGGGCCGGTAATGTGTTCCTGCGCCCCGCGCAGGGAGTGGAGGCCATAAAATGTACAAAGAATGGCGATACCACGAACCCGTACGGCCACATCCAATGGTCGCCCGACAGTAAACACTTTGCTGTTTTTCATATTTTCCCCGTGACTGAGAAACCGGTTTATTATGTGCTGTCTTCGGTTGACACTTCCTCACGGGGCATTCTGAAATCGCATGAATATGCGCAACCGGGCGATCCCTTCACCGCTTATGAAATGTTTACCATTGGCGTAGCGGATAAGAAGCTGGTGAAGGTGGAAACGGAACTATATGATTTCCTCGATTATCCCTGGATCCACTGGCGCT
>CBIHPC010000615.1:0-2573 GCA_966211305.1 uncultured Niastella sp.
GATATCATGGGTTCGCGCGACTACTCCATGCGCGTTTGGTTAAAGCCCGATAAATTACTCGCCTATAATATTTCAACGGAAGAGATCATTACCGGTTTACGCCGCCAGAATATTGAAGCGGCGCCCGGTTCAACCGGCGACAATTCAGGTAAAGATAAACAGGCAAAACAATACATCTTAAAATATACCGGTAAGTTCAATACGCCGGAACAGTACCGTAATGTGATCTTGCGCGCTAATGAAGATGGCTCTTTATTGCGTTTGAGGGATATTGCCGATGTGGAGTTTGGTACGGTGAGTTACGACATGGTGTCGAAAACGGATGGCCGCCCTTCTGCATCCATCATGATCAAACAACGGCCGGGATCCAATGCCAGCGAGGTGATAGAAACCATTAAATCGAAAATGGAAGAACTGAAAGAAACCAGTTTTCCGCCCGGCATGACCTATAACTACGCTTACGATGTATCGCGTTTCCTCGATGCCAGTATTCATGAAGTGTTGCGCACCCTGATGGAAGCGTTCATTCTCGTGTTCATCGTGGTGTTCATCTTCCTGCAGGATTTCCGCTCTACCCTCATTCCCGCCCTGGCCGTTCCGGTGGCGCTGGTGGGTACGCTGGCCTTTATGCAGTTGCTTGGGTTCTCCATCAACATGTTAACGTTGTTTGCGTTGGTGCTGGCCATTGGTATTGTGGTGGATAATGCCATTGTGGTAGTGGAAGCGGTGCATGTGAAAATGCAGGAGGAAAATTTATTCGCAACCGAAGCAACCATTGCCGCCATGAAAGAAATAGGCGGCGCCATAGTAGCCATCACGGGTGTTATGTCGGCCGTATTTGTGCCGGTGGCATTCCTTTCCGGGCCGGTTGGCGTGTTTTACCGGCAGTTCTCGCTTACGCTGGCCATGAGTATCGTTATATCGGGTATCAATGCCCTTACGCTTACACCCGCATTGTGCGCCCTGATGTTGAAGCACAATCATGGCGCTAAGAAAAAGAAGAACCTCTTACAGCGTTTTTTCAATGGGTTCAACCGCGTATACAACCGTACTGAAAACGGTTATGGCCGTATAGTGACGCACATGGTAAAACGCAAGGCGCTTACGCTGGGCGTGCTGGTATTGTTTTGCGTGGCCACCTGGGGTGTTTCGAAATTCCTGCCTTCAGGCTTTATTCCGGCCGAAGACCAGAGTATGATCTATGTAAACGTTACTACACCGCCCGGTTCAACCGTTGAGCGTACAGAAGAAGTGCTCGATGCCGTACAGAAAGCCATTGGTAAAGAAAAAACGATCGATAATATCAGTACGCTGGCAGGTTACAGTTTGATGAGCGACGTTACCGGCGCTTCCTATGGCATGGCCATGATCAACCTGAAGACCTGGGATGAAAGAGAAGAGACCGTTCAGCAGGTCATACAACAATTAAAAGGAAAGACCGCGCATATTGCCGATGCGGTAATAGAATATTTTGAACCGCCTACCGTGCCCGGTTTTGGTAATGCCGGTGGTTTTGAGTTCAGGTTATTGAACAAGAACCGCAATACCGGTTTGCAGGAAATGGCTGAGGTGTCGGATAAATTCCTGACCACACTGAGAAATCATGAAGCCATTTCAGGTGCCAATACCAGCTTCGATCCCAATTTCCCGCAATACCTGTTGCACATCGACCAGGAAATGGCGGCCAAACAGGGCGTGAGTGTGGAGAACGCGATGAATACATTGCAAACCCTGCTGGGTAGTTATTATGCAACCAATTTCATTCGCTTTGAACAAATGTACAAAGTGATGCTGCAGGCATTGCCCGAATACCGCGCCAACCCCGAAGATGTATTGAAGCTATACGTCAAAAACGACAAGGGCGAAATGGTGCCGTATTCGAATTTCGTACGAATGGAAAAAGTGTTCGGCCCCGAGCAGATAACCCGCTATAATATGTATACCGCCGCCATGATCAATGGTGATGCGGAAACGGGTTTCTCGAGCGGACAGGCCATCAGTGCCATTCAGCAGGTGGCCGATAGCGTATTGCCCAAAGGGTATACGTACGAATGGAGCGGTATGACCCGTGAACAGATCATTTCGGGTAACCAGGCCGTTTACATCTTTGCGGTATGCCTGGTGTTTGTATACCTGTTACTGGCTGCGCAATATGAAAGTTTCCTGTTACCGCTGGCGGTTATTCTTTCATTACCTGCCGGTATTGCCGGTGCATTTGCCCTGCTGCTGGCCATGGGGCTCGAGAACAACATCTATGCCCAGGTAGCATTGATCATGCTCATCGGTTTGCTGGCGAAGAATGCGATCCTCATTGTTGAAGTAGCTGTACAGCGACACAGGGCCGGTATGCGGGTAATTGAAGCCGCACGCGAAGGCGCGGTATCGAGGTTGCGTCCCATTCTCATGACCTCTTTTGCCTTTATTGCGGGTTTGATACCGTTGTGTATTGCCAATGGTGCGGGCGCTATGGGTAACCGTTCTATCGGTAATGCGGCGGCAGGTGGCATGCTGGCGGGTACCATCTTCGGTATCTTCCTGATCCCCGGCCTGTACGGATTGTTCATGTACCGCCG
>CBIHPC010000616.1:0-2568 GCA_966211305.1 uncultured Niastella sp.
GCCGCTGTACTCGGCCAGTTTTGCCAGTATGGAATAACTATCGGCCTCCTTACTTTTTGATTCCAGCCGTTCGGCCAGTTTCATAGCACCTTCTGCATATATCGTTGCCGAATCGAACTGTTTCTTTTCAATAAATACATCGGCGAGGTTTAGTTTGGCCACCCATAGCGCACTCAGGTCGCTATCGTTGTTATGCCTTACCAGGTTCTGGCGGAAATACGGAAGGGCTTCTTCATACTTTTTTTCCTTGAAATATAAATTACCCAGGTTGTTATAGGTGCTTGATAAACTAATGCGCCCCTGTCGTTCAAGCGGCTGGCCCAACCGCACCGCTTTCTCCAGTAAAAGATGTGAGCTGTCGTATTGTTTCAGTTGCGTATAAATAACAGCAAGGTTATTATAGGTATTGATAAGAGAAGGAATTTTGCCGTCCGACTCGGTCATGCGGGCGCATTGTAAATAGAACTGTTTTGCTTTTTCGGGTTCCCTGATAGAGAAATAAGCAATGGCCAGATCGCTCAATGCAGCAAGTTCATACTCCTGCGCCCTGATATTACGGGCTGCCTGTAGTGATTGCAGATAATATTCAATAGCCTTTTCATAGTTATTGCTCAGGTCTTCATAAATGCCTTTCAGCCGTAACGATAAAACGCTACCGCGATTATAGTTCAATAGGTCAGCTTCTTTGGAAATGTAATCGGCATAGTAATGAATGGAGTCGATCTTGTCTTCAGAGAAATCGAGACAACGATCGTACAATCTTTTCAAATGAGTTGTATCGACCTGTTGTGCAAATGAATGTACGCATATAATCAAAGCCCCTAAAAGCAGATAGTATTTCAACGGTAATGCCGAATTGTACTACCAAATTAAGAGTTTTTACCTATTAATCAAGTAACTGGGTACTTTTGTAGTTATATAAATCGAGTGTAATGAATAAATGTATGAAAAACAGCGAAATACTATTTCTCTTGTCATAGTCCGGTGCCCGGCTTTCCAACAGGGTCCGGCCCCGGTGTTGTTTTACGGTTAGCAATTCAATGAACCAACAGAAAAAGATGGAGTGTAATATTATTCAATAAGCCTGTTCTTTAAAGCGAACTTCACCAACCCTACAGTATTGTTCACACCCAGTTTGGCGATCAGGTTTTTGCGATGGGTTTCAACCGTACTTACGCTAAGAAAAAGTTTCTTGGCAATTTCAGAGTTGCTGTATTCTTTACAAATAAGAGTCAGCACTTCTATTTCCCTTTTCGACAAAATTTCATCGACCTTCTTATCTTCTATGGTAACCGTATTTCTGAAATCCTGGTTGGTATCGAGGATGTTGATCTCCTTACTGAAATATTTATTGCCTTCAGATACTGTTTCCAAAGCTTTGGTAAGCTCGGCGATATTGGTGTTCTTTAAAAGGTAACCCTGTATATCATATTTGAGCAGCTTGTGAATATAACGGGTGCCGCGCATTATCGTAAGGTAAAGTATCTTCAGCGCCGGTTGTATTTCGCGGATCTTCAGCAGCAACTCTTCTTCACCGATGTCTGGAAGGTGTACATCGAGCAGAAGGATATCAATGTCTTTGTTTGGCAGCTGGTTCAACAGGCTTTCGCCGGTGAATGCGGAACCTATTACCTCAATACCCGGTTGTTTGTTCAACAGCAGCACCAGGCCTTCAAGGTATAATTCATGGTCATCTGTAATAAATACCTTCAGCATATTCAAAATTATAGATCGGTTAGTTTGTAGGATTAATGGTTATTGTACCGATCCAAAGCAAATTAAAACTATTTAATGCATGCTACAAAAAACAGAGCTGTCCGATCATTGAAAATTCCTTTTTGCGCAAAGGTTATGGGCTACATATTCTGCCGATTACTTACAGTCGTTCGCTTTAGCAGGGCTTTAGCACAACATTGAAACTACCGGTGAAAGCGGGCTGACATAAAAAAAGCTCCCCGACAGAAGTCAGGGAGCTCACATTATACGGATTAAATTTTCTACGTCATCGCGTTTTCAGCATGGGCCTTACCTGTTGAACGGTGCCGTTTTGAAAACGGGCATAATAAACGCCCAGCGGAAGCCCATACCCATCGAAGGTTACAGTATAGGTACCGGATGTATATACTTTGTCAGTAAGCGTTTTTATCACTCTTCCCATGGTGTCTAACACCTGAACCAGTGTATGTCCGCCGCCTGTTTTGAAGGTTATCGATGTTCTTTCAACAAACGGGTTCGGATAGTTAATGACCAGTTGTTCGCCGTCGTTCCTGTTCACATCATCGAGGCCGGTAGCGCCGCAGGCTGCATTCACACACAATGGAATATTGGGGAAGTCTTTTAACATGACGGTCTGCAGATCGCCATCTTTTACGCAGAACCATTGTCTTAACAAAGAAGCATAAATGCTTCTGAAATCGTATTGATAAGGCACGTTACCATTGCCGCCTCCACCGGAAGGAATGTCAGGATTGGTACCGATAATACCACCGCGAACATTCTTTCCGAATACGAAAACCGGTGCAGCTGCACCATGGTCGGTACCTAAACTTCCATTTGATTTAATACGAC
>CBIHPC010000617.1:0-2551 GCA_966211305.1 uncultured Niastella sp.
CCGCCGTTCATCACAAAAAATGTCCTTTTCACAAGTTCTACGTCATTTTTGCGTCAAATTGATCTCAACCATAGCACCTAACATATGAAACTTACCGGATGGATCCTTGCTCTATTTGCCGTATTCCAAACTGCCCATGCTCAATTTCCCGGCGGCGGAAACCGGCAGGGCGGCGGCCAGCAAATGAATATCGGCCATTTTTACGGACGTATAGTCGACAAGGCAACCAATAAAGGACTGGATGCTGCTTCTGTTCAATTATTCCAGAATAAATTCGATACCGCCACCAAAAAAAGGGCCGATGTGGTGATCGGCGGAATGTTAACCGGCCGTAACGGCGATTTCAGCCTCGAAGGCCTGCCCGTTTTCGGCCAGTTCAAACTGATCATTACAGCCATCGGTTATAAACCTATTGAACAAAAGGTATCATTCGATTTAAAAATGGGGCCCGGGGTCGACAGGTCGGCCATGTTATCGGCGGTTGATAAAGACCTCGGTAATTTAAAAATGGAACAGGACGCTACCGTGCTGCAGGACGTAACCGTTACCGGTTCAAAACCCCTGATCACCCTGGGCGTTGACCGCAAGATCTTCAACGTGGAAAAAACCATTACGGCCGCCGGGGGTACAGCCATCGACGTCATGCGCAATGTACCTTCCATCAACGTCGACATTGACGGGAACGTAACCCTGCGCAACTCGGCGCCGCAGGTGTTTGTAGACGGCCGCCCCACTACCCTTTCTATGGACCAGATCCCGGCCGATGCCATTCAGAGCGTTGAAATTATCACCAACCCTTCTGCCAAGTACGATGCCAGCGGCGGCCAGTCGGGCATTCTGAATATCATTTTAAAGAAGAACCGCAAAACCGGATATAATGGCGGCATACGCGCCGGGGTCGATTCCCGCGGTAAGTTCAACGGCGGCGGCGATATCAACGTTCGCCAGGGCAAGATCAACGTATTTGCCAACGCCATGTACAACCAGCGCAGATCAAAAGGCTGGGGACAAACCGACCGCATAAGCACCATCGACAATAAAGAAGCCTTTATTACACAGTACAGCAAAAGCGTATTCGATGGCGCCTTTGCATTCGGCCGGTTCGGTTTAGATTATTTCATCGACAACCGCAATACCATTTCGATCTCGCAGTCGATCGTGAACGGCGATTTTGAACCCGATAACAGAACCACTATCATCAACGATACGCCGAACATAAAATATGTGACCCAATACCGCAACACCCTCGGTAAATACAATTTTCGCAACTACGGAACCCAGTTAAGCTTTAAACATATTTTTGCAAAACCCGGCCAGGAGTGGACGGCCGATATCAACTTCAACCAAAGCAGGAATACCAACCATAGCGATATCCGCTATCGTTACTTTACCGATCCTGGGCAGCAAAACCCCATCAGCGATGAGTTTTTGCAAACCATCGACGGCGGCGGCCGCAACCGGTTCTTTGTTGCACAAACGGATTATATAAAACCGGTTACGGATGATATAAAATGGGAAGCGGGATTGCGCGGACAGATCCGTAATTTCGAAAGCTTCCAGTACAATTACCTCAACGGAAGTTTTATCGATGCCCAAAGCAACAATTTCGAGTACACCGATCACGTGTATGCCGGTTATGTTACCTTCTCGCAAAAAATAAAAGACAGCTTCAGCTACCAGTTGGGCTTACGTGCAGAAAGCAGCGGTTATGAAGGCGACCAAATCGGTAAAGACACATACAAGAACGATTTCCCCATCAGCTTGTTCCCCAGTGTATTTTTAAGCAGAACGTTAAATCACCGGCAGGACCTTCAGCTGAACTATACACGCCGAATCAACCGGCCTAACTTTTTCCAGTTGATGCCGAATACCGATTTCTCAGATCCGTTGAACTATCAAACAGGTAACCCCGGGCTGAAGCCCGAGTTCACCCATTCGCTCGAGCTCTCGTACCAGAAAACCTATGGTAAAAATAACCATACCGTCCTGGCTACGCTGTTCGGAAAATATACTACCAACCTGATTGCACGATATCAATATTGGGGCAACCTCGGTTTAAGTAAAGACTCAGCATTTATTTCAACCTATGTAAATGCATCAACCGCTTACGCCGGCGGCCTGGAACTGATCTCGCGCAATCCGTTCACCAAATGGTGGGATGTTACCACCAGCGTGAACGTTTATTATTCAAAGATCAACGGCAGTAACGTAGTTACCGATCTGCAAAATGAACGCACCAGCTGGACGGCCAAAATGAACCACAGCTTTAAATTCAAAAAAGGCTGGAGTTTTCAGCTTAGTGGCGATTACCAGGCAAAGAGTGCCTTACCCGTTAGCACGAGCAACAGTGGCGATGGCGGCGGTGGTCGCGGCCGGGGCGGTTTTGGCGGCGGACCAACATCAACAACCCAGGGTTATGTAAATCCTTTTTATGGTGTTGACATGGGTTTGCGTAAAGATTTCCAGATAAAAAAGAACACAGCTACCATATCGGTGAACTGGAGCGATATCTTCAGAACACGTAAGTATTTTGTACACTCCGAAGCAACCG
>CBIHPC010000618.1:0-2549 GCA_966211305.1 uncultured Niastella sp.
AGCTTATTTTTCAAATTGCCATAATCATAAGAATGGATTTATCGATCAGTACAGTGATGTGCGGGCTGATGCCGGCGCCTTTTTCCATATATGCCGTTACCCCGGGCGTTGGTCATTGAAAAGCAGACCAATTGGAACCCACGATAAAGCGTACACCGGAAGCCCGGCGTGGTCGCTGCATAATCCATTGAAGTGGTATCGGCAGATAAGGTCGAACTACAAATGGACCGGTGCGGGAAGGAAATCTGCGGATCGTGGGTCGGCTCAAAACAAGGATGGGTTTAATCTCTATAAAAGAAGCCCCATTTCTCGGCCTTGCCCTTCCGGGTCGGGCTGGGACTTGGGCACCAAAAGCATTAAAGCCGGCGTATGCGTGAATGGCGCCCCTCTCGGTTACACTTTCCAGAGCATCGCAGTGCACAGCTTAATCCGTCAAAGCTATGGAACTACGTCGGCTTCTTTTTTTGGTTACGGTGTGCGTTCAAAAAACTTTAAACATACGCTTATGAACAATCTCGTGATTGAGGACAGGTTGGCCGAGCTGGCGTTTAAGAAAATAAAGGATGAGCTTACGCCGGAAGAGGCAGGAGAGCTGGCGGACATGTTTGAAAAAACGCCGTCGACGAAAGTGCTTTTTGACGAATTAATTGATCCTGTGAATATGGCAAAAACACTTAGAATCATAGATGAATTGGATGTGGATGACAGCTGGCTCGAATACCAGCGGGAGTATGGCACAAATTCCGGGACGGAACAACAGGTATAACCCATTTCAATATACGCTTTATTAAATACGATTTATTAACCTAAACAGCAACTCCTGGATATGAAGACATATGCAAACTTGCCACTCCGTCAGACTGCTACTATAATCCGATGGCGGACGTTTTCCGACCACCGGTGTAACAAAAACCATAGCCCTCAAAGACGCTTCAAAAAGGTTACGTAAAGCGGGAACCTTTTCGATTTGTTTCAATAATAAAAACTGATCGCATGATCCTGTTTCGCACAGGGTTCGAGCGGCTAGCCCTGCTATGCCCATCAGGACCCTTATTGCCCTTATCAAATTAAGCCAAAAGAATAATAACCTTATTTATGAACCAAGACCCAATCCTGCAACGCGTGTTTGCTCCCGAGTCCCGTAATTCGGAATTCGATGATCTGTACCGGCGCTTATTTCGGTTTGCAAATCGTATAATCATGGACGTGGAAAGTGCCAAGGACATTGCCAGCCAATCTATGGAGACCATATGGGCGCGAGGGCTCGCATTTGAGAACATCACCCATTTTGAAGTTTTTGCCCATACCGTTACAAAAAACCATTGCATCGATGGCTGAACGAAAGCGAAGCCAACAGGAACTTGCTGAATGCATTTTCTGATGATGGCCAGTTTGACAAGGCGTTAGAGGGTTTTTTAAAACCGGATGTTCCGGCAGCCTTTGCCCGCCTTCAACAACGCATAAATGACCGAAAAGAAGTAAATCCCAAATCCTTATAAAAGAAACCGTTTTGAGTTCACCTGATAATTCATCGGAGCGTTGGAACTTTTTGAATAAAAAAAGTGCAAACCTACAGGAATATTGGAAGAAGATGGAACAGACAGAAGAAAGATTGGCGCATCCGGATTCAGAACGGGTGCCGGCAACGGAAAAAAGCAACCGAAACCATGCCACGGGATCAATTCGAATAAAGCTGGTGCTGTTGATGATCCTGGTTGCGTCAGTCTTTTTCATCGGCTACCTGCTGCTGCTAAACGGCATGGGTAAGCTAAGCTTTGACTACGAATAACCGATCCGCAAACCTAAAATTCCTTTGAAATGATTTTTCCGGAGCGATACTTTAAGACTTCGGCGATTTTATTAGACGCCTGTAAAAATGAAACCTTATTTCATACGAACTGGGATAGTTGTGCCTGTGCCAACATCATTGCCGCCCATATGGGTTATACACTGCGCATCTTTTTTTACAATCAGGGATGTGTGGGCGCTCACTGGAGATATAAAGGCGGCGTCGTGGAGAGCCGCGACTGGGGCAAGCTCGTTCAACCTTGGACCATCCTCTACCGCGGTTATCTGCGGTGCAAATGGGGCCGGAAAAAGTACCAGCTCGAAAAGGAACACCTTGCCTGCACCGGCTATACGCGGAAGCAGCTGCGGATGATTGCCCGAAGTTTTGATCAGATGCAGGATGCGGCCGATTCAACAACCCATGTTGTCGATGGCCTGAAACGGGTGCTCGGGACACTGAGGAAAATTCACAAGGTGGACCATTTTGATGTGCAGCACATCTACCGCAAACAGTTCGCGGAGGAACATAAAAAACTGGAGCAACTGCCGCAGGTATACGAAAGCGTGGAGCACGAAGCGGAACGGCACCGCAAAAATCAGCTTGAGATTTTTGAAAAAACCGGTGCTATTTTCGGAGAGATCCTGCCCGGTACCTTGCTGGCCAAAAAAGAAAAAAAGCGAAAAGCAACTGCGCCAAGCGGAGTTCTTGAACTGAGCTATGAATAACATACGTCATCAACGTCGGATAACGATTGCGTCAA
>CBIHPC010000619.1:0-2548 GCA_966211305.1 uncultured Niastella sp.
GGCGGACGCATCAATTTCAGGCAACGAAGGACTCCATACCCTTATCATCTGGTAGATCGCTGCACCGCCTATCCAGGTTTGAATACCAAACCATCCACAGGCTACAATTGCCCGCAGCATAGCGGGAATATTGGCCCCACGCACCCCAAAACTGGCACGCGCAAAAACCGGGAAAGGAATACCATACTTCGCACCGGCATGTCCGTTAAGGATCATGGGCACCAGTACAATGGTATTGCCAAGAAATATGGTAAGGATCGCCTGCCACCAGTTCATACCACCGCCTATAAGCGAACTGGCCAGCATGTAAGTAGGTATGCAAAGGCTCATGCTGATCCACAGGGCGGCGTAGTTCCAGGTATTCCACTTGCGGTCGGCTACCGGAACGGGAGCAAGGTCTTCACTGTATAGCGACTTATTGTTCATATCCATAATATGGTTATTCCATATGGCTATAGCATGCGGTAACAACACCCACCTGCATCAATTTACGAATTCATCGGCAATTTTTATCGCCTCACTTATCATGGTCAGTCCTTCGTCGGCTTCCTCCTTTGTAATACACAATGGCGGTGCAATGAAGATATAGTTCCAGCGTACGAAGGTGTACAGCCCCAGCTCTTTCAGTTTTGCCGCTACCTTGTTCATTATGACCATTTCGTCGGGTTTGGCGTTATAGGGCGCCATTGGCTCTTTAGTGGCCCGGTTTTTCACCAGCTCTATACAACCCAGTAAACCGGTATTGCGGAAATCGCCGATACTGGGGTGTTTGCCTTTTAACAGTTCTACCTGCTGATCGATATAACGCCCCATTTCGGCAGCATGCTGTAACAGGTTTTCCTCTTCATATATTTTTAATGTTTCCAATCCGGCCGCGCAACTTACGGGGTGAGCCGAATACGTTAGCCCCAGCCATAACATGCGATCGTCGAAATAAGAAGCGATGGCATCGCTTACGATCAATGCGCCCAGCGGAAGATAACCGGCGGTTATTCCTTTGGCCGTGGCAATGATATCGGGCACCACGCCATGATAATCGACCCCGAACCATTTACCGGTGCGGCCAAAACCGCTCATTACTTCATCGGCTATTAGCAGAATATTATATTTATCGCACAGGGCCCTTACCTTTTGTAAATAATCCGGCGGATACTTTATACAGCCCGAGGTACCGCTTTCTCCTTCCATTATTATCGCCGCAATATTGCCGGGCCCTTCAAACTCGATGACCCGCTCGATATGGCTTACGCATTCGCGGCTGCAGGAGGTAATTTCCTTTCCCCAGGGACAACGGTAACAATACGGATCTTCCACATGAACGATGTTTGGCACCTGTTGGGCATCGGAAGCGAGTTTACGCGGATCGCCGCCCGCCGTCATGGCGCCGTATGATGCGCCGTGGAAAGCCCGGTACCGGGCAATGATCTTGTGCCTGCCGGTATATAACCGCGCAAGCTTTATGGCATTCTCAATGGCTGAGGCCCCGCAAACGGTAAACAGGGTTTTTGTAAGCCCCGGCGGAGTTATCGCGGCCAGCTTTTTACCGAGGTCGCCGCGCACTTTGGTTACGCAACTGGGGGTTACATAACTTACCTGTTGCATTTGATCCATAACGGCCTGTGCTATTCGCGGATGGCCGTGACCAATGTTCACATTCATCAACCCGGAAGAGAAATCGAGATAGCGTTTACCATCGTAATCGTACAGGTAAACGCCTTTGGCATATTTTACCGCAATGGGCGCAATGCCTTTTTGTTTGCTCCATGAAAAGAGCGTGTAATCCATATTATCACGAATGATCTCCTGTGATTCCGTAATGGTGGAAGAGTATGACATATGAGGAATTGTTGAGAATTTGGAATTGAGGGTGGGACGGATCTGGGTGGGTCACTCTTCCAGAGTGGCTCACCCTATTTGTGACAGGCAACCGTGAATCGTGAAACGGGAAACGGGAAAAGCGCTCCTACATTCGTAATTGGCGCTTTTGCATTCAGCATAACGATCTTTCACGCCGAACAACAAACCGAACCCTGAAGTGTGCGATCCCGACACTATGTGTACGGGACAAGCGCAGGGGACGATGACATAAAAATCAAAATCCGGCCAAATAATTCAGCGCACTGTATTCAATTTGCTGATTTTCGCATTTTCCAATTTGCACATTTAATCAGCTCATCCAGTTGATCCCCGCTTCAGGGTTCCATTTCACGGTGCTCTTTTTCAGTTTCGTCCAGAATTCGATGGAGCTTTTCCCTGTAATATCGCCCACGCCGAATTTACTTTCATTCCAGCCGCCAAAAGAGAAAGGTTCGCGGGGAACCGGCACACCTACGTTAACACCGATCATGCCGGCGCTGGCGCGGTCGATCACATACCTTGCCATACCGCCGTTTTGCGTAAATACCGATGCTGCATTACCGTAAGGATTGGCATTTTCAATGGCAATCGCTTCATCGACCGTATTGGTGCGCATGATGCTGATGACCGGGCCAAAGATCTCTTCTTTCGCCACCGCCATCTCGGGTTTCACATAATCGATAACGGTAGG
>CBIHPC010000620.1:0-2548 GCA_966211305.1 uncultured Niastella sp.
CGCTACCAGGCACTCGTTTGCATTTGGATGGATCAGGTGCACGGTTATGGCCAGGTGTCGGCCAACCAGCCGGAACGGGCGGCGCTCTACGAGGTGGTTTCCGGTGACCTGGACGCCTGCCTGCAGTTTATGGAAACCTACTTTGCCACTTATTTTGATAGGGCTGCTTTTGCGCCCAGATCGCGGTCGGCGGCGCTGCGCCAGGTGATCGCCCGTATCGAATCCCTGCTACCGGACGCGGGGGACGCGCTACTCGGTGCGCTGCTGCTGGAACTACGCAAACTGTCGGAACAACAACTATCCTTTGCCCAACATTCCTACCTGGATCAATTCCTCAACGGCCTGTTGCCATGCCTTAATTCGGCTGTGCCGTCCCGTCTCCATTCCCATCTTACCACCTATTGCATTGTTAAAAACTTTAATGCATCGATCGTTTTGGAGCAGATGTTCTCCCAGATGATGGATGCGCTATCAAGCCTGGATACCTTAGATGCAAAGAAAGAACGGTTGCTGGATTATCAGAAACTGCTGTACCAACTTCCGGTCGAGCAGGAAGTGGCTCTGTATCATAACCGGACTTCTGTAAGCGATTACCTGATCACCTGGATTGAACAGGAGCTTAAGAGCGGCTATGCGGACCAAAAGAAAGAAACGCTGGTGGCAGCAGATCCTCTTTCAAAAATTCATGTGTCGGTATCTGTTCCGGTTTTGGCGCTTTTGACGCGGTCAATGAAAGATACAGGCATCATCACCAATTCCAACCTTCAGGAAGTGTTCCGTTTTTTCGCTGCCCATTATACCTCGCAGCGCAAGGAAGCCATATCCCCCACCAGCTTCCACGGCAAGTATTACAATGTAGAGGAAGGCACCAAACGCAAGGTGACCGACCTTTTGCTGGAGATGGTCAAAGCCATTCGCAAAATCCCATAATCGTTTCTGTATTCCAGTTATAGGGACAGAAAGGGAAACCTTTTTGAAAATACTTCTATTTGATATTCAGAGGCTTAGAGGGGGTCCTAGGACCGGTAGGACTGAAAACCGGCTCTTTCCCGTCGTTTCTTTGATCCACGAAACGCAGTTAACAAATTAAAGCCTAAAACTATGTTGCAGAAATTCTCCTGGGGTGACTATTGGACAGTGGTGATAGCAGTTATTGCCGTTTATTATGCGATTGTTTTTCTCCTGTTATACAAATATGGCTTATTAAATAAACCCACATTCAGAAAGCTGGCTCCAACCAGGCCCGCCCAGCAAGCGCCGGCTGCTGTACCGGCGGTTACTCAAGCCGGAAAGTCCGTTGCAAAGCTAAGCAATCAGGATGAAACGGAAAATCAGTTGAAAATGCTTACCGACGAATTGCTTCAATTTCTCCAGGACATCGCCGGAAAATCTTTTATCAAGGAAGAAATTATCATGGGCCTGCAGGTGATTGTGCGGGAGTACAAGGAATTTTCAGAGACAAACTACCGAAGTGACATTGACGAATTCATAAGAGTTGAAACAGAAAACCATTGTTCTGTCGATCTGAGTGACGAAGAGATCCAACGTGTATGGATGGGTTAAGGTGACGGAATGGAGCCACCGGTCCCCCTTTAAGGGGGAACCCGGTTGGTTCAAAAAGGGTTGCTCTGTGTGCGGTTGATTATTCATCAGTCTAAATAAGCAAGTGAGTTATGAAAATGAGAGTATGGAATTGCTTAAAAAGCAAGAGGGGGATCGCGTATGCCTCCGCGTCAGCAGTGGCGCTTTTACTGGTCAGCGCAGCGATTTACGCCCAGGATGGGGCCGCCGGTATCAATGAAGCCAATACAAAAGTCCGAAGCTACTACAGCGCCGGCACGAATTTGATGTACGCATGTGGTGCGGTGGTTGGACTCATCGGGGCCGTAAAAGTCTATCAAAAGTGGAACTCGGGAGACCCGGATACGGGGCGTGTGGCGGCCGCGTGGTTTGGCAGCTGTGTATTCCTGGTAGTAGTGGCCACGGTGATCAAATCGTTTTTCGGAATCCAATAAAACGCTGTTGTATGAAGAAGAAGCTACCGGTTATTGAAATTAAAGGAGTCAAGTACCAGTATGACATGGAAGGGAAAAAGTTTATCGACGTTGCTAATCCAAAGAACAGCATTCCATTTTCACGGCTGAAGAACGATAAGCAGTTTTCCGGCTTTTTTGATTCGGCCGATGAAATACAAGATCTAAATCTTCGCTCCGTCCATGTCATGATTCAGAAGCATGCGTTAATGGGAATCAAACCCACAAAGGAAGAACAGGCCGTTTTGAATAGGGTACTGCCTGGAACCCTCCAGACGCAGCACGGACTGGAGCAACGCCGGCCGAAGATGAAACCGCGTATGTAAACCTGTAAAACAGATAGCAATGCAAACTAGCGTCTACCAAATCAACAAAGGCATTAACAAACCAGTCGAGTTTAAAGGGCTGAAGGCTCAATATATCTGGTACCTGGGCGGTGCGCTGTTGGCCCTGCTGGTCTTGTTTGCGATACTATTCATTTGCGGTGTCAACACGTTTATTTGTTTGGGAATCAT
>CBIHPC010000621.1:0-2546 GCA_966211305.1 uncultured Niastella sp.
AGCTGAAGGGCAGCGTCATCACATAAAAGAAGATGAACTTTTTCAGGAACACGCTATACGAAAATGGGATCGGCGTGTTCTTGATGCGTTCGCAGGCGCCCATAATATCGGTAAACGACTGCAGTTCGCTGTTCAGCACGATCAGTTGATCGCCTTTTATCTTTCCTTCCTCGTACAGGCGGTTCACCCGTTGATACATCAAAGAGGCCACCTGGTTGGGCATATGCCGGTTGGTATCGAGATTTTTAAGTTCGGGATGTTCATGCTCGTCAAGGGCGAGGCGGGTAGTTTCTGCATGCAGGTGGTGGCTCAGAACCGACGCGTACATGGGAATGATCTTTTTAAAGAATGAACGGTGGGCTGCTTCTTCATGACCCAGTATGGCGTTTAGCTTAATGGCAAGGTTGCGGCTGTTGTTCACCAGCGAGCCCCATAGTTTACGGCCTTCCCACCAGCGGTCGTAGGCGGTATTGGTACGGAATACCAGCAGCATGGAGATCACAAAGCTCAGGAGCGTGTGCATGGCGGTTATATTCTTTACATGGCTGTAATCCGATAACCTGAAGACATTCAATTCAAGAAATGCGATGATCCAGCAGTATACGCTGATACCAATAATAAGCGGAACCAGTTGTCGAAGTGTGTCGGCCTTATGAAACCGGAAAATAAAAGTAAACCAGTCTTTAGGATTGTATGTGATCATATTTCGTTAAGGTTGAAGGCAAGATACGAAAACTAATGTGCTAATATGCTAATGTGATAATGGGATAATGGAAAGGCAGAACAGGCCAGGGAATGAAAAAAGCCTCCCCGGTTTATGGGGAAGGCTTTGAATTTTATGAGTGAACTTTTCTGATTTAATTAAGGCGGTCTGCCGGTTATCAAACACTTCGAATTGCAACGCAACCCCCAACTACAAACCATAAACCACAAACCTATTTAGGTTTTGCAAACGTGTCTTTACCAAACGTTGGGTTAATATCATAACTCTCATACGTAATGGTTTGGGCGTGTTTGCCAGCCTGCATGATTTCGGTATAAGGTAACAAAATGTTGCCTGTTTTCTTGAAATCTGAATAGGTAAAGGTAGTGGTGCCGCTCAGCGGATCAACGACGATCAGCGCCTCGAGGCGGTTGTTGTTATTGATGATATAACCTGCGCGCATGCTGTTCACCATTACCATTACCGACGACAAACCATATTGTTGTGTTTGCAGGGTAGCGGTTGATTTGGTCAGCAGGTCTGATTTCAAACCCGGTAAACCGCAGAACAGGTAACGTTTCAGTTCTGTTACACGTTGCGGAGAAAGCGGTGCATAGCTATTGCCATCGAAGCTCCAGCCGCTGTTGCCTTCCATTTGCTCAAGCAGGATCACATTACCCTGTAACGCTGACTCAAGGCGAACGATCTGGCGGGTAAAATCTGCCTGCATGGTAAGGGTAAGGTTATTGGTGTTCATTACCGCTTTCATGGTAGTGAGGCCATCGAGGCTTTTACCGCCATGCGACAGGTTGGCCTGTTTCAACAGGTTCATACCAGCATCCAGTACATCGTTGGTTTTCGTTACTACAGGGGCGGCGGAAGTGGTTGTTGGTTGTTTTATATCGCCGTGTTTGGCCATTTCTTCTTCATCGAGGTAATAGATATCGCCGTTGATAACAACGATCGATTTCTTTTCAGGATTGCTGAAGAAACTTAAGTTGGTTGTTTTACCGGTGTTGTATTTAAGTGCCAGCTGGCCCTGGTTAATGGTATAGGAACCATCATCGGCGCTGCTGGTGCTGCCGCCAGACAGTGTGGTAAGGCTTGCAGTTCGTTTGAATTTACCGTCAGTGAAATAAAAGCCATCTGCTTTACCAGTAGATCTTACATATTTATAAAACCCGGTGGGAACAGTATTGGAAGGGTTCAGTCTGATAAATGTTGCTGCACCAGACTGGCCGGTTTCGCCGGTAACGCTTAACAGGATTATTTTTTCAGAACCATCGTTCAGGAATTTCATCTTCAGCTGATTGCCGGTAATGGCGTAAGTGCCATCTACACGCTTTTGCCAATCTGCTTTATCAAGTCCGCTACAAAAAGAAAAATTTGGCCTGAAATAGAATACGTAATCAGTTCTTACCATTTCGCCGGCGTCAGAGCTTTGGTCATACTCATATGCCGTGCCTGCATATACAGCATTGATGGTCTGGTTTTGTGCAAAAAGGGTAGAACAGGAGAATAGTAAGCAAAAAAATAAAACGCTGGTACGGATTCTCGCCAAGGTGTTAAGTGTCATGATAACGTTTATGTATAAATTTCAAAAAGTCTGCCGAAATATTTATTCTTATAATTTCAGTTCCAATAAGTTTTATGAATTTATTCAACAGGAGCAAGCAAGATAAGCATATCGTTTTTCTATATACGATAGACCCACACAATGCCACTTTCAACATGAAAGTAAAAATGATGTTTAGTGGCTTCTGGTTTTTAACAGTTTTAGTTCCGGGCGCACAAACGTATCGTGTTTAAGTCAAACGTATGTCCTGTAGTGTCCTGCTCCGGC
>CBIHPC010000622.1:0-2543 GCA_966211305.1 uncultured Niastella sp.
AGCAGAAAAGCGAGATCCCTTACCTGGCAGTTGATCTACTTCCGCTGATCTTTGTTTTCATCACCGTTTTTTATTGTTACCGGGATTTCAGTTTTTCAAAACGAGATTGGATCGCGCTATCAGTTTCTATTATTCTGTGGTGCCTTGTGGAGTATCTGGTAAAACACCGGTATGCCAGTTTAACTGTAAAACGTCAAAAGCGGTTTTTCAGTCATTTAAAAACATACATAAGCCTTATCATACTCGAGTTCGTTGTGCTGTTGTATTTACCGGTTCCCGTTGTGTTCTGGAAACAGGTCATTACCATCACCTTCGGCATTTTCGCACTCGACATCCTGATTAATTTTTTACTCATCGACCGGTTGAATGGCGAAACGGCCACGCCCAAATGCGTGCTCGTTGCCGGCACGGGAAATAAAGCAAAGATCGTTGAGGACCAGGTAGCTACAAGTCATAACCCCGGTTACCAGTTGAAAGGGTTTATAACCTGCAACCAGGATGCCTGTATGATCGAAAGCAAAAAGGTGCTGGGCGACCTTGACAATATAGATGTATACCTTCAGGCAAATGCCATAGATGAAATTGTGATCGCTTTACCCGATCATGAAAAAATAAATATTCAAAAGGTGCTGTCGGTAGCCGACTACCATGGCATCAGGGTTAAATATGTTTTGGATTATCATGAGCTGTTCGGCAATCATTACAGGATCACCCGGTTCGGTCAGGTAGATGCGGTAAATATTCGCGAAACGCCCTGCGATGGGAAGTTTGCCGGCTTTATTAAGAATTGTTTCGATAAGGTATTTGCCGTTGCAGCCCTCGCTTTCTTATTGCCGGTATTCCTGATCATAGCCATATTGATAAAACTCGAATCACGCGGTCCGGTCTTTTATTGCCCCATCAGGATCGGGAAAGGCGGCAGGCCATTCAAACTGTTCAAGTTCCGGAGCATGCGTCAAAATGATGATTCGGCAGCCGGAACACAGTCTACACAGGAAAACGACCCACGGATCACCCGCATTGGTAAAATACTGAGAAAATTCAGCCTCGACGAATTGCCGCAATTCATAAATGTATTGCTGGGAACCATGAGCGTAGTGGGACCGCGCCCGCATAGAAGATACCTGAACCTTCAGTTACAACAAAACGTTTACCATTACATGCTGCGGCATTATGTAAAACCCGGTATTACGGGTTGGGCGCAGATCAACGGCTGGCGCGGCCCTACCGATACGGAAGAACAAAAAAGACAGCGTACCCTGCACGATCTGTGGTATGTTGAGAACTGGTCGTTCCGGCTCGACATCAGGATCATTTTTCTTACCATTTTCAGCTCCAAAGTGCGTAAAAATGCTTACTAATACAATTGCTCTGATATTAGAAAATACCATTTGCCATGAAAAGAGTTACCTTGTTCTGGCTATGCCTGTTGCTGGCCGGATATGAATCACATGCACAAACCACACTCTTCACATATGGCTCCGCCTGGAAATATCTCGATAACGGCTCCGATCAGGGTACCGCCTGGCGAACGCCCGGGTTCAATGATACCGCCTGGAGTACCGGAAACGGGAAATTCGGTTACGGGATGCCCGGGCTTACAACGATTGTAAACTATGGCCCTAATATCAACCAGAAATACATTACCACCTATTTCAGGAAAACTATTTCCATAGCCAACCCGGCCATCTTTTCATCGTTCACCGCCGGCGTATTGAGAGACGACGGTATTGTGGTGTATGTAAATGGGGTAGAGGTGTACCGGAACAGGATGAAGAGCGGCGTGGTTACTTATCAAACACTTGGACAGGATGCCGCCGACAATGCTACCGTAACCCAGTTCTTTGATATCGGCAGTGCTTTTTTCGTCAGCGGCGATAATGTAATTGCCGTTGAAATGCATCAGAAAACGGTCACCAATTTCGACCTGGGTTTCGATATGCAGTTATCGGGCATTGGCGCCATGATAGACCTTACTCCGCCTTTTGCGGTAAGCATCATCAGGCAGTCTCCCGCTTCTCCATCAACCAGCAATTCAACGCTTACATTCAGGATCACTTTCTCTGAAAAAGTAAGAGGAATCGATGCTGCTGATTTCACCCTTATGACGGTTTCGGGAACGGCAACCGGCGAATTACGGGACAGCTCGGTGAAAGCGGTCAATGCCGATAGTGTTGCCTATGACGTTACGGCATATGCGGTACAACCTGCAGGCGTATTGCGATTAGACCTGAATGGCAGCGGAACCGGTATTACCGATACCGCAGGCAATGGTATAGCCGCCGGTTTTGAGAACGGGGAAACATATACTATCGAATCAATTCAGCTACCCGTGGTAACAGGCATCAGCCGGCAACAGCCGGTCAGTGAGGTCACCAGTGCCGGTGCAGTTACCTACAGGGTGATATTCTCAAAAAAAGTGCGGGGCGTAGATGCTGCCGATTTCACCCTTATGACGGTTTCGGGAACGGCTACCGGCGAACTACGCGACAGCTCGGTGAAAGCGGTCAATGCCGATAGTGTTGCCTATGACGTTACGGCAT
>CBIHPC010000623.1:0-2535 GCA_966211305.1 uncultured Niastella sp.
GGCCGTACCTAAATATTTTTCATAATACCGGGCGGCTGAATAGTAATCGGCTTTTTTATAATAGTTATCCGCCGCCCGCAGATAATCGTATGTGAACTGGGCGTTGGCTGCAAAAAAACTGCAGCTAAATATTATTCCAGTGGCAATTATATTCTTCATACTACGTTTTTAAAAAGATCAATGCAATAAGGCCATCCTCCTGTTTTTTCAATGGCAGCAATCGTTCTTCTTGGTATTTATATCAGGGCAATAGTTTTAAAGAATAGCGGTTGGTAGAAACCAACCGCCGGTTTCCAGGACATTGGTGTACCTATGACTATAAGCGCGGACAGACAAAATCCACTTCCGGTGTCTTTATTGACCTTCTGCCAATAAACGACAATGAGATCTCAAAACTGTTGGAGCCATTGGCCATCTTCCCCAGATCGGAAGTATTGACATCATAGCTCACTCCCAGCACCATATTTTTATGAGCAAACCCAACAAAGGGTGACAAAGCATCTTTAAAGCGGTAGTTCGCCCCCAGCATTACATCGGTGCCGGGTGCGGCGATCAGGCGGGCGTAGGCGCCGGCCATTTTCTCGCTGGCTGTTCCCTGTTTCAGGTATAAGATATTAGGCGTTAAACTTAGTACATCCGACAATGTTATACGCACCCCGCCATGCGCTGTATACCGTATGGGCAGGCGCGCATTGCCGCTTTCACTGAACTTGTCATCGGGCCGGGTAAGATGCGCCACAGAAAAGCCGCCAAACAAATTCAGCTTTTTACCCGGCTGCGCATCGTAATAAAGAATACCGGCAGCCGCATCAAATGAAGTGGATGAGGTTTTGCTGAATGCTTCGGCAGATGTAGCGCCCGGGTTATAACCGGTGATCGGGTTCCACTGATCGCCAAAGGTCAGCTTCGAGCGATTGAACCTCCTTTGTATAACCCCGATCTGCATTCCCATCGCGATGCGATGATTTTCATTGGGGCCAAGGCGTACGCCGGTGTAGGAATAACTGGCATAGGCGGTGAGATAATTATAACCGCCATCACCGGCCGTCTGGTTCAAAACGCTGGCGCCGAAATTTGAATTCTTGTTGGTAGTAAAATCAACCGCCACGCCCGGTGTGGTGAACGGACTGCTGATATTCCCCCACTGCGAGCGGTAAATACCCGAAATGCGGTAGTCGCCGTCAAAGGCGCCCGTCAGTGCCGGGTTCAACCAGGCCGGATATACATAGTATTGTGAGAAATGCGGATCTACCTGGGCATTCACCACCGTATAGCTCAGCCCAACAAATAGTAGCAGTATTAATTTCTTTCTCATAACGTTTTGTTTGTTATTATTGAATCTGTTCGTTTATTAAATTGCTCCTGCTTCATCTCCCTACTTTCCCGGATCTTACTATCTTACCATAAAACCTACTTTATTATCGTTATCGACCCGGTCTTCGGAACAAATCCATTCTTTAAGTGAATGACGTAATAATACGTCGCCATGGGCAACGGCTTGCCGCTCACCGTTCCATCCCACGGCGTGGCATACCCAACGGAATAAAATACCCGCTGCCCGTACCGGTTGAACACCGCCACCGTACAACCGGGATAATCACTCAGGTTGGTGATATTCCAGGTATCGTGTATACCATCGCCATTGGGTGAGAACGCATTCGGTACATTCACCGGTTTCAGGATCTTCACCTTCAGGAAATCCGAAGCAGTACACTGCCCTTCACCCATTGCCGTTAACGTATAGGTTTCATCGTACATGGCCTGTAACAGCGGCCGAAGGATATTGGCATTGCTTAGTCCACTTGCGGGCGTCCACGTAAATGCCAGCACGGTTGAATCGTTGGCGGTGGGGTTGAACTGCACTACCGTTCCCTGCGGTACAGTGAATGAGGGCCCTGCATCTATAACCGGTTGCAGATATACCACCACCTGTTTTGAAACAGGCTGTGAAGTACAACCGGCGTTATTGGTCACTATTAATTGTACGGTAAAATTGCCCGGTTGCTGGTAACGTTTTACCGGGTCCTGTTCATCGGAGTTGGTACCATCGCCAAAATTCCAGCTCCATTTTGTAATGGTGCCATTGCTGATAGTGCTTTCATCATTGAACACATTATCAGCACCCTGGCACAATGTATCGGGCGATACGGTAAACGATGCTACGGGTCTGTCGAAGAATGCCGACAATGTTTTCGATACCGTACCGGCGCAGCCAAAGGCAGAAACCGCATCGAGTTTGATAATATAAGAGCTGGATGCAGCATAGGTATGGCTGGCATCTTTTGCTGTTGATACGGCACTGTTGTCACCAAAATCCCAGGTATAACTCAGGCCTGAATTGTCTGCTATGGTGGTTGCATTTTTAAATTCAGCCAAACCGCCCGGCATACATACCGCTGCTGGCAAACTAAAATCAGTCACCGGCAGCGGATGTACTGTTACCGTGCGGGATACTGTATCACTGGTGCACCCCTGATCACTCACTGCCACCAGCTTTACAGAATACGTGTTGTATGCAGACCATGTGTGTGAAAA
>CBIHPC010000624.1:0-2534 GCA_966211305.1 uncultured Niastella sp.
TTCAGAACAGCACCGCCGTTCCCATGGCGGCCGTAATGGCCTGCTGCGCCATTGGAGCTTTTACAATGTATATGGTAGGGCGAAACATTATTTATATAAGGGCCCGCGCCGAAGCGGTGGCGAAGGGAGAAGTGGAGATGGTGAGTACGTTGTGAGACGCTTAACGCCGAATGCGGAACGCAGAACGCAGAACGCAGAACGCAAAACGCCGAACGCAGAAGGCAGAAGACAGAAAACAGAAGGCAGAAGATTGTCTGCATTATAGGCTGAAACCTTTTTTCGTGAAAACGCACAGTCGGGTTCTTGCGTTAAGCCTTTAGCGTTAAGCCTTAAGCATTTTAAGCTGAATTTAGTATGTTTGCGGCCCTAAACGGCACTTTGCCGGTTAAATCAAATAATACCTGATGAAGTATTCTCAATGGATCGGCATTGCAGCGGCTGTTATTCTTGTTTTGGCTGGTTTTTTACCCTGGACCTACCATCCTGACCTTGATAAGACCTTTAATGGATTTTTCTCTGAAAACAGGGCTTATGGAAAGCCGGGCAATGTGTTTGTGGTGATGAGCGTGGTAACTATTGCTTTTTTTGCCATTCAGCGGATCTGGGCCAAACGCTGGAATGTATTTATCTGCGCTATCGTTCTCTCGTATGCTATAAGATGTTATATCGTTTACTCGGGTTGTTACCGCGGAATTTGTCCCGATAAAAAAATTGGTTTGTGGGTAATGCTGTTATCGGCCGTACTTATGATGGTGATGTCGTTATTCCCCGATATTAAGTTGAAGAAGGAAGAGGAGAAAAAGAGTTGATAAGTTAAAATGTATCTTCTTCCGGGTTGTCATTTCCGGCTTTATCACAATAGATCGCAATATCGGGATAGGTGTCAGTTGTACCTGGCACCGGCGCCAGCCATGGCAAAGATTTCACCCTGGTAATATTCATGCTTCACTGTAGAGGCACGCTCCATTTCAAGATACGCTTCAAAGGTATAGTGTTTTTTGTTGGAAAAATTTATACTCTGCCTCAGATGCCTGCGCCGCTTCAAGATTTGGCTGAATGGTATAGCGTGTAATTTTGTACTCCTCCAATGGTATTTTATTCCATACCTTAAATTACAATTTATCATTGGGTTGCCGGTTTCTTGTCGGCATGCCGCTAAGAAATTGACCAAAGACAAAAAATTATCCTTCAAAGATCTTCGCCACACCAAATGCTGCACTGGCTGCTATAGCACCTATCAGCATCACTTTTAATGCGCCGGCCCAGGGAGAAACGCCGGTCATGCGGCTTTTGAAATAACCGAATACAAAAAGACAGATCAGTGTAACGATTGCTGAAAGCTTCAGTGCCTCTGCGGGTGTATCGATAAAGAAGTAGGGGCTTAAGGGTACCAGTCCGCCCACTACATACGATAATCCAATATTCAATGCCGATTTGGTGGCGCGTTTTGGGTCGGGTTTATCTAAACCGAGTTCATACTTCATCATAAAGTCGACCCATTTCTTTTTGTCTCTGGCAATTTCTTCAACAGCTTTTTGTTGAACTTCTTCGCTTAGGCCGAGGTTGCCAAAGAATTCGCGCACTTCTTCTTTTTCTTTTTCGGGCACCAGTTCCACTTCTTCGTATTCTCTTTTCAGCTCGCTGTTATAATGATCTATCCCGGTTTTGCCTGCCAGGTAGCCACCCAGTCCCATGGCAATGGAACCGGCGGCAATTTCGGCGATGCCGGCAATGATGATAATGCCGGTTGAACTAACGGCGCCGCTTAAACCCGCTGCCAGTGCAAAGGGAACGGTAAGCCCGTCGCTCATACCTATCACTATATCCCTAAGCCAGTCAGCACTTTCTAAATGTTCTTCTTTATGGTCCATGTTAGTGATTAGTTCATTAGTTATTGAGTCGTTCAGTTCATTGGTTTGATGGTTGCTAAACTGAATAACTCAATAACTGAATAACTTTTATGCAAGTGCGTCGAGACTCTTTTTAATAATTTGGACGCACTCAAATATTTGTTCTTTGTTAATAACCAGCGGCGGCGCAAACCTGATCTTGTCGCCATGAGTAGGTTTGGCAAGCAGGCCATTGTCCTTTAACGTGAGACATAAATTCCATGCGGCGTTCTTGTCGGCATGATCGATAACGATCGCATTTAACAATCCTTTTCCCCGCACAACAGCAATAAAAGGCGATTGCAACGCCTGTAATTCCTTTCTTAATAATTCGCCCATGGCGTTAGCATTGGCGGCCATGTTCTCTTCTTTCAGCACGCGCAGCGATTCAATGGCCACCCGGCATGCCAGCGGATTACCGCCGTAAGTAGAACCATGTTCCCCCGGTTTAATGGTAAGCATAACAGCATCGTTTGCCAGTACAGCCGATACCGGTACCGTTCCGCCGCTTAATGCTTTACCAAGAATGAGGATATCGGGTTGTACATTTTCATGATCGCATGCCAGCATTTTGCCTGTACGGCACAAACCGGTTTGAATTTCATCGGCCATGAACAGTACATTGGCTGCTTCGCAATATTGTTT
>CBIHPC010000625.1:0-2533 GCA_966211305.1 uncultured Niastella sp.
TCTCGCCCCGTGTTGGCTTCTCCTGGAAGCCTGCGCACTGGAAACGCGATGTTATCTTCCGCGGCGCGGCTGGTATGTACAATCAACCGCCGTTTTACCGCGAATTACGCCGGTACGATGGAACGGTGAACAAGGATCTGAAGGCGCAAAAAAGCTGGCAGGTATCTGCCGGGTTCGATTACAATTTCCGCTCGGGCAACCGGCCGTTCAGGCTGGCCACCGAAGCATATTACAAAAGCATGTGGGATGTAGTGCCCTATGATATCGATAATGTACGACTGCGTTATTTTGGCGAGAACCAGGCGAAGGCCTACGCTGCCGGTTTTGAGGCCCGCCTGTTTGGTGAACTGATAAAAGATGCGGAAAGCTGGATAAGCCTTGGCTTTATGCGTACCCGCGAAAACCTGAAAGGCGATACCTATTACGATTACAAGATCGACGATGCCGGTACGGTAACCGATAGCACCCTGAAAGAGGCAGGGTGGTTACGCCGTCCGTCAGACAGGTTGTTCACCTTTGGGATGTTCCTGCAGGATTACCTGAGCACCAACAAGAACTTTAAAGTATACCTCAATTTTCTGTATGGCAGTAACCTGCCATACAATATTCCCAATAGTGTAAAGTACCGCAATGCGATGATCATTGATCCTTATATCAGGATCGATCTGGGCTTTAGCGCGCTGCTGCTCGATAGCGAGAAAAGTAATCGCCGCAGCCATAGCCCCTTCCGCAATTTTGAGAACATCTGGGCTACGCTGGAGGTGTTCAACCTCATCGACCGGGACAATACCATTTCATACCTGCTCATTAAGGATTTTTCGAATACCGTATTTGCCATGCCAAACCGGCTAACGCCCCGTTTGCTGAACGTGAAATTGGTGGCGAGGTTTTAATACAACGGTCTCCAGAAGAGAATAAAAGACAACTATAATATAAGAAGCCGGGTTATCAATATGGTGATCCGGCTTTTTTTATGGCAATATTATCAGGTACTACCCAAGGATTTCTTAGGGTTGAATAAGCCGTTTTTCCGCCTTATCCCGGAGATATTCCCGCTCTATTTAAAGCCGGGATATCTCGGGAACATATCCGGAATATCTCCGGGATATCTCCGGGATAACTATAATTCTCCCATTGACATTCCCGTTTTCCAACCCCTTTTCCAAAAATGAGAATGAAGCGTTTAAACATGATTTTATAAACGCCTGCTTATCATATGCTTAACTTTTGGCATTTTTATCGAATACCTATTCACGACCCTAACGAACTGATTGCTTTTGAAAACCCTAAACCCTAATTGTATGAGTATGATGGCTGTAAATGTGATAACAACCCGGCCCAACCCATTTATTTCATCTCTTACCCTGGAGATAACTGCATCGGAAGATCAACCCGGCGTAGTGCGTATGGCCGATACCACCGGAAAGATCATCAGTCTTTTTTTATGGAAACTGAAAAAGGGCATCAACATCAGCAATATCAATAACCTCAACAAGCTTGGTACCGGTATGTACATGCTCGATGTGATGGATGAAGATGGTGTGATCTTATGCAGCACGAAGGTGGTAAAGTAACCGGTTTCCCGGGGCGCAGGGAAGCACATACAGGTTTCCCTAAACATCAAAAATGGAAATATGTATGCAAGGCCGAAAACCGCGCCCAGCTTTCCCAAATTAATAAAGTTTTATCCCAAAAAGAGACAGGAGTAAACAATATGGCCGGACATGAGATTGATTATGAGCAGTTTAAAATATGGCATCGCATTAGTAATCCTTTATCAAACCATTATTAGTGATACCATTAAGCCATAATCATAACACAGAAGAGCACAAGGCGGAGAAAAACGCTGTATCAATGAGGCAAAAGCTGAACAGGATATTGCAGATTGACCAGACTTCACATAATGAAGCTCGTGGTTCTTCAGAAGCCCCAAATTCAGAAATTATGATCCCTAAAGTTGTTGTCCGCCCCAACCCTTTCTTCACCTCCATAACGCTCGACGTAACCTGTGTGCAGGGCAAACATGTTATAGTGCGGATGTTCGATGAGGACGATAAGATCGTAAAAATGTTCAGTTGGTTTCTGGTAAAAGGAATTAACATAACCAATATAAGTGAAGTTGAATTTTTACCAACTGGTATTTATTCGCTCGACATCGTAGACCTGGAAGGAGACATTTTATACAGTACAAATATTACAAAAGGCTAGAAAATATAGAGAACCCCTAACCCCAACGAGGAGCTGTTGCAAAACAGCTCTTTTTTATTTTAAGGCAACGAGGCATAAAGGCATAAAAGACCCAAAACTTAGAACTTCGAACTTACTTATAACTTAATTTTGGGTATGACAAAGCTGAGTGTAAACATCAACAAATTTGCCACGTTGCGCAATAGCCGCGGCGGTAATAATCCCGATGTAGTAAAAGCGGCCATCGATGCGCAGCGTTTTGGCGCCGATGGTGTTACCGTGCACCCCCGTCCCGATGAGCGGCATATCCGTTATGCCGATGTGCGCGATATTAAAAAGATAATCA
>CBIHPC010000626.1:0-2533 GCA_966211305.1 uncultured Niastella sp.
GTAAACCGCCGACCCGCCCGACTTGGGAGTCGGGATACGCTGAACCGACTGAGCTAACCTGTGATAAAATAAAAAAGGCTCACATTTCTGTGAACCTTTTCTCTGTGGGAGTTGACGGGCTCGAACCGCCGACCCTCTGCTTGTAAGGCAGATGCTCTGAACCAACTGAGCTAAACTCCCTTATAGTTAACTACTAACTTTCAATACTTTAGAGCTGTTTTCCCAAACTTTTCTTTCTTATCGCTGCCCTTATTCCGTTTTGGGAGTGCAAAGATAAGGCTTGCCATATTTCCGCCAAATTTTTTTTCATTGATACTGAACATTTCTACCCATTTTTTTGAATGAAACCTGGCTCCGCTAAAAAGCTATAAATTGCATTTGTCCCGGAACGGGATCATAGTTACATCTTACCTGTCTTACCTATACAAGCTGCCAACATGGATTATCGTATTGTTCTTCCCCCTGAAAATTTGCGGCCCTTTGTCCGGTACTTTTGGGTTCTGGAAAATAATGGAAATGCCGGTTCCGTTGAAACATTCAGTCCCCTCGCCGATGGCAGTCCCGGTATTATGTTTCAGCCACCCGATAAAGGAACATTCTATCTGGAAGATAAAAAACAATTGCCCTCTATTTTGCTGTACGGACAAACCATTCAACCGGCGAAAATGATCCTGTCGGGAAAATTGAGCACGATCGGGATTTGTTTGCAGCCACATGCCCTGCAATCGGTTTTCGGTCTCGATGCGAACGAGCTTACCGGAACCTGTATCGACATGGGTCTTGTTCAGCATAAAGAAGGAAATAATTTATTGGAAAAGCTGATGGGCGCCGCCACCGTTGAAGCGCAGATCAATTTGTTTTCTTCCAGCCTCATCAATTCTGTTCAACATACCGGCGATAAACAGGATGCCATTACAAAATTTGCCGTAACAGAGATCTTTCGCGGCAAGGGAGCAATTTCATTCAATGCGTTATTGAAGCAGTTACAATTGAGTGAACGCACGCTCGAGCGCCGGTTCAAACAGTCGATCGGGGTTTCTGCCAAATTATTTTCCCGCATCTGCCGTTTCCAGGAGTCGCTTAACCAGCTTAGGAAAAATAACTATCAAAAGTTATCTGATATAGCTTATGAAAATGGCTATAGCGATCAGTCGCATTTCATTCGCACGTTTAAGGAATTTACCGGCGTGTCGCCCTTCGATTATAAAAAGGAGCTAAATGAAGTGGCGGAGAATTTTCCGAAGGTAAAAGAGGAATGATCTGAAAAGAAAAAAAGGTCCTCTGTAGAAACAGCCGACCTCTAACGATTGCTTGCCATATGAAAAAAAAGGTAAAATCTGATTTGAAATGAAGCTTTTGCTTCGTGGTAGCTTTCCGCTCTTTCTTTATCTTCTTACCGTGCTACCGTTGTTGATGATGTAAAAGTACAGCGCGCCCCGCACACTGCATAACCCACTTTTTCACGTATTCATGATGCCTAACGATGCTATACAATTGCAAAACCCGCCACCAGAGTGCATTACAGCCGAAATCACCAATGATGGCAACCGCTGCCGGGCAGGATGGTACAGGACAGCATCCAATTGGCAACAGGCAATGCACAACAGGCAATTTGAATACACCCGCAAGATCCTATGTGACTAAAAAAGAAGCTTATATTAACAACCATAAGCCCTGTCATATGAATACAGCAGAATATATTAATAGCATCGTTTTTGATTATGTTGAAACCTGGAGCTTTAACCGGGGAACGGAACAGCAGCAGGTGAACGCCGAATATGAACAGGCAAGATCAATAAAGGACACAGAAGAAAGACAAGCTGCTTACCGTGCACTGGATCTGAGATATTTTTTGTTAATAAATAAGGCCGGACAACTTCATCCCTTCGCAAAAAAGATCAACACATTTAAAAGCGGTCATCCTTTTGCAGAAAGGTTAAAGCAAATTTTACAAACAGCAATTGAACAAAATTTCAATTTCCTGTGTGAGCCGGTTTACCGCGATGCCCTTGTATTTTACGACCACAACAAAAAAGTGGTATCTATCTTCAATATTTGTTTTTCGTGCATGCATATGTACGCCGCGCCACACAATGAGCTAAAAGCCGACTATAAAACCTATGACTGGTTAAAAAAGCTGTTGCTTGAAAACGGACATGAGATCGAAAATCCGGAATACTCTATAACTGCGGATGTTGAAAAGATGAAGCAGAAACTGAGAAAGAAATAAAAGGAACAAGTTATAGAATTAGGCCTCAGTAAACAACCCGAAATACGCATACCCCGATGCGATCTGGCGCCAAAATTAAATTCCTGCAATCTGCACTTCAACAGGAACAGTTATACTTTTTTGCATTTCAAACACTTTATTTACTCTATATGAACCATTTACGTGAAAAACACCTATTATTAAAAACCCATAAAAGCGCTTGCTGCGGCACGGGTATTTTTATAAATTTGTAACGGATTAAACCATAGTATATGGCTTTTGATGGATCTGTTAAACCACATTACGAAGAGGAAACCGATGTGC
>CBIHPC010000627.1:0-2524 GCA_966211305.1 uncultured Niastella sp.
TATCGTTATTGATCTGGTTCCATTTTGTAGAAGGGGGATGTCCGCCAAACTGCTGCGCCTGTAATACATTCAACACAGGCAGGCAGCACATAAAAAGAAAAAGTTTTCTCATTACTAAGTATTATAAAGTACGCTCCTTTCCACAATGCTGTTATATAAACCTGAAAATAAAGCCTTTTTTCTATATCCAGACAAGAAAAATCGACAGTAGCTTTTCGTGAATCGGCAGGGGTGAATCGTGAATCGTGAAACGGCAAACGTGAAAGGTTCGCGACATTTGAGATTAACTTCTGACTTTACGCCGCTGATTGTTCTACTGCCCGCCGGTTGGCAGATCATGGGGGCAAGTATTGCCGGGGGATCGCCTCCGCGAAGGGGTTTTGCAGTTTCACGTTTCACGATTGCCATTTCACAATTGCCAACCAAGCCCTTGTAAACATCCAATTGCAAAAAGTGTAACTGAAGTTGTATCTTGGCCCCTGTACCACGTCTGTATCCCCCAGGAAAAAACACATTAGAAACCCATGCTTTCGTTATTAGCTCTGGCCATAGCACCCGGCGCCGCCATTACGTTGTATATTTATTCAAGGGATAAATACGACCGGGAGCCGCTGAAGCCTCTACTGATCTCCTTTTTGCTGGGCATGGTTGCCACCGCCCCGGCCATTTATATTCAAAACAGTTTGCGGCCGGTGCTGTATCTGCAGTTCCCCGATTTCACCATCTGGTATTATTTTTTACTTTCATTTATTATTGTTGCCGCCAGTGAAGAAGGCTGCAAATACCTGATGCTTCGCTCCTATGCTTATCGCAACAAGGCATTTAGCGAACCTTTCGACGGCATCATTTATTCGGTAATGATCAGCATGGGATTTGCCACGCTCGAAAATATCGGTTATGTATTGAATTATGGTTTCCAGACCGGTATTCTGCGTATGTTCTTATCGGTTCCCTCACATGGCGCTTTCGCCGTTCTGGTGGGTTATCACGTTGGTTTGGCCAAATTCGATAAACCCCGCTCCATTCAACATATAATAAAGGGTTTGCTGCTGGCCATCTTCTTTCACGGTGCGTTCGATTTCTTCCTCATGTTGCAGAACAGCTCGCAGGTAAAACGCCATGTATCGAACGGATTGCTCATCAGCGGCGCGCTGGTAATGTGGTATATCGCTATCAGGATATCGATCAGGTCGATCAGACTACATGAAGAACTTTCGCGCCAGCACTATCATAAAAGCAATGGATCAATCACCGAAGTATAATATTTTTGCGGCATGGTATCCATCCGAGAAGCGAACGTTGATGACATTAGTACGGTAGAAAGGCTGGCCCGGGAAATATGGCCGGGAACCTATGGCGAACTCCTATCCAGGGAGCAGCTCGACTATATGCTCGACCTTATCTACGACCAGGCCCTGCTGCGCGACCAAATGCTTAATCAGCAGCATACCTTTTTAATGGCCGAGCTCGATGGCGAACCGGTAGCATTTGCCGTTTTTTCAACCGTTGAGCCCGGTGTTTGCAAGCTGCACAAGATCTACGTACATCAGAAAACACAGGGCAAAGGCATTGGCAAACAACTGATCGATCATATTGTGGGTATACTGCAACCCGCAGGCATTCACACCCTGCGCCTGAACGTCAACCGCCAGAACAAAGCCCGCTTCTTTTACGAAAAGCTGGGATTTACAATCGTAAAGGAGGAAGATATCGATATAGGTAACGGCTATTTTATGGAAGATTATGTGATGGAGAAGCCAATACACAATTAGCTAATTTGCCAATGTGCTAATTAGCTAATGGAATACAGGATTACTGAATGCTTTTACGTGATCTAACCAATTATAAGAACTTCCGCCAATGGAAGCATTAGCACATTAGCTAATTAACACATTATCTCATTATGCGTCCTGTCCCATGGCTGACAGTTTCATCTTCTTCGTAAGCTCAGGTCCGAAGTATATCTCTATCCGGCGTTCAACGAGATAAATAACCGGTGTAAGTACAAGCGCCATAATGAACTTGTAGGTATAGTTCATTATACCGATGGCCAGGATCTGCTGCCAGGTAAAGATGCCCGAAAAGGCAATGAACAATACAATGTAACTATCAACCAGCTGAGACACTACGGTTGAACCGGTTGCCCGCAACCATACATGTTTTTCACCGGTGCGTTTCTTTATTTTATGGAATACGGCCACATCAACCAACTGGCTTACGAGAAAGGCCACCAGGCTACCCACTATGATCCGCATCCCCTGGCCGAACACGCCATTGAAAGCGCTCTGCATATCGGGAATACCTTTATCCTTTCCACTGCCGATCCAGAAATCGGCGGCCGGCACATGAATGGCCAGGTAATACATAACGAAAGCATATGAAATAAGTATTACCGCAATGATACTGATGCGGCGCACGGCTTTGGGACCATAATATTCATTGATTATATCAGTCATCACAAACTCCAGCGGCCATAACAAAACCCCGCAGGTAAGGGTAAAGGCAAGGCCCGACTGACCAAACA
>CBIHPC010000628.1:0-2508 GCA_966211305.1 uncultured Niastella sp.
CATTGGCGTTGAAGTTGGTTCCCTGAAAACTGCCGGTAACATCATTCACCGTTACGTTCTTCGGGTTGAAGGTAAGCAGGGTGTTCTTCACGTTAACGCCATCGGGGTAATCTTTTGATTTATAACTTACGTTGGTTGCCTGTACGGTACCTGCTGTTTGAATGGCATCGTACTGGCTTTTATCGATGGATGATTTTTTGCCCTTAACCGATACATTGGCCTGCAGGTTACCGGCCAGTGAGGTACCGGGTTCGAATTTATAGAACTGTGCTACGTTGCCGAGGTTGAAACTGCCTTTGGCGGTTCCGTCAAAGTACGGATCCGATGCCAGCGTTTTAAGCAGCAGGGTAAGGTCAACCACATCTTTGCCTATCTCTGCGTGTGCCGCGGGAATAGTGATCACCGCATGGTCGGCCACGCCGTCGGGACTTTCAAAATTTATTCTGGCGCTGGTGTTTTGAATGGGTTGCGGAAAATCTTTCGATGAGTAATACAGTTTATTGATGTCGATATAGCCTTTGGCAGTGAATTCACCAGGTTGTTGTTTTTGTACAACAGCAAGGCTTCCCTTTGCCTGTACATCCGCATCAACGGTGCCGGCGAGTTTGGTACCGGGCAGTTTTACAAACTGGGTAATGGTGGCCAGGTCGAGCTTGCCTTTAAGTCCGGCATCAATGTACCGGGCGGTCATCGGTTTTTGAAACTGTACATGAAAATCGAAAGGACCGTTACCAAACTCAACATGACCTTTAAGAATGTTTAAAGCGAGATTATCTGTTGCGCCATCGGGATTATCTACCGTCATCTGTATGTTTATGTTCTTAACAGGCCTGGGCAGATCGGGATACTGGAAGAACCCATCCTGTACGTCGAGCGCAACATTATAAGCGGGCATTTGCGTATTGCTCATGGTTCCTTTTACAAAGCCGTTGAAATGGGCTTTACCGCTTGTTTTTATTTTTTCAAAGTCTTGTGCATATACGGCAGGTATGAGCGACAGGATGCTTTTAAAATCGGTTGAGGGCGCTTTAAAGCTAAGATCCATATTGTAGGTGCTGTCGTTCACCAGCTGAAAAAAACCTTCTGTTGCGAGCTTTAAACCATTCAGGGCTATTTCATCCGTTTTCCAGGTGTATTTGCTGTTCTTTGCGTCCACTTCCACATCGAGGTCGATGCCGGTTCGGGTTTTGTTGAGATAGGGAATGCCGCCGTAGATGAACGTTACCGCATCTGACTTTGTATTTGTTTTCAGCGTGAACAGGTCAGCTGTAAAATCGCCGCTGCCTTCATGCGTAAGGTTCACCAGTTCGGTGCTCATACCCATAGCGGCGTCATTATATGAAACGTAGGCATTATTGATCTCATAGTGTTGCAGGTTCATCTGGAAAGGGGAGGCGGCTGCGGTATCTTCGGGTGTGGTGGCCGCCGTATCGGGTTTCACAATATCATAGTTTGCCCGGCCCTCTTTGGTAACGATCACATGAATACGCGGCTCATCTATATTAACCGAATAAATTTTCATATTCTTGCCGCCGATTACGCTGAACAGGTTCACGGCCACATCGATCTCTCTGGCGCTGATAAGGGTATCTTTGGCGAAAATATCGGTTCCAGTTACCTGCAGTTCTTCCAGCGCTACCGACACGCGGGGAAAGTGACGGAAGAAGGAGAGGCTGAGGTCTTTAAAGTCAACCCTGGCGTTTATGTTTTTATTGATTTGTTCCTTGGCGATGGAAATGATCTTGCCTTTGAAAATAAAAGGCGCCACAAACAGGACCAAAAGCAGGACAGCTAGTGAAATACCGGTGATCTTAGCGATTTTTTTGAGCATAGGTAATTGGTTTACTTGCTATTATGGAATGTTAGATAGTTGAAAAAGAGGCAAGTTACAATAAACAAAAATAATGTCTGGTAGATTCAGATTCCAGGTTCCAGGTTGCAGGATGCAGGAAGTTTTTGATGCCTGATTTATAAATTCGCAACTGCGTATCCGGGAGACCCTGAAACCCCGCAAAGCGGGGCAAGCGCTGAAACCTGTAACAAATAAAATATGACCCCTGAAAGACGTGCCCGCCTGCTGGCTGTATTAAATAAGCGGCAAAGTGATTTAACGGTGGTGCTGGAAAATGTATTTGACCCGCATAATATTTCGGCAGTAATGCGTACCTGTGATGCTGTAGGTGTTCAGGAAGTTTATGTGTTGAACACAAAGATACCCCGTCATAAAAAATGGGGCGCCAAAAGCAGCAGCAGCGCTGCCAAATGGCTTTCGGTTTACCAGTTCACGGAAGCCGAAGCCTGTTTTAATGCCTTACGGCAGAAATATGACAGGATTTTAACTACCCATCTTAGCAGCGATGCGGTGAATTTGTACGATATTGATTTTACCGGCCGCATTGCCCTGATTTTTGGTAACGAACATTCAGGGGTGAGCGATGAAATACGCGCCATGGCCGATGGCAATTTCATTATTCCGCAGGTAGGCATTATTAAATCGCTGAACATTTC
>CBIHPC010000629.1:0-2503 GCA_966211305.1 uncultured Niastella sp.
AGTGTAATTACCATTGTGTACAGGAACGTTTACTCCGGTGAGGAATTCTATTTTTACACGAATCCTTCCGCATCGGGGCTGACTTCACTCGGCCAAATACCCGAAGGGGAATACGAAATAGAAATTGTTAATCCGAACTCCGGATACCGCTGGTACGATATCGGTTGTAGTGATTATGCCTCGGGTAACGGTTACGCCTATTGTGGCTATACCATTGTAGATGCCACTTGCAATTCCATCATTATTACGAATTAAAACAAACAACATTATATGAAAAGCATATTATTTACCATAAGCATGCTGCTGTTTTCTTTGACGGCAGCATTAAGTCAACAAACGCAACGTACCGCGGAGCAGCAACTAGTCCATGATAAAAAAGCCGACACCGCAGTGGCCAACCATGACGTGCGCAACATCAGCAAGTATACCACCCTTGACTCCACGAAACAAAAGGCAATTGTAGATGCCAGCATACGGGTGAACCAAACCAAAAGGCAGGTATATAAGCAATACTGGAAGACCGAGACGTTTAAGACAGAAATAGCGAAAGTGGAACACCTGAAGGACTCCCTGTATGCTTCCATATTAGGCACGAAAGCCTATGAGCTGATAAAGGAAAAGCAAATCCGGGATCAGCAAAAAAGACTGCTGGAAATACAAGCCAAAGCCAAGGCCATAAAGGATTCCACCACCTCAAAACCGTAAGCACATGAACACAATAGCAATCAGAAACGCTATACTATTTGCGTCGGTGCTTATGGTACCGCGTCTATTGAAGGCCCAGGACGGAAGCGTGGTAACGCCTGCTGCATATTCGAACACACTAAATAACTACGTCCGCACCTGGGAGGTGATCAAACCGGACCTGAGCCCGAATAATATTTCAACAAATTCCGGTTTGCAGACGGCCAAAATGACTACCCAATATGTAGACGGCCTTGGCAGGGTATTGCAGACCGTTGTCAAGCAAGGTTCGCTGGTTACCGGGGGCACCGCCTTCGACCTGGTGACGCCTGTGGACTATGACCCGTTCGGACGCATACAACGGCAATATTTACCCTTTGCTGCCAGCAACTACGGGGGCAACACCTCTATTAGCGATGGCCTGTTAAAATCGAACCCCTACGCCCAACAGCAACGCTTCTATAGCGATAGTAATAGCAACAGCCCCATTAAAGGACAAGGGGAGACCTACTATTACACGAAAGCGGAGTTTGAACCGTCACCAATGGACCGGATCGATCGCTCCTACGCAGCGGGCAACAACTACGTCAATGGTGGTGTTGGGGTAAAAATGAAATACTGGATCAATACAAATACGGATTCGGTCCGGATATGGAAAGTGACAAACAGCGGGACCACCGGGGTATTTGGGACCTATAATTGTGACAGCATGTATCACGCCGGCGCGTTACTGAAAAATATTACCATCGACGAAAATAACCATCAAAGCATTGAGTTCAAGAACAAAGAAGGAAAGGTAGTGCTCAAAAAACGGCAGTTGACGGCTTTATCCGACACCGGCACCGGCAAAGGACATGCGGGATGGCTGTGTACGTATTTTATCTACGATGACTATAATTTGCTGCGCGCTGTCGTGCAACCCAAAGGCGTTGAACTGCTGCAAGCCAATAGCTGGGATGTCACGGCCCTAAGCGGCGCCATTGTTAATGAGCAGTTTTTCCGCTTTGAATACGATGGTAAACGCAGAATGCAGATGAAGAAAGCGCCGGGTGCCGGCGAGATTTATATGATTTATGATGCCAGGGACCGTTTAGTATTGACGCAAGATGCCAATTTACGCAACGGCAGCCCGGTTAAATGGCTCTATTTTCGTTATGACTCCATCAACCGGCAGGTAGCCACGGGACTTTGGACGACCAGCACCAGTTTAAGTACGCACTTCACCACGGCCGATACACTGACCGACTATCCCAGCCTTGCCGGTCAGACTTTTGAAGAATTGACAAACACGTATTATGACAACTATAACTGGCCGTCAGGCTCTGGTAACCCGCTGCCTACAACCAGAAACTCGGTTTATGACGGCCATTTGTTAACGCCCTCTACCACCGTATTTCCTTATCCCAGGAATGCCACAACGCAGAGCAGCAATACAAAAGGACTGGTGACCGGCACACGGACAAAAGTATTGGGTACCAACAAATACTTATACAGCGTGACCTTTTATGATGCGTTTCAAAAACCCATCCAGATCGTGTCTACCAATTATTCGAATGGCGCTGACATGCAAATCACACAGTATTCCTTCAATGGCCAGCCCTGCATGACAATCAACAAAACAGAGATGATAGGGCCAAATTATGTGACAAATTATCAGCGGACCATCATTCTTACGAAGCTGACCTATGACAGTCTTTTCAGGGTGGAGAAAATCGAGAAAAAAGTATCCAACTTCAAGCTCGACTTTGGTGCAATACCTTCCAACTGGAAGACCATCGCCGTAAACGAATATGATGCGCTATCGAATTTAAAGAAGAAA
>CBIHPC010000630.1:0-2493 GCA_966211305.1 uncultured Niastella sp.
CAGTCGTCGCGCAGAAAAAGATTTTACGTAATCGATATGGAAGAAAAGAAAGTGCTTATCAATACCTGGGTAGCGCATGGCCGCAATTCAGGTGGCGAGTATGCCCGTTCTTTCTCCAACAGTCCCGAATCACATAAAAGCAGTCTTGGTTTTTATGTTACCGGCAACACTTACTACGGCAGCCACGGCCTGGCCCTGAAAATAGAAGGGCTTGAAAAGAACATCAACGATAAAGCCGACGAGCGGAACATCGTCATTCATGGATCAAATTATGTAGGCGCCAGCTTTTTAGCACGCAGCCCCATCAATGGCCGCAGCTTCGGATGCCCTGCACTTCCCCAAAAAGTAACCGGAAAAGTTATTCAAACTATAAAGGATGGCAGCTGTTTGTTCATTTATCATCCCACCAAAAACTATATTCAAAAGTCTAAAGTTCTGAATGGTTAAGTAGTAACACCACTTCAGATGGTTTGAAGGTTAGAAGCTCAATATAGGATCGTACCCTATGATTGGGCTTTTTTTTTAGGCTCCTGGTTGTATAATGCTGTATGCCTCGTTGCCTTGTTGCCTTTTTTACTACAACCAGCCTGCAATTACCTGGCAAAACGCACCGGCTATAAGTCCTAAGTATATTTCTGCGGGTGTATGATCTGAAACAATGAGGCGCGAGGTACAAACCACCCCGGCAATCAAAATAGCTATGGAAAAATAGATGCCGGTTACATCCGACTGACTGAACGCATGCAGTAAGAAGAACATGGCGAAACCACCAATGGCAATAGCGTGCATGCTTACCTTATTTACGATATTCAAAAACCAGGCGGCGCAAACGGCAAGGAATGACCCTAACAGGAAATCAATGAACGGTTCGGGGTTTTCTTTTTGCCTGTGGGCAACATACCAGGCCCAGAAGTAAAAGATCATGGCGGCAGCATACGGGATGATCCTTTCTTTTTGCGTACGCAGGTGCATGGATTGTATCAGTTTCAGCCGCCACATCAGGAACACGGCAAAACCGGGTATGAATGCGGTATTGAAAACAACAAATATGAGCCGGAACAAACTGTACTTCATATTAAATCCGGCAAATGTATACGGATCGATGAACACCAGGAAGGCGGTCACATAGGCCGGAATAAATAACGGGTGAAATACCCAGGAAAAAAAATGGGCTAATGCCCTGATGGGCGCCGGTTGTTTCGCAGGCTGTGCCGCAAGCGGTGTTGTTGACATAACTTACTTCTATTACAGTTCTTTCCTTAACCGGGCTACCGGAATATTCAATTGTTCGCGGTACTTGGCAACGGTTCGGCGTGCAATATTATAACCTTTTTCCTGCAATAGCTCGGTGAGTTTTTCGTCGCTCAATGGTTTCTTTTTGCTTTCGCCTTCTATAAGGTCGCTGAGTATTTTCTTTACCTCGCGGGTAGATACCTCTTCCCCACTATCGGTACTGAGCGATTCGCTAAAGAAGAACTTCAACCTGTAGGTTCCGAATTCGGTTTGTACGAACTTGCTGTTGGCCACGCGGCTTACGGTAGAGATATCGAGCCCGGTGCGTTCGGCAATATCTTTCAGGATCATGGGCTTGAGCGTAGTTTCATCACCGGTAAGGAAAAACTCGCGCTGGTAGCTCATGATGGTTTCCATTACACTGCTCAGCGTATGCTGCCTTTGTTTAATGGCATCTATGAACCATTTGGCCGCATCTATCTTTTGCTTTATGAACAGGATGGCTTCTTTCTGGCGTTTGTCTTTTTTACTGCCCTTATCGTATTCCCGCAGCATGTCGCGATAGCCTTCGCTGATGCGAAGGTCGGGCGCGTTCTTTGAGTTGAGGGTGAGCTCGAGCTTGCCGCCGTTGTTGTATACGAAGAAGTCGGGCACCACATAACTTTCCGCCTTGTTGATATCGCCATGATTACCGCCGGGTTTCGGGGTAAGGCGAATGATATGGCCGATCACATCTTTCAAACCTTCATCATCGAGGTTCAACCCGCGTTGAATTTTGTCGTAGTGCTTCTTCGTAAACTCATCGAAGTAATCGGTAAGCACATCGATGGCCTTGTCGACATTTCTGCCGCCAATCTGCTGCCGGTGCAATTGCAGCAATAAACATTCCTGCAGGTCGCGGGCGCATACTCCCGGTGGGTCGAACTGCTGCACCAGCCTGATCACCTTTTCCACTTCCTGTTCGTTGGTATCAATGTTCTGGCGGAAAGCGAGATCGTCGACAATGGCCGCCGTTTCGCGGCGCAGGTAACCATCATCGTCAATACTGCCCACTATCTGTTCAGCGATCCTGCGTTCTTTATCGTTCATCTTCAACATGCCCAACTGGCTCAACAGGTGTTCATGGAACGACGTTTCTATTTTATATGGAACAACTTTCTTGTCGTCCATTTCGGGATAGTTATCATCCCGCAATTTGTAATCTGCTATTTCTCCGTCTTCATCTCCTACATACTCACTGATATCAATATTGTCATACTC
>CBIHPC010000631.1:0-2469 GCA_966211305.1 uncultured Niastella sp.
CTATCTACCATCTTCCGTGGTTCGGGAAAACGCGGATTGCCAAACTCGGTGGAATTCCAATAACTTTCATCTTCGCTCCAGTATTGCCAGTCCTGCACAATACCATCTAAAGGAACGCCCAGCTCCCTGTATTTTCGTACAACCCCAATCGTTTCATCCTGGCTTTTATACCGTTCCCTGCTTTGCCAGTAACCGAACGTCCAGCGGGGAAAAAGCGGGGCCTGTCCCGTAAGCTGGCGGTAGCCGGCAATCACCTTGTCGGCATTTCCCCCATAAATAAAATAATAATCTGCAGCGTCTGCCACTTCCGATTGAAAAGAGGCGCCGTCAATACCATCTTTAAAATTTGTTGTTGAATAATTATCCCAGTACACGCCATACCCTTTTACCGACTGAAAAAAAGGTACGGCTATCTGCATGTTGTTCTGTTTGAGTTGTACCTGTTGACCGCGCTGGTCAAGTACCCCCTGCTGATGCTGGCCCAAACCATAAACCGGCTCATTGTCGCTTAACTGAAACTGTTGCACAATTTCATAACTACCCGAATCCTTTGACGGAGCAAACCGGGTCCCGTTCTCCTTTTCCTGTAATAATAAATTTCCTTTGGCCTCGTAAAAACGGATGGCGCCTGTATGCTGATCGATCTTTACCTGCAATGCACTGCTTCGCACGACCAATTCATTATTCTGCGCAGCCACGGTAAATGCGCTCTTTTGCGGCGAAGCAATAACTACAAGACTTCCCTTTTTTGCCGCAACACCGGAAGGCGATTTAATAATGCGCACTATTTGGGGCGCAAAAAACTGCACTTCCACATTCATTGACTGAATGTTCGTTTTGATGCCGTTTGGGGTTTGCTTAAAAGTTTGTGACCAGGTTGTAGTTGTAGTACCGGCCAGCAGCAGGGCGAATAGAAAGATCCTTTTGTTCATTTGAACGCTCTTGTTTAAATTATTACCTATATAATCATAGTTATATGAGCCAGGAAGTAGGAAGCAAAAAGACACGAAAATCACGATCTTCGTACTTTCTGCTTCCTGCTTCTTACTTCGCTTTCTTAATAACCCGAAGGATAGTCCCTGTTAGGTTATTTTGTGTGAACTCAATAACCCGGATTAGGCTTCAGGTTGGCATTCTTATCTATCTCAGTTTTTGGAATGGGATATAACATCCGATAGTCCCCATTGGGTGAGTGTGACAACCATGATTTTTTTGTAAATACATTGAACCGGATCATATCGGTTCTTCTGCGTGCCTCCTGGTTAAATTCCCAACCCAGTTCATCGAGGAACCGGCCATACTGAATATCGGCGCCGCCTTCAAAAGTCGAGGTCAGGTGATTTCGAAGCCCGTAGTCATATGTGCTTCCGCCCGCCAGCTGCGCGCCGGTTACCACCGCTTTTGCCGGGTTTAATTTAAATGCGCGCTGACGCACCTGCGTAACAATTACAGCAGCCGCATCGGCGCTTCCCAGCCTTAACAAACTTTCCGCTTTCATCATCAGGATATCGGCATATCTGAAAAGCGGCCAGTCATTGCTCAGCCGGTTCGTGGCATTCATAGCTATTTCAAATTTTCCGAGGCGAAAACCATCTACTTCTTCCGACAGGTCTACTCCGGGCAGTTCATTGCGATAAGCCAGCGGTTTACCAACAAACGCGCCCATGGCGCCAAAAAGGCTGTCGCCGGTTGCCGAAAATTGCTGACCTCTTATGTAGTTATCGAGCAAACGGCTGTCCTCGGGATCAAATGTGTTTATAAACTGCGGTACCGCGCATACGCCGCCCCAGGGAGAAGACTGCAGGTTGTATGTTTTTTGGTTTTGGGGCTGCAGCGTTTGCATATGAATATCAAAAGAATTCCACTCGTTTACGTATTTTGAATCGAAAGGCAGGGCAAAAATGATCTCTTTTGAATTCTCGTTGTTTGTTACAAATACATTCTTTTGATTAGCCTCGAGGGCAATCTTACCCGAGCTTACCGCGAAGTTGATGATCGTATCGCAAACAACCCGGCATTTATCCCATTGCGGCGTACCGGAATATACTTCCGCATTCAGGTACATTTTCGCCAGCAAAGCAAGGCCCGCCCACTTATTGAACTTACCATAGGTCTTCGTGCTCACTTCATCGGTCACCCGTGGAATATTGGCCAGCAGATCACTCACTATAAAATCATATACTTCCTTTCTTGTATTTTGTTTGGGCAGAAATCCGGCCGGTACATCAAACCTGTCAACGATTGGTACATTGCCATAGATGTCACATAAGATCCAGTAATAGGATGCGCGCAGCAATTTCATTTCAGAAACCAGCGCGGCGGTATCTTTTTCTGCAACGGGTATGGCGCCTGATTGTACCTGGTAAATGATGCGGTTACAATTGGTGATCCCCTGGTAGGCCCTCGTCCAGATATTGATCACAATATCATCTTCGGTTGTCCATTTATGCTCGTGAATGCGCCGGTAAA
>CBIHPC010000632.1:0-2469 GCA_966211305.1 uncultured Niastella sp.
TGGAATAGAATTTGTCGAGATGGTTGCGCAGGTGTAAGGCAAGGGCCTTTAACATCAGGCCGCGTTCGTGAAAGGTGAGTTTTCGTAAGGCCGGGTTACCTGTTTTTCTTCCATACTCGAGAATCGCGTTGAAGTCGAGCCCGCGGGTAGAAGCATAGCCGATCGTTTCGCCATTTACGGCATTGTATAATGCCTGCCCTTCCCCGTCGCCGAGGATCCACCGGCCGGTTACATAATTACCAAGTTTTTTCATGCAAAATGTAGTTTTTGTTTTCAATGGTCCCGGCTGTGCCGGGGCGAATCGTTAGTTGCCGGAACGTGAAACGGCAGAGGGCAAAAGCCGATTTTCAGGACTCGCGTTTATTTGCAGGCTTTGCCTTTCCACATCAATAGGGTGGGCGTAACCCTTAAACTTAGCGAGGTAGGGTAATGCAAACAGAAATGCGGTCCCGATAATAAGACCTTTCACGTTTGCCGTTTCACGATTAAGCTATTTGATAATTATCGCAACTGCTAATGTAGCATATCCACGGCTAATACCATCATACTGAAAACCGGTATAACCTACCTGTACATTGAGTCGGTTGGTTTTCTCAGGCAGGTTAATTCCGCCTGCGGCGCCATACGCGAAACTGACGCGTGCCGATGACATATTATTTAAAAGAAAATACAGGGCACCTGTGCGGAGGGAGGCATATACATTGGAGATGGGATACATTTTTACGCCTGCAAGCAGGGGAATGGCGTAGGATTTATTTTTAGCATCTACATAAATGGCCTTATCGCCCGTGAAGTAGTTATAAGAAGTTTCTATTTCTGCTGCGAAGTGTTTGGAGAACATTTTTTCGGCGCCGGCGATACCGCCCACGCCAACATGATTGGAGGTGAGATTTGATAATCCGAATGAAACTGTAGCGCCCAGCCTGTAAGTGGGACCCGGTTTTATTTGAGCAGTACCGGTTTGAATGAACACGATGCACGCCAACACGGTAAGCCGGAAACGATTTGCCATTGCCCTGCAGGATTAATGGTGCGAAAATAGGTAAACCCGGTTATTAAACGGATTTAAAACCCGGCAGCGTATAAAAGAAGTTAACTTTGACCCTATTTTTTATATAGTAAAAACAAGCATATTTATGAAGCGGTTAATGATAGCCCTTGTAAGCCTCAGCCTGTTTGCCCCTGCCTGTAATAACGGTGCTAATTCCGGTGAATCAACCGAACACAAAAGCGGTCCGCCGGCGCCTAAAACCCGGGAAGATTCCCTGTTTCACGAGGTAATGGAAGGCCACGATGCCGGTATGGCTAAAACGGGTAAACTGCGGGGAAATATAAAGGAAACCCAACGTTTGCTCGACAGTATTGGCAAACTTCCGGCCAGCAAGGTGAATGCGGCGTATAAACAGTCACTTGTCGATTTGCAAACAGCACTTAATAAAGCCAATACTGAAATGAACGCGTGGATGGAAGGCTTTAAAGTGGATACTTTATCTGATAACAAAGAATTGCGTATTAATTACCTGGAAGAAGAAAAGGCAAAAGTCACTGTCGTAAAAGAACTGATCTATTCTGCCCTTAACCAGGCCGATTCGGTGCTGAAACCAATTGGCAATAAGCAATAGACAAAAGGCAATAAGCAATACAAAACCGAGCGGGAAGCTCGTAAAATAAACAAGGCGGCCTTTGACGGTAAACGAGACTCGCCTTGTTTTTAAATGATATGAACGGTTTAAGTCTGTAATAGAAAGTGGTGGATGATCGTGAGATTAACCACAAACCACAAACGACAAACCGGTTATGCAGGTTGTTTGGCTTCTATTTTAGCAACAAGCGAACCGAAGATATCTTCGATACTGCCTTCGCCTTTTATTTTGGCCACTTTACCAAACTGAGCATAGTAATCGGCAACCTGGGCGGTTTTGTTATCATATTCAACCAGGCGTTTGCGGATCACGTTCTCATCGCGGTCGTCGCTGCGGGAAGACGTTTTGCCCCTGTTCAACAGGCGGGCAACCAGTTCTTCCTGACCAACTTCCAGCGCCAGCACGAGGGTTATTTCACTGCCTTTTCCGGCGAGCAGGTTATCCAGCGCTTCAGCCTGGGCAACTGTTCTGGGGAAACCATCGAACAGAAAACCTTTGGCGGCCGGGTTGGCGTCAAGCGCAGAACCGATCATGCCAATAACCACTTCATCGGGCACCAGCTGGCCTTTATCCATAAATGATTTTGCCTCAAGACCCAACCGGGTTTCATTGGCAATTTCTTTACGCAACAGATCGCCGGTTGAAAGATGGATCCAACCGAATTTTTCGATCAGCTTTTCTGACTGGGTTCCTTTACCGCTTCCGGGAGGTCCGAATAATATAAGATTAAACATGTTTGTCAAGTCCTTTTAGGAGTGGGCAAATATAAACCAACCACAGAAATATACCCTTTAGAATATGGGCTTTCTGATTAAAAATTATTTAA
>CBIHPC010000633.1:0-2466 GCA_966211305.1 uncultured Niastella sp.
GTTTCTTTACCGCCAACGCTGGTTCCCCATAATCCTTTATTGATAGAGTAAACGGCTTTGGCGAAGTTCATGTTCACGCCTTTGCCTTTCAGGTATTCAATTTCTGCTTCGCGGCTCAGTTTCAGATCACGGATGGGTGTAATGATCTCAACGCCGGGAATGAGGATATGGAACACCATGTCGAAACGAACCTGGTCGTTACCGGCACCGGTGCTGCCGTGGGCAACCGCATCGGCTTTGAGTTTTTGCGCATGTTCTGCAATGTGCAGGGCCTGGCTCAACCGCTCGGCGCTAACGCTTAACGGGTAGGTGTTGTTCTTTAATACGTTTCCGTAAATGAGGTATTTTATAATGCGATCGTAATATCCTTGTATGGCATTTACCGTGGTGTGTGTTTTTACACCCAGGTTATAAGCGTGCTCTTCAATTTTCTTCAATTCTTCATCACTGAAGCCACCGGTATTTACAATAATGCTATGCACTTCGTAACCCTGGTCTTCGCCCAGGTATTTAACACAGAACGTAGTGTCTAATCCACCGCTGAAACCGAGAACAACTTTCTTTGCCATCTTCGCAGAAATTGTTTTTAGAAATTAAAAAAGTAGTGAAATAAAGATTTGATCTTGCCGGCGCCGCCAGAAGCGTCTTTGTCTTTAGGTCCGCTCTGCGGGTCTTTCTCATCTTTAAAGAAAGGCTTCAGCAATTTCCATTGTTTTATGCGTAACATGCGCTCGAACACGCTTTTCTTTTCTTCGAAGAACTCTTTGGTCTCTTCAGGCTCATAGTGATCCCTGGGATCATACAGCATGGCGGTGCACAAACAGTTCTTCCGTTCCTTGCTCATGAGAATGTCATAGTTCACACAGCTTTTACAGCCGGCCCAGAATGCTTCATCCTGCGTAAGCTCGGAATAGGTAACGGGTTCATACCCCAGATCGCTGTTAATTTTCATAACGGCGAGGCCGGTAGTAAGACCGAATATTTTTGAATCGGGAAATGTAAGACGGCTCAACTCGAAGATCTTCTTCTTAATTGCTTTTGCCAGTCCGCCCTTGCGGAAGCTGGGCGATACGATCAGCCCCGAGTTGGCCACATATTCGCCATGGCTCCATGTTTCGATATAACAAAAGCCGGCCCATACGCCCTCCTGATTAAAGGCGATCACCGCTTTCCCTTCACGCATCTTCTGTTGAATGTATTCGGGCGAGCGTTTGGCTATACCGGTTCCACGGGCTTTGGCACTGGCGGCCATTTCGTCGCATATGATCTGGGCAAAGCTGAGATGTGATTCGTTAGCTACAATAACCTGAAATTGATGTTGGGTTTCCATTTTTGAAACAAGGCTAAATGTGAAAAATGCAACGGCTTAAAACATTGTGCCCGGGAAACTGGCGTGTTGAAATAAATGAGTTTCCGGTCACTACAGGGCATGCTGTATGGTAACGTGAGTATCAACGTCGCACCCTTACGGGGATAGGTTGGAAGAAAAAAACTGTACGGAGCCGTACAGGAAAAACCCCACGCACTATAGTAATCACGCTTTGCGCAACTACATCAGCGAGTATTATGGTGAGATTTTTTTGCATTTTAAAGTGGTATACTTTTAAATCAATGAATTTGACACCGCAAAGAAAAACACTTTTTTACAATAGTGGGGATTTTTAGTGTAAAATTTTAGCTAATTCTTCAAATCCCCCGTATCCAATGGCCTGATTGCTGTGAATTGGTTATCTAACAGTTAATGCTAATGAATGTTCGCAAAGGCCGCCTGTTTCAACAGGATGGCTTTCACTACATCGGGCCGCTGCCATCGTACACGATGGCCGGCGCCTGGCAGCAGGATGAATTCAGCCTGCCTGCCCTGTAGTTGTTGCCGTGCAAAATCAAGATTGGCCGGGTCAACGATCTTATCGGCATCGCCCTGAACTACGGTAACCGGCATATCGATCCGGCTCCAGTCGGGCAACAATTTAGTCAGTTCGGCAACATGGGCATATTTTTCATCGGTAGCATGATTCACAAAGCGCGGCAACATCCAGCGCAATGGCCCGCGATGGATCCAGGGATTGAACCACCAGAACTTTTCTTTCTGCGGGTCAATAGCCGGCGCCAGCATAACGAGATGATGGAAATTTTCCGGGTGCAAGACCGATATTTTTGCCGCTATGGCTGCACCATACGAACTGCCAAGCACAACGCCGGTTTTGAACGAACGGTTCAGCCGTAATGCTTCATAAATGGCTATGGCCTGTGTGGTAATGGAGGGCACTGCGCTGCGTTTGTTCTTAAAACGCGATTTGTTATATCCGGGGCGGTCAACCGATATGATGTGGTAATGTTGTTGAAGAACCGAATCATCCAGTAAGGTCCGGTTGCCATACCAGGCGCCCGGTGCGCCGTGAATAAGTAAAAGCGGGGGCAGGGTATCGGCGCCCGAGGTGGCGCAAAACAAAGTAACCGAGTCGT
>CBIHPC010000634.1:0-2432 GCA_966211305.1 uncultured Niastella sp.
CATGCTGGAAACCATGTTAAGAGCGCCCGTAGGCGATGATGTTTTTGGAGAAGATGCTACTGTGAATATGCTGGAATCGATGGCGGCGGAATTATTTGGAATGGAAGCCGCATTGTATTGTCCCACGGGCACCATGAGCAACCAGATCGCCATTAAAGTTCATACACAACCAGGCGATGAAGTGATCTGCGATCAAACAGCGCATGTGTACCAGTATGAAGGCGGCGGTATGGCATTCAACGCCGGCGTGCAATCGAGATTATTACCCGGCAACCGCGGGCGCATCACCGCCGAACAGGTGGCGGCAGCTATCAATCCCGATGATGTACATAAAGCACATACTTCGCTTGTTTGTCTTGAAAACACCTCCAACCGCGGTGGCGGCAGTTGCTATGATATAGAGGAGATACAACATATACGCACCGTGTGCGATAAAAACAATCTTTCATTACATCTCGACGGCGCGCGTCTTTTCAACGCCATTGTTGCACGTAACGAATCGCCTAAACAATACGGCGCCCTGTTTCACAGCATTTCGGTTTGTTTGAATAAAGGATTGGGTTGTCCTATTGGAAGTATTCTTATGGGCAGCCAGCCTTTTATTAAAAAAGCGCGGCGGATACGTAAGGTATTTGGCGGTGGTATGCGACAGGCCGGTTATATGGCCGCCTGTGGCGTTTATGCGCTCAAAAATAACATCATCGGTTTGCAACAGGACCATGAGAATGCCAAAGAAATTGCAAGCAACCTTATTAAAACAACATTCACCACCGGGCTTTTACCGGTAGAAACGAATATCATCATCTTTGAAATTCAACCACCCTATCAGCCGGCACAAATAGCGGCGGCACTAAAAGAAAAGAATATCCTGGTGATCCCCATCTCCCCTACCCAGATAAGGATGGTGCTGCATTTGGGAATAACGCAGGAGATGGTAGAGTATGTTGTAAATACGATCCTTAACCTGCAGGTGTAGCTTTGCTTCATGAAACGCATCGGCAATCCCCGCCTTCGTCGGCAAAACGTGAACCTGAAACGGCAAAGGAAAACAGTTACAGGTTGCATGATACAGGTTTTCAGGTCAATTCAAAGCGAAGCTCAAAATTTAGTATCAGCGATCCGTAATTCAACCAGTTCCCTGAAACATGCATTCCCTGGTATATTGCCCTAAGCGGCAACATACATGTATTGACAAAGGCAATAAACTTCTGAAACCTGAAACTTTAAACCTGCAACATGAAACACTTACTCATAGCATTTATTCTCTTTGTAAATGCCGCAGCATCGTTTTCTCAACAGGATTCCCTTGTATTTACTTCCGCCCAATGGGAAACCAGAGACATTGCACCGGGCATCGTCTGGAAACATTATCATTTTAAAAAAGACCTGTTCAACTCGAACCAGAACGTCAATATCATTGAAATAAAACTCAAAAAGAAGAAACGGGCAATTGCAATTGCATGTGAAGCCAAAACGCTTAAACCCGTAAGTGAATTTGGAAGATCAGCCGGCGCCATTGCAGCCATCAATGGTAATTTTTTCGATATAAAGAACGGCGGCTCGGTTGATTACATAAAACTGAACGATTCGGTGCTGAGCAATAACCGCCTGTGGTCAAATAATACAAGGGCGCGGCACCAGCAGGCCGCTGTGGTTATAAAAAAAGGCAGGCTGCATATTGATAAATGGGACGGGTCGGCCGACTGGGAATCGAAGCTGAAAGCAGCCGACATCATGAATACCGGTCCATTACTGCTATGGAAGGGTGAACGCCAGGCGCTCGATACCGGCCAATTCAACCAGGCCCGCCACCCGCGCACAGCCATTGCCTGCCACGGCAAAAAACGCTTATTGTTCATTACCGTCGATGGCCGTAACGAACAGTCGGCCGGGATGTCGCTGCCCGAACTGGCCAGTATTATCAAATGGTTAGAGGCAAAGGACGGCATCAATATGGACGGCGGCGGTTCCACCACCATGTGGATCGGCAACCAGCCCGGTAATGGGGTGGTGAACTACCCTTCCGATAACAGGAAATGGGACCATGCGGGGGAACGGAAGGTGGCTAATGTGGTGATAGTTCGATAATGTGAATGTTGGAATCTTTGCGGGACAATGTGGCCAATGTGATAATTAGCTAATATGATAATGAATACAATTCACATTTGGGCCTTCTTGATTATTGCAGGCAACTTCAACCGCAACAGAAAAGACCGAACGCGCAAAACACATGCAGTATTTGCATCTGGCTTTAGGCTTTTGCCGGGTAACCGCATCTTTACATGAGGAACTTTCAACTTAGTAATAAGAATCATTTATTTTTGGGCCTAATTCAAAGACGTATGTTACCAAAGATCAAGCCGCACCATACCGAAGCGTGGGATAAACTCGAACGCCATTATAAAAAAATTGCCGACACCCATTTGCGCGAA
>CBIHPC010000635.1:0-2430 GCA_966211305.1 uncultured Niastella sp.
CAACAGCGGATCGAAAAAATAATCGTGAACATGGAAAGGAACCGCTGGCTGCCTACCGATGTTAGAGGCCGGTACCTTGCTGTTAATATTCCCGAGTTTGTATTGCATGCGTATAACGACGATTCGCTTTTATGGAACATGAACGTGGTGGTCGGCAGGGATGTAAACAAAACAGTGATCTTCGCCGGCTCTATCAGCCAGGTAGTGTTCAGTCCACACTGGAACGTGCCGCCGGGCATTCTGAAAAAAGAGGTGTTGCCGGGCATGGTAAAGAACCCCAATTACCTCGAAACACATCATATGGAAAAGTATGGTGACGGAGTGCGGCAGAAACCCGGGCCCTGGAATAGCCTCGGCGCCGTGAAGTTCCTGTTCCCCAATAGCCATAACATCTATTTACACGATACCCCTTCAAAAAGTCTTTTTAAGGAAGACAAACGGGCCTTCAGCCATGGGTGCATTCGCGTGGCCGACCCCAAATTCCTCGCCATGTATTTGCTGCGCAATGACTCAACCTGGACGGAAGAGCGCATTGTAAAAGCAATGGCCAGCGGAAAGGAACAATATGTTGCGGTTAAGAACCCCATGCCGGTATACATCACTTATTTTACGGCCTGGGTCGACAGACAGGGCGACCTGAACTTCAGAGATGATATTTATAAAAGGGATGCCCAGCTTTCAGGCCTGCTGATAAAGCATTAAACGGGCAGGAGCGAAACAAAAAAGGGTGAGCGGAAATTTTCCGCCCACCCTTTTTTATGTAATATATGCGCTCAATAACGGCTTTACGAAAGGCAAACAGGAAACCCGGGTTTTCTTCGAACCGGCAAACTTCATTAGCTAGTTTTTAATAGCCCGCGCATCAGGCGGCAGACCGCTGTTTCAAATAATTAATAACGGTATCGATATCATGCTGCAGGTATTTATCGGTATACCGTTCAATAACATGACCATAAAACCCAAGCGCAACGGGCCGGTATTCGGCAGCCGCGGCGCCTTTCTTTACAATGCTGCCGGTGGTAGTAATGGCAACATTCAAAACCCACATAAAAGCACTGAATTGTTCCCATTTCTGCTGGTATACCGTTCCGCAATGCGCACAGCGGAACTGATCGTTGCCCTGGTCATGTAATTTTTGTACGAATACCGAGAACAGGATTTCCTGGTCAACAAAACCCACCGGGTGGTTCCATTGAATATAATCCCTGAACCGGTCGTATTCGCAGGGGCAGCCATTGCGGTACATTTCATCGATCATTTGTGCGGCAGCATCTGCAAACCGCTTTTTCTGCCGGTTGAATTCGTTCAGGTGATCGAGGTTGTTATTCCATTCAACCTCACCCCCAATGGTGAGCTCGCCTTCTTTGTATTCCTCGTCTTCCAGCATTTGTACTGTAACCTTATTGCGGTAAACCGGGCCAATGGAAATATACATTTGCGGAACCACTATGTTGCCGCCCTTATCGATCAGTCCCCACGTTCTCAGGTCACCGAATTTTGCGTAACCCTTTTCGAAATTCGTGAGGGCCGGGAACTGGTAACCGATCACCAGGTTGCCCCATTCGTCAATAGCGCCGTGGAGGTCTTTTTCGTTTCTCACGATGGCCATGCCATCGGCAAACTCATCGGCATAATGATATCGCGGCGTAATTACTTCCTCTCCCGCCTTGTTTATAAAGCCCCATTTGCCGTTGCGCATAATCCGCGCCAGCCCCTGGGTGAAATTGCCATACGTTTCGTATTCATTACTGAATGGCAATACCACATTTCCTGCTTTATCGAAGTAGGCCGTGTACCCGCCTTCGGTGACCGTGAACAGATCATCGGAAGGAATAGCCACAAAATCATATACGGCGGGAATGATAATTTGCCCGTCGGCGGTTTTGATGCCCATTTTTGCGCCTTCGTAAAACTGGAAAAATTCGGTAGTGTCCATGAATAAATGTTTAATTCGGGATGTTCTGATTCGTTTTCGGATTGCCGGGGTGAATCATGAATCGGCAAACGTGAAACGACTCGCGAAATTTGGGACTTATATAAGACCTTGCGCTGCCCGATTTTCGAACCGATTGCCGATTGCCGCCGTACACCTCGCTGAGGTTTGCCGTTTCACATTTCACGTTTGCCGTTTTACGCTTTAAAACCATCTAAAATACGGCCGCCTCGTAAACGGCGAAAAATGCCAGGGAATAGACGCAAAGATGATGACCAGTGCAATGGTAAACCAAATAGCCATGATCCTGAAACGCTGCCGGTCGGTGGTTTGCCTTTTTGATTTGGCCGAACCAACGGTGATAAGCGCGATGGCGATCAGCATCATGGTAATATGCTCCATGCCAAAGAACCTTATCTCGCGTTCATGCACCGCCTTTTTAAAATAGCTCATAAAATACCGCACTACCGGACTGATACAATATAAACCAATGCCCA
>CBIHPC010000636.1:0-2405 GCA_966211305.1 uncultured Niastella sp.
GGGCATTAAAAAAGTCCCGAAGTAATTCGGGACTTTGATATTTTTTGCTTTCCAAGAAGCCGAAGTTATTTCTTCTTTGCAGCTTTCTTTTTCTTTGGAGCAGCTTTCTTTGCGGCTTTCTTAGCAGCTTTTTTTGCAGCTTTTTTCTTAGTTGCCATGTTTTTGTGAATTTAACGGTTAGTAAAATAGAATTTAACAAGTGTAAAAATAAAAACTAATTTCAAACCGCCAAAACTTTTTTCACTTTTTGTGAAAAAAAATCACTATACACTTAACATGCTTATGCAACCGATGCTACGCTAACGATAGTTTTATCGTTTTTGGTCTTTCTGAATTCAACAACACCATCAGTCAAAGCAAAAATGGTGTAGTCTCTTCCGATACCAACATTTTTTCCGGGATGATACACAGTGCCACGTTGACGAACGATGATGTTACCTGCAATAGCAGATTGACCACCGTAGATTTTAACGCCAAGGCGTTTGCTTTGTGAGTCGCGACCGTTCTTTACACTGCCTTCCCCTTTTTTATGTGCCATGGTAGAATGTTTGAAAAATTTTGAATAATACTTATTTAAAACTCAAAAACCAGTTAACAACTGCTACATGTATTCCATAAAGCCGATCTCAGACCCGAATTAACAATTACGTTGAACCAGAGATCTGAGATCTGCGATCGGGAATAAATTAAGCGATTGCTGTTACTTTAATTTTTGTGTAGTGTGTGCGATGACCGTGCTTTTTGCGGAAACCTTTCCTTCTTTTCATTTTAAAAGCGATCACTTTATCGCCTTGTACCTGGTCGAGGATCTCAGCCTTTACAGCACCTTTTACAGCACTGCCTACTGACAGTTTACCTGAATCATCTAACAGGAGAATCTCAGAAAATTCCACATTGTCTCCGGCTTTACCGTCCACACGCGGTACAAATAAAGTTTGGTCCTTTTGAACCTTAAATTGTTGTCCGGCGATTTTAACTATTGCAAACATAGGTTTCCAAAATTAGGAGTGCAAAGGTAAGGGTTTGCAGCAGATTGTGAAGGCTTTAACGCTACTTTTTTTTCAATTTTCAGGGGAAAAGTACCCGATTTTCGGGCAAATTAATAAGAAATATTGATTGTTAATCGTTTGTGGCGGTAGAACGCCTGAGTAGAAATTGATGCTATTATATATATGTGGCGCCGGGGAGCATTATTTACCTGTTACCGGTTGCCGGTTATCCGGCAGCGGGCCATTCCCCGGTAAGGGGAGGTAGATAATCATGCCCCGGACACTGGTACCCGGAAACTGGTAACCGGTAACTGGCACCCGGCACCCCGTTCTAATGGATTTTTAACAACCGGGTTGGCGAACAATCAGACAGTGAATGAGTTAATAATAGCTTTGCGCCAATTACCCTAAATCAGTCTTTGCGCATATCACTAATTGACGTAGGTTTGTTTTTCCTAACGATGGAATACGGGATTCAATGAAAATAAAATCGTTTCTGGCAAAACCATTTGCCCATTACGTATATAAAGGCATAAAAAAGGGCATGGCCACTGCAGTAGCTGACCAGGAAAACATCCTGAAAGAGCTGCTTAAAACAGGTAAGGCTACTGAGTTTGGTAAAGATCACCGTTTACCGGAAATCAACGTGCATGAAGAATATGTACAGGCCGTACCCATTCGCGATTACGAACAGTTCAAGCCCTATATAGAAAAGATAAAGGAAGGCAAACATAATGTGCTTTGGAAAGGCCTGCCCATTTACCTGGCAAAAACCTCCGGCACTACCAGCGGTGTAAAGTATATTCCCATCAGCAAAGAAAGTATCGACAATCATATCAACACGGCACGCAATGCCCTGTTATGTTATATTGCCGAATCGGGTAATACCAACTTCACAGATGGTAAAATGATCTTCTTATCGGGTTCGCCCGAGCTGGAACGCATTGGCGGAATTCCTACCGGCCGTTTAAGCGGTATCGTGAACCATCATGTGCCCAGTTACCTGCGCAAAAATCAACTGCCGTCATACGAAACCAATTGCATCGATGACTGGGAAACCAAGCTCGATAAAATTGTTGCGGAAACTATCAACCAGGATATGACCCTCATTAGCGGCATTCCACCATGGGCGCAAATGTATTTCGACCGGTTGAACGAGAAAACAGGAAAAAAGATCAAAGAGATCTTTCCCAATTTTTCGGTACTGGTGCATGGCGGCGTAAATTTTGAACCATACAGGAACAAACTGTTCGAAAGCATAGGGGGAAAAGTAGCTGCCATTGAAACATTCCCAGCATCGGAAGGTTTTATGGCGTTCCAGGATTCACAGGATGCAGAAGGTTTATTGCTTAATACGAACAGCGGCATATTCTTTGAGTTTGTTCCCGCTGGTGAAATATTCAATGCCAACCCAAC
>CBIHPC010000637.1:0-2386 GCA_966211305.1 uncultured Niastella sp.
AGTTCCTTACCAAAAAAGATTATCATAAGACCGTTGCCCAGTTGAACGGTGAAAAGTTCCTGAAGCGCTTATCTACAGCGGCCCTGGAAACTTTGAGTATCGTGGCTTATAAACAACCGGTGACCAAGTCTGAAATAGAGGCTATCAGAGGGGTGAGCAGCGATTATGCCATTCAGAAATTACTTGAAAAAGATCTTATCGTAATAACAGGCCGGAATGAAAATATGCCCGGTCATCCCCTGGTATACGGTACTTCGAAAAACTTCATGGATTACTTCGGTTTGAACTCGACCGACGATCTTCCAAAGCTGAAAGAGGTTTTCGACGACACTATAGTAGCGCCCACCGCAGTTAGTGAAACAGCTATAGAAACCGCTGCTGAAAACGAAGCTGCCGAAGAGGAAGCCGCTCCATCGGCCAATGGCACTCACCTGAATGGTACTGAGATCACATTTAGTGAAGAAGGGGAAGAAGGAACGGAAGATGCAGAAGCTGCTGAAGGTACGTATGAACAGGAAACCGATGAGTCGGAAATAGCCGAAGAAGCAGATGCCCTCGATGAAGAAGCTGAAGAAGTGCTGGATGAAATTGCTGAAGAAGGGTACGATGAAGAAGAAGCATCGGAAGAGGAAGGGTTCGAGGAAGAGGAAGCATACATTACACCGGAAGAAGAAGAGGAAGAGGTGCTAAACGAAGACGATGACTCAGTATCCTTTAAAGTTGACGAAGACGGCGAACTGATAGAAGAGCACAACGACGAACAGGAAGAGGAAGAAGCCGGCGAAGAAGAAGCCGGTGCGAATGAAGCCGCTGAAGATGAAGAAGCGGATGACGCTGAAGGAGAAGCGGATGAAATGGATGAGGACGAAGAGGAGGGGGACGACGAGAAGGAAGAAGAGGAGGGGGACGACGGGGAAGAAGAGGTGGACGGCGAAGAGGAAGATACTGACGATGAGGATGAAGAAGGCGATTCGGCCGGCAAGGATAAGGACGAAGAAAAAAAGTAAAAAGTACATTTTTATAAATTATGCGCATTTGCTACCGGCGAATGCGCATTTTTTTTGCGGAACGCTTAAGGCTTAACGCTAAACGCAACCTCCCGCTATGGATTCTTCCCGAAAGATGGCAGCTAACCCGATATTCGGGAAGGAGTTGCGTCTGGCAAATAGTAGTTCTGCATGAATTTCGGGTTTTCGCGTTCCGCGTTCGGCGCTAAGCGTTTTGTGTTCAGCGTTCTGCGTTCAGCGTTTTTGTTCTTATATTCGCATACTATGTCACAGCAATTATCAAGAGAGTTTTTAATTCAGTTAGCGAATGAATACGGTACCCCGTTGTATGTGTACCATGCCGAAAAAATAAAAGAACAATACGAAAAGCTGAAGAAGGGTTTTGAAAAGATCAATGCCCGTTTTTACTATGCCTGCAAGGCCCTTACCAATATTAATGTTTTAAAGTATGTAAACGGCCTTGGCGCAGGTGTTGATTGTGTGAGTATTTATGAAGTGAAGCTGGCCCTGAAGGCAGGCTTCGACCCAAAGAATATTTTATACACGCCCAATTGTGTCGACTTTCAGGAGATAGTGGCAGCGAAGGAACTGGGTGTAAATCTCAATATCGACAACATTTCAATTTTAGAGCAGTTTGGAAATAAGTTTGGCAGCAGTTATCCTGTTTGCATCCGGCTCAATCCGCATATCATGGCCGGCGGTAACTTTAAAATTTCTACCGGTCACGTAGATAGCAAGTTCGGTATTTCCATTCACCAGATCAGGCATATCGAGCGCATTGTAAAAAGCACCAAAATCAAAGTGACCGGCGTGCACATGCATACCGGCAGTGAGATCAAAGACATTGGCGTTTTCCTCGAAGGGCTGGAAGTGATGTTCGAGATCACCAGCCATTTCCCCGACCTCGAGTTCATTGATCTCGGCAGTGGATTTAAAGTGCCGTATCAGCCCGATGATCCCGAAACGGATGTGGCCACCCTTGGCCAGAAGATGGCAGTGGCGTTCAAAAACTTTGAGAAAGAGACCGGCAGAAAACTGCAGGTATGGTTTGAACCGGGCAAATACCTGGTAAGCCAGTGCGGTTACTTTATAGTAAAAACAAATGTGGTAAAGCAAACCCCGGCCACCGTGTTTGCCGGTGTTAACAGCGGATTCAATCACCTTATCCGCCCTATGTTCTATGAGGCGTACCACCATATTGAAAATATCAGCAACCCCAACGGTCCGGAAAGGATCTATACCGTGGTTGGAAATATTTGCGAAACCGATACGTTTGCCTGGGACCGCAAACTGCACGAGGTGCGGGAAGGCGATTACCTGGTGTTTTACAATGCCGGCGCCTATGGGTTTGAAATGTCGTCGAACTTCAACTCCCGCCT
>CBIHPC010000638.1:0-2381 GCA_966211305.1 uncultured Niastella sp.
TACGATTGTTTGTCGCCCGAACGGTAATCGAGCACCACATAATCGATGCTGATGATGTTCTGGTTATGTTGTAAGGTAAGTTTTGCGGTATGGTTAACCGAAAACGGCAGGAGGGGGCTCCTCCCCGCCGCCACATCGGTATTGTTTATTTGCAGATTGGTGAAGGCGATCGCTGCGCGGATCGGGTGCGCCACAATGGTTGTGGGATCGAAGGTGAGATATCCTTTCAGCGTTCCGAATACAAGGCGGCCATCGGCGCGGCGTATGCCGGCCGTTTCGGAAAATGCATAGGGCGGAACGCCGTCATACGAATTGTAATTGCGAAATGTTTTTTGCTGCATGTCGAACCGGGCCAGACCGGTTTGCGTGGCGATCCATAAATGGCGGTTATTATCCTCCGCACAACTCAGCAGGTAATCGTTGGGCAAACCATCTTGTGTGGTATATACCTGGAATTTCAACCCCTTCATGGGATCATCACCCATGGCCTGGTTCAACCCGCCGCCTGAGGTGGCCAGCCACATGGTATTGTGCGAATCGCGATAGATGTATTGGATGTCGTTATTACCGAGGCTGTATTGGTCGCCGGGGATCTTCTGGTACATGGCATAGGAGAAATGATCGGGCTTACCGGTATTCACAATGATCAACCCATCTGTAGTGGCTACCCAGATGTTGCCGTTTTGATCCTCCGCCATATTCCTGATCTTCCGGAAGATATTGGCGGGATAGTCGCGTAAGGCGTTTTTGTCGTGGACAAATGTAGTGCGTTCGCCTTCGTTCACCACAAGGCTTAACCCTTCCTGGAAGCTGCCTACCCAAATTCGTCCGGCTTTATCTTCCAGCAAGCCATAGATCTCGTTGCTGGGAATGCTGGCGGGGTCATTTGCATTGGGCATGAAATGATGCAGCTGGTATTTCGTTTCTTCTTTATTAAGCGGTACCGCTTTGTACAGCCCATGCGCTTTGGTGCCCAGCCAAACCGCGCCCTTGCTGTCCTGCATAATGGTATACACCAGTCCCAGCCCCTGTGCCGGCATATTTACAAATTGGATATTGACAGGCCGGCCGTTTTCCAGCACATACAGCTTTGCGCCTTTAGCGCCAACCCATAACCGCTTTTTACGGTCTTCGCACAACCCCCGCACTTCATTTTCGGTTCGGAATGCGGCGGGGTTTTCGAGCAGCTGCTGGTCAAAAGCATTACGCTGAAAAGTAATTTTTTCAACCCCGCGATCTTCGGTCCTGATCCACAGCAGTCCCGCCTGGTCGTAATACCAGGTGCCTACATTATTCGAGAACAATTGATCGGGCGTATTGGGTTCGTTGTAGAAATATTCCACCTTATCGGTAACCGGGTCATAATAACCAAACCCGCCGCCTTTCAAACTTATCCAAACCCGGTGCTGGTTATCTTCCAGTACCGCATAATGACTTTTCGGGAAAATATACCGCGCATTACTTTTTTGCCGGTAAGCTTTCGATTTACCGGTTGCAGTATCAAGCCTTATCACACCTTCCTTCTGCGGTTCTATCCATAAATAACCTGAGCGGTCTTCATAAATACTGAACAGCGCATTCGCAGCGTCGCTGATCAGCGTTTTGGCTTTGAAGAACGGTGCATGAACAAAATGCATGTCGATCAGTTCACCGCCGGCCGTGGTGGCATACATATGGCTGCGCTCCCTGTTGAGCTGTAACGCATGGATGGCTGAATTGCTAAGGGGCCATATCGCATAGGAGGTATCACCCAAATACTGAAACAAACCGCCGTTGCCCATGCCAAAATATAGAACGGCTCCGCTTAGCGATGGCTCCGCGCAGGTGTAGGCTTTGTTTTTGGGGAAGTGATCGGCGAATGCCGCATTCTTATAAACGCCATTTGCGTCTTTCGCCAAACAGGTCAGGCCTTTTTCTGTGCCTATCCATATGCTGCCGTCTTTATCCTCCTGAAAAAAATGTATTTGGTTCGAGGGCAGCCTGAAATCTTTCGAAAGCCCTTCCTGGTAAGTGTAGTATCCCGATGAGTCGGCCTGCGGGGAGGTCACTACCAACAGGCCTTCATTCAGCGTTTCAATCCATATTCTGCCATTGGCGGTTGAAAGGATGCGTTTGAAAGTATATTTTCTTCGCGGCGGTAATTGTATAATGGCATTCAGCGGCAGCAGTTTTTCGGTGCGTTTATTGAACCGGTATACCTGTCCGTCGTAGCCTACTATCCATAACTGCAGAAAATTATCTTCAACGATCTGGTCGATGCGGGGGCTTTTCAGGTAGCTATGATCACCGGGCGATGATTTGTACGTTACAAAACGCTGGCCATCGAACCGGTTGATGCCGTTCCAGGTGCCGAACCACATAAATCCTTCGCTGTCCTTGAA
>CBIHPC010000639.1:0-2379 GCA_966211305.1 uncultured Niastella sp.
CTGATTATGATCTGGGCAAACACCAGGAATTCAGCAAAAAGAAAATGCAGTACTTCGATCCGGAGATCAATCAAAACTATATTCCATATGTAGTGGAAACCTCTGTGGGTTTGGATAGAACCTTTATGATGGTGATAAGTGAGGCATACACCGAAGAAGACCTGAGCACACCTGAAAAACAGGATAGCCGCGTGGTGTTGAAGCTGCCGCCAAAACTGGCGCCCATCAAACTGGCGGTGCTGCCCCTGTTAAAAAAAGACGGTCTGCCCGAAATTGCCCGCCAGGTCATGGATGCCTGCAAACCGCATTTCCGTTGTTTTTATGAGGAAAAGGACGCTATCGGAAGGCGTTATCGTCGTATGGACGCAATTGGCACTCCTTTCTGCGTAACCATTGATCATCAGACAAAAGAAGACAATACAGTGACCATCCGTTACCGTGATTCCATGCAACAGGAGCGTATTCCGATTTCACATATTAAAGAACTGATAGCGAAGCATATTGGCTAGAAGCGGTATAAATATTGAATTAAATGAAATGTTAGTTTCGAAAAACTCCTATTTTATTTTATATTGAACCATGTATTTTTGCACAGACCTTAAAACAAACCAGGTGAATCAACATGGAGGCTAGCCTATGTTATTAATCAATCTAACACTTGACCTGTCTGTATTGATAGGTATTACAACGGTTGCTTTTTGTTTCGGATTTATTTTTCGAACCGGACAATTGAAAAAGCAAAAGAAACGGGTGGGGGAACTTGAAAAGGAAATGATGGCCAGTCACGCAGAAATCCTTGAATTACAAAAGGAAAGACTGCAACTGGAAGAAAAGCTGAAAGGCACATCAAACATTCCGGTTATCCCTATCAATGTAAAAGAAGAAAAGAAATCAGAAAAATTACAGGATAAATCCGCATCTAAAAAATAATATCCTGTCAGTTACACGTCCTTGTTATTTGTTCTTTTATCTCCTTTGTCCTGCACGAGACCAAACCCTCATTAATATCCATCGAATATCAACCAGCAACATCGGCCTGAAACCGGTGAAAAGGAGTCTTTTGCCTGAACGGCCAATGGTATTTACCCCGGTACAGTTTTCGGCCCGCGGGCGGTGGAAACCGGTAAAATATTTCTTAGCCGTACAATTCCTGGTGAATGGTTTTACGGTCATAACCCAGTGCCTGTATGCGCTGTTTGGCCTCATCTATCATGTTTTTCCACCCGCATAAGTAAAAATAAGCAGGCTTCAATGAGTCAGGGGCTGCGCCGGCCCGGCATATTTCTTCATATATACTATGTACATACCCCGTACGTATGAGGTGGTTTTGATTTTCGGGTACTTCGCGTGAAAAAGTAGGTATATATTGAAAACTGGTCATCTTTTCGGCTAATGCTTTCAACTCCCGGCCATACAAACAATCACCCAGCTTTCTGCAGCCAAAGATGAGGTAGATGTTCTGGTGGCTGATATTATGATTTAAAATATGATGGGCCATCGATCTGAAGGGCGCTATGCCTGTACCGGTACATATAAAGAAAAGGTCGCGGTCGATGGTTTCAGGGAGCGTGAATTTACCCAGCGGGCCCCGAAAAGTGAGTTCACTGCCTTCTTTGATCTCATTAAAAAGCCAGGTGGTGCCGGCGCCGCCTTCCAGTAAAACAATTACCAGCTCAAATACGTTGGTTCCATCGGGCCAGGAGGCAATGGAATAGCTGCGTTGCCGCCGGGCCGGCTTTTCGTGAATGGGCAGATCGAGGGTAACGAATTGTCCCGGTTCAAAATCAAATGATCTTATTTCCGGCACCTCGATCCAATACCTTTTCGTATTACTGGTTTCATCAACAATGCGAACCACCTTTCCGGTTTGCCAGGGCTGTAACATATGGCGCAATATTAGTTGCTCAATTTACATGTTTTGAGGCAGAAGCCGGCAGGAAACGCAGGTTGCCAGGCAAAGGCCGGAAGCCGGGCAATAAGTACACCCGGCAACGGTAACCGGCTCATTGCGATGTTCACCTTATGTAGCGAAAGCTATTGCTGTGCCGTTAAGTGGCATACAATTAAGGTAGGCTACTTGTTGTAAAGATGTAGTTATATGGCCTCCGACTGCTCTAAAGCTGCGGTAGGAGTTGCATCGGAATGGCACAGGAATTACACTGGTGCCTATAAGTTGGGTACAACCCCGGTGGAGGTTGGCTCTCAGCACCCTGAACCTGCAGGCCGGTGATAACAGGGCCCCAGACTAAAGCCCTCCCTGCCTTTATGCCTTGTTGCCTTGTTGCCTTTTTCTTACCTTCGCGGCGCTGATATGAATTTGAAGGTGTTGCTCGACGCGTATAAAAATAACCCCCGCCTTTTTTCACTGGCGGACAGGCT
>CBIHPC010000640.1:0-2368 GCA_966211305.1 uncultured Niastella sp.
ATAAGGTTACTGTTTATTAATAAACTCCAATACTTTACTGGTAATAAACTGGAGCTGTTCATTACTCAGTTCGGTATGCATAGGCAGGGATATTACACGTTCGGTAAGCCAGTCTGTAGTCTTCAACTCGAAATTTGCACCGCCGAAAGTCTCAAACATTTTCTGGCGATGGGCCGGAACGGGGTAATAGATCATAGAAGGGATACCCTCACCAGCAAGGAACTGGTTCAGGCCATCGCGGTCAACTCCTTCAAGCAACAGTGTGTATTGATGAAATACGTGGTTGCTGTAAGAAGCCCGGTATGGAACGGTGATCTTAGGATTTCCGGCAAAAGCCTTATCGTAAAAATCAGCTGCGCTGCGACGTGCCGCAATATATTCATCCAAATGAGGGAGCTTTACGTTAAGAACGGCGGCCTGTATGGTATCGAGCCGGCTGTTACAGCCAACGCGATCGTGGTAGTATCTTTTAGCACCACCATGATTGGCTATCATTTTAAGGGCTACAGCCAACGCATCGTCGTTGGTAAAAATAGCGCCGCCATCTCCAAAGCAACCCAGGTTTTTCGAAGGGAAAAAAGATGTGGTACCAATTGTACCCAGTGTGCCCGTTTTCTTTACGGTTCCATTGCTCAACTGAATATCGCCACCTATAGCCTGCGCATTATCCTCTATTACGGGGATGTTATGGCGGTTGGCTATTTCCATAATGGCTTCCATATTGGCAGCGTGGCCGTATAAGTGTACGGGAATAATTGCTTTTGTTTTGGGCGTAATGGCCTTTTCAATAGCAAGAGGATCGATGCAGAAGGTTTTTGGATCAACTTCTACAAAAACAGGGGTCAATCGCAACAGGGCGATCACTTCCGTTGTTGCGATAAAGGTGAAAGAAGGGGTTATCACCTCATCGCCCGGTTGCAGGTCGAGCGCCATTAAAGCTATCTGCAGGGCATCGGTACCATTGGCGCAGGGGATAACGTGTTTAACATCCAGGTACTTACCCAGCCCGGCAGCAAAGTCCTGCACCGCTTTACCTGCTATGAAGGCGGTACTGTTTATAACTTCCTGAACAGCTAAATCTACTTCAGATTTGATCTTTGCGTATTGCTGCTTTAAATCAACCATTTGTATGGGCTGCATACCTATTCCTTTTTTATTAAAACGGGCACAAACGTACAGTAAAAAAATGGTGTTAGCAAGCAGATAAGTCGGCGGTGCACCCCAAAACCCATGCACAACAACCATATTTAAATATTTTGTGGTGTAAAACCGGTGCCCGCTGGTTGCAACGTCAAATACCGGCAAATGGCGGCAGCTAAAAATGATGCATTAAACACACAATAAAACATATTTTAAACCGCTAATTTGCGCTATTTGACAATTCTCGTTATAAAAACGACATTTGTTTTTTTTGAATTCAATCTATTACCGTGCACCTGTTCATTTATAATATCTTTTTGTTTTTATATTCTATAGGTATCCGTATTACCTCACAATGGAACCCCAAGGCCCGTAAGTGGCGTGAGGGGCGGCAGCATATTTGGGAAGAAATACCATCCGCAATCGGCAATCGGCAATCGGCAGGGCCTGCTGCGGCAAACAGATCGCAGAAAGAGGTAAAAGCTCCAAAACGCGGCAAGGCAGGCGCTGAAACCGGCGGGCAGAAACAGGATGAGGCCAATTCACCATTGACCATTGATCATTCACCACTGGTTTGGATGCACTGCTCTTCGCTTGGCGAATTTGAACAGGGCCGGCCGGTAATGGAAGCCATCAGGCAACAATATCCACAGGCAAAGATCCTGCTTACCTTCTTCTCCCCCAGCGGTTATGAAGTTCGAAAAAACAACTCCGGCGCCGATTATGTGATGTACCTGCCGATGGATTCAAAAACCAATGCCCGTAAATTCATAAGCCTGGTTCAACCCAACCTGGTCATCTGGATCAAATATGAATACTGGTTCTATTATCTCACCGAACTGAAGAAAAAACAAATACCCCTGTTGCTGGTTTCGGGCATTTTCCGGCAGGATCAGCCTTTCTTTAAATGGTATGGCCGCCTGCACTGGTACATGCTGGAAAGCTTTAATCACCTGTTTGTTCAAACACCAAAATCAAAACAATTACTGGGCACTATCGGGTTCAGCAATAACGTAACCATTAGCGGTGATACGCGGTTCGACCGGGTAGTGCAGATAGCCGAACAGTTTCAGCCCATAGATAAGATAGCCCATTTTTGCGGCGATGGCGCGGTGGTGGTTGCAGGCAGCACCTGGCCTGAAGATGAAGAGGAAATGGACCATTATGCCAATTCGCATCCGGAAATAAAGTTCATTATAGCCCCGCATGAAATAAATGAAGATCACCT
>CBIHPC010000641.1:0-2366 GCA_966211305.1 uncultured Niastella sp.
GGGCCGATAAGAATATCAGCCCCTGTACAAAACACGCCTTCCAAGTAAATATTATCAGGTAAGTTTGTTCAAAGTAGAAATCCCCCGGTCCCCACGGCCTGTCCCGCATGCAGCGGGAGCCCGCAATCAGCATCTCTCTCCGGCATCACTCATTTGATCACTTTCCTTCTCTTTCTGCACCTTTGCGCTGACCGCGTTGTTGTTATGGTATTTTCCAACCAAATGCCAAATATTAACATGTTTATAACCAGCTGTTTACGGCCGTTCCAATAAATGCCGCCGTCCACCGCAGGGAACATTATTCCAGAATTTGGCAACGGTATTGGCACTCGTACAAAGAAGTACTTATGGTATTAATGTATTGTGTAGATGGCACTTGATCATTTGCAAGTGCGAGTGTGCGTTAGTGTAAAGTTGACAAGTTGATAAGGAGAAAACAAAATGAATATGGCGCAGATAGCGGTCAATGTTGAAATAGCCACAATGCTTCGCGCTGCAAGCCGAAAGCGAAAGAGCAGAAGGTAATGAGTGGTGTGCCAGTAACTGTATTTACTTTTGCCTTTAGTCCTCAGGCCTTGGCCTGCTATCCGATAACCGCTAACCAGGTCATGAGCGCAGAACTCCGTTTAGAGACCATGGTAAACAATAAAATTGGTCATTTTCAGTTTCTAATGACGTCAATTTCAACTAATTTCGACGGCACTAAAACATACCCGGGTGAAATTTGTCCCTTTTTTACTGTTATTCTTCGCAGTTGGTTTTTCCAGTGAGGTGGTTGCGCAAAAGAAAACGGCCTGGGTAACTGGCCGGGTTGTAGGTGAAAATGAACAACCTCTCGGAAATGTTTCGGTAGTGATACTGGGACGCCTGAAGGGCATCACAACTTCCGATTCCGGTACCTTTCGCCTGCGCGTTCCGGCCGATAAAGCATTTGCCATCGTTTTCAGCTATACCGGGTATAAAACCGAGCAACGCAATTTCCTGCTCAATGAAAATGAGGAAGAGCATTTGGTGGTGCGCCTCGAGCGCGGCGCCCGTGAGCTGGAACCTGTGGTAATTACCGACCAGCGGCAACGGCGCGAGGCCGGCCTGGTGGTCATCAATCCAAAAAACGCCATCAACATTCCCTCGCCCACCGGTGGTATCGAAAGCCTCATAAAAGTATTCGTCGGTTCCAACAATGAGCTTACCTCGCAGTATTCGGTACGTGGCGGTAACTACGACGAGAACCTGATCTATGTGAACGATTTTGAAGTTTTCCGTCCATACCTGGTGCGTAGCGGCCAGCAGGAGGGGTTAAGCTTTATCAATCCCGAACTGGCGCGTAATGTGAGCTTTTATAACGGCGGCTTCCAGGCAAAGTATGGCGATAAAATGTCGTCGGTACTCGATATTCAATATAAAAAGCCGCGCAATTTCGGCGGTTCGGTATATGCAGGCCTGCTTGAACAGGGCCTCCACCTCGAAGGCATTACAAAGAACAACAGGTTCAGTTACCTTATAGGCGTTCGTAACCGCAGCAACCGCAACCTGCTCAAAAGCCAGGAAACGCAGGGCAATTATGTACCCGCTTCTTCCGACCTGCAGGCATTGCTTACCTGGCAGTTGAATGCAAAGAACAGCATCGAACTGATGGGAAACATTTCCCAAACCAAATTCACGCTGGTACCTGAATACAGCCAGCTCACTTCTTCGGTATTCTCACCCTATTTCAGCGCCAATCTTGGACTGGATATTTATTTCCAGGGCCGGGAAGAAGACAGGTACCGCACCAACATGGTGGGATTGTCATTGACCCAGAATCCCAAAAAGAACCTGCGGCTGAAATGGATGCTGAGCCGTTTTGAAAATGACGAACGCGAAGGCATCGATATTACCGGTGCATATATTTTTGGCGAACGCGAATTCGATAAAACCAAAGCAGATTTCGGGTTGATCAATAACCCGCTTGGGGCCGGACTGTATCAAAACTATGCCCGTAATAAACTCAATATCCAGGTTTGGAATGCCTCGCATAAAGGCTTTCTCGATATGGGCAAACATTACCTGCAGTGGGGACAAAGCGTAGAACGGCAAACCATAAGCGATAAACTGCATGAGTGGGAGTACCAGGATTCGGCAGGTTACAGCCTGCCTTACGATCGCGGTAATTTTATTTTAAATAAAGTATTGAACTCAAAGGCCGACCTTACCATAACGCGGCTTACCGGTTATATTCAGGATAATATAATCGTTGGCGGCGATTCAAGTGGGGTAGTGTTACAGGCCGGTGCGCGATACAATGTAAATGATCTGAATAATGAGTTGCTGATCTCGCCCCGTGTTGGCTTCTCCTGGAAGCCTGCGCACTGGAAACGCGATGTTAT
>CBIHPC010000642.1:0-2351 GCA_966211305.1 uncultured Niastella sp.
CATTGATCAGGTTCCTGATATTGGCAAAGGTGGAGGAACCCCAGGCGCTTAAACAGAACTCCAACCGGTTGATGGAGGTTGGCGCCGATTTCAGCGAGGCAATATCACCCGCGAAATTCGGATAGGAAGATGCGCCGACATAAGCGCCATTCTGCACCAGCGGGAACTCGGCATTGAAGTTAAAATTACCACTGGCATCGATGTGAATGGTCCACACTACCACGCAGGTATACCCTGAACCTTTTAATTCGCTGATGGAATAGTTACGGTTTTTGTAAACGGGGCCGCCGGCGTAGATGCCTGAGTTGGCGGTCACTGTTTGCATAATGCATATAAGCAGGCAAATAGTTAGAAGTCGTTTCATAGTAATAGTTTTAGTTATTCAGGTGTTCAGTTAATCAGTTGTTCAGTTATAGGTACCGGCTGTTAAGCCCGCCCTTAATCGCGAACTAATGAATGTATAACTCACGAACTGAACAACTGAATTACTTACAAACTTCGATTATTGTTTAACAAACCTTCTTATGTAGCGCTTATCTTTATTGATCACCATTAAGGTATAAACGCCCGCTCCCAGCTTCGATACGTTGATGGTATTATTAGTGTACCGGCTTTGAAGCACTTCGCGGCCAGTTACATCGAGCACCCTGATCGTTGCACCCGATAATGGCAGGGTGGTATTAAAACGTAATTCCTGCAATACCGGGTTAGGATAAATAAGCAACTGTTTATCTGTTGCGGTTTCAGCAATGGCAGCAGTTCTTGCAGTTGCGCCGGCGGTAGTTATTCTTACAGAAGTAGCCTTATCGTTCCAGCCATTGGCAACCAGGCAGGAATTGTCGGCTGTAAGCGTAAGCGTGGCGCCGGTGAAATTATCGTCCCAGTATAATTGTATCTGGTAACCGCTGTTCACTCTCACCGATGAAATATCGTCGTTCAACACCCCGAGATCTTGTAACTGGCCCAGGGTATAATTGCCAACACCCAGCGCCGTTACATAACCGCCGTAATTACAATGTTTGTATACATTCACCACACCGGTGCCATAGGCAAAAGGAAAATCGTTACGCGCCTGGTTGAACTGGGTTTCAAAAGTGCTCGTCCAGCCGAAAGCCGCTGTAGCCAGCGGTTTAAGGCTTACACCTGCAGCGCCGCTCCAGAAATGAATGAATTCGCCCCAGTTCATATCGCGGCTATAGCTGTTGCCGCTTTTGGGAAAATACTGGGCCAGGTAAGTAAAGAACCTGTTCAATACCTGGGTGCCGCCGTAGTTGTTATAAATGGGATAGAACCAGTCGCGGAACCAGTGTGTGCCGGCCACCGGGAAATTATCGGTGCTGTTTTGCATCTGGTTATACCAGCGGGTAGCTTCACCTGTTTTGCCCAACATCAGGTAAACGTCATAGATAAAGATCTCGGCCCATTTGCTATCGCCCCAGATGGGAAAGGCTGGCGAACCATGAATACCTTTGCTGGCGCCTTCCACAATATGCGCCACTTCATGCGTAGTGATGTCAAGGTCGCCACCGGTACCGCTTGTCCAGGGACCGGGGCCCACATCTATCACGTTGCGGTTATCGTGACTGGCATCGAAATAAGTGGAGGGATGTCCGCCGCTGTATTTATTGGTATGAAAAATGGCAAACAGGTGGGGGTCGTTGCCAAAGTTGCCATACACGCTTTTTGTATAACGCCATACATCGCCAAGGAATGTATTGGGCCAGGTAACGGAATTACTGACGTCATTGTCGTAATATACCGCCACGTCGTTATCATAAAATTTCCGGTTAAGCAACTGGTTATGCTCAAACCAATGCTCCTGCCAGGTGGCGGGCGGTGTTTGAGCCAGTGCCGTTTGTACAATAAAACTCATGATTAAAGTGTAAATGACAGACTTCATAGTTTCAGTAGTTTAATAGTTATGGAGATCGTTAGTTCATCGTTTACGGTTCACAGTTCATAGCTCATAGTTCACAGTTCTCAGGTTACAGTTCCTGGTTTAGGCGTCAGCGTTCCGGTGTCCCACGCATACAGGCATAGCAATTTCAGGCTACAGGATGCTGTAGCGATTAATCCGCGAATACGCTAAATTACCGGCCGTTCAGGCAAATACAGTTTAACCCGATGAGCTCATCGATGGGGCCAAAACAAAAGAGTGCATATGTTTCCGCTATAGAAACATCATGTTTGCTAATTCAAGAAATTGATCTGAGTTGTACGAATTGCCTTTTAATAGAAGCGGGCCTTTCTGTCTATCCCTGTGCGTTAGGTAGTACTAATTTACCTTGTTTAGCAAGTACCAGCCAATAAAAAGGTTGCCTGGGCGGGAAATATTTTTATTCACATGAGTG
>CBIHPC010000643.1:0-2350 GCA_966211305.1 uncultured Niastella sp.
TTATGCTGGCATTAGCTATCATTTTGCTGACGGTGATCGCCCGTAATGAACATGCAGCAAACAGACGGGGCAAGGTTTCTAAAGTAATTGAAACGCCAAAATCACAGAAAGCGGTTATGGAGCCGGAGCGGGCAGAAGAAGTTGAAACCGGTTTTTCAATACGGTATTTCGTAATTGATAAGTACGGTATTTAGTTACGCAGTCATTTATTGTGTTTTGTATAGCCATGAAACGCAAACAAAAAGCGCACATAGCAGGAGTGTCCTGTTTATGTGCGCTTGTACTTTGAAGTAGGAAGTATGAAGAGCTTGTAATTGCTAACTCAAATCCAGTTATTTACCTCAATGCAATCGTGCTTCTTACTTCAGATGTTTTTATCTCGTAATATCTTATTTTACTGTAACATTCCTAATACTCCGTACTACCACCCAGCCACGCCATCATACCCATGCCGGTTTCAATAGCGCTTTCATCTATATTGAAAGTTGGCGTATGCACACCTGATGTAATACCTTTTGCGGCATTCATAACGCCTAAGCGATAAAAACAGCCGGGAATGTGATTGGTATAATAACCAAAGTCTTCAGCGCCCATCCGCACTTCGGTGGTTTCCACTTTTTCTTTACCCATGTATTGTTCGGCTAGGTTACGGGCAATGCTGTTAAGTTGTTCATTATTGTATACGGCAGGATAGCCTACATCGATGTGCAGATCGATCTCAGCGCCCATACTGTGCACCAGTTCGGTTGCCTGTTTACGAATGAGCTCATGCGCTTTGAAACGCCATTCTTCATCCAGTGCGCGGAAGGTGCCCATCAGTTTCACTTCGCTGGGAATAACATTGGTGGTATGACCGCCCTGGATAGAACAGATAGACAATACCGAAGGCGATAACGGGTTCCTGTTGCGGCTGATGATCTGTTGCAGGCTCACAATGAGGTGCGATGCAATGAGAATGGTATCTGCGGTTAAATGCGGGGCGGCCGCATGTCCGCCCTTGCCTTTGATAGTGATATAAATTTCATCAGCGCTGGCCATAACCTGTCCGCCTCTGAAACTTAATTTACCAATTTGCAGTTGGGGATGCACATGCAAGCCGAAAATGGCCTGTGGTTTTGGATTGTCCAACACGCCTTCTTTGATGAGGATGCTGGCGCCGCCGGGATTTCTTTCTTCTCCGGGTTGAAAGATCAGTTTCACGGTGCCTTCCCACTCGTTTTTTAATTCCTGTAATATTTTGGCAGCGCCTAATAAACAGGTGGTGTGAACGTCGTGGCCGCAGGCATGCATAACGCCTTCGTTCTTTGATTTATAGGGAACATCGTTTTGTTCGGTAATAGGAAGCGCGTCCATATCGGCGCGCAGGGCGATCACTTTTTTGTTGGGGTTCTTTCCTTTTATCAAACCCACTACGCCGGTTTGGGCCATTACAGAGAAAGGGATACCAAATTCATTCAGTTTATTTTGAACGAAACGGGATGTTTCGAATTCCTGGTAGCTCAGTTCGGGATGGGCATGTAAATGATGGCGAATATCTATAAACTCAGCAGCGTATGTTTTTGCCAGGCTTTGGATCTTCTTTTGTAAAGTGCTCATAGCCACAAAGATAATCGGAAAGCGGCAAAAACCGCCCTACAACGTACCCGACTTGTCAGGATTCACCTCAATGATATCCCGAATGATGTATACGCCGTTGGGAAAGAAACGCTGAATGGCCGACAAATACGGTTCGGCTTCTTCGCGGCTTTTGAAGTCACCCACCTTTAATTTCATATTGGGCTGCTGCCACATGAGGTAGGCCTTTAATTCAGGAAACTCCTGGTAGATCTTTACCTTGGCGCTGTTGGCTTTATTGCGGTCGTTGGTGCTTATTACAAGAATACGATAACCCTGCACATGGCGGCGGGCGTCGCGGGTGGTAAACTCATTGATCTGGATCTGCTTTTTTATCAGCATATCGATCCGCGGGTCTTTATGTACCGTAACGGAATTCGTATCGGTTTGTGCAAACAATGTGTGCGACAGGATCAATAAGGTACAACTGATAATGTATTTCATGCGAATATTTAATATTGTTTTTAAAGGCAGCATGGAACTAGCCATAGCCTCTGTCGATGATCATGCAAAATCTTCGCCAAAGATAATTCACGGAGTTGCAGGTTGCAAGCGGCCGCGGCCTTCTTCTAATATCCCGTTGTGCCATTTTGCGGCGCCCCGGTCACAATGGCAACGCTTGCACTGCATCCCAGCCTGTTGGCCCCGGCTTTTACATATAGCTCCGCCTGCTCGTAAGTGCGAATGCCGCCCGAAGCTTTTATCTGTATAGTAGACGGCAGGTGTTGCCGCATCA
>CBIHPC010000644.1:0-2347 GCA_966211305.1 uncultured Niastella sp.
TTGTTAAAACTGTAACCGGCAAAACTTTCCATCTGCCGCCATACTTCATTTGCCAGTTCATCGGTATACCCCAGGTTGCGGCAGTTCGTGAGGTACTTTTCTTTTATTTGCCTGAACTTGTTGTTCGAGCGGTACTTGCCGCTCATAGCCCGCCGCAGTATATCGGCTTCGCCCAACGACAGTCCGGCAAAGTAATGCGCTATCTTTATAACATCTTCCTGGAATACCATTACCCCAAACGTTTCGCTTAAATGTTCTTCAAAAAGCGGGTGCAGGTAAACCACTTTATTGCGGTTATGGAAGCGGGTGATATACTCACGCATCATACCCGATTGCGCCACACCCGGCCTGATGATAGAACTGGCGGCCACCAGCGTTACATAATCATCGCACCGGAGCTTTTTCAACAATTGCCGCATGGCCGGTGATTCTATATAAAAACAACCGATGGTTTCCGCCGCCCTTATTTGTTTTTTGATGGCCGTATTGTGCCTGAAATTATGGAAGTCGTGAATATTTACATCTATACCCTTATTGGCCTTAATTAACCGCAAACTTTCTTTTATATGCCCCAGCCCGCGCTGGCTGAGGATATCAAATTTGTTTATGCCTATGTTCTCTGCCACAAACATATCCATTTGCGTGGTGGCAAACCCCTTAGGCGGCATAAACAGGGCGGCATATTCGTTGATGGGTTTTTCCGTCACCAGCATACCGCAGGGATGAATGGAGATGTTGTTGGGAAAATTCTTCATGAGCCCGCCATATTGCAAAATGGTACGTTGTAGTTTATCAGCAGGGTTGGCTGTTCGCTGCAGGTTCTTTATTTCATCGATGGGCAGCCCAAACACTTTTCCCAGTTCCATAATTATGGCATCATGCTGAAACGTAGTATACGAACCTAAAAGCGCCACATGTTTTTTTCCATATCTTTTAAAGATATAGTCCATAATATCATCGCGGTCGGTCCAGCTGAAGTCTATATCGAAATCAGGGGGAGAAGTTCTTTCCGGGTTCAGGAAACGTTCGAAATAAAGGTTCAATTCTATGGGGTCTACATCGGTAATACGCAAACAATAAGCTACAATGGAATTGGCGCCGCTCCCCCGCCCTACATAATAGAACCCGCGCGACTGGGCATACCTGATAATATCCCAGTTGATCAAAAAATAGGAATTGAACCCAAGGTCATTGATGATCTTTAATTCCTTTTGCAGCCGTTCCTGCGCCACTTTATTTTTGCGGCCATAGCGCGCAATCAATCCTTCTGAGGCCAGTTTTTCAAGCAACACCCTGTCATCCTCGGCGGTGGCACTAAAGCATTTTTTATTTTTATCCACCTTGAAATCCATTTCAATCCGGCAATCGTCCAACAGCTTGTAGGTGTTCATTACAATAGCAGGAAATTGCCTGAACTGTTCGAGCAGGGTAGCCGGAGAAACAAATATTTCATCGGGCGAAGCCTGTGCTTCAACAGGCAGTTTCGACAATAAAGTATTCTTATCAATTGCCCGCAGCAACCGGTGCAGGTTAAAATATTGTTTGTTTTGAAAGGTTACCGGCTGGCGAACAACAAATTTGTGACCGTACTTCTTCCAGTCGGTAGCAAATAATTTATTCAATTCAGCGGCCAGTATGCCGATATATTCGCCGGGCAACAGCTCACCGGGAGCCTTTCTATCAAAGGGATAAATAATATACACATCAGGGCTGTCCTGAAAATAGACGGCTGCATCGTAGGGAAAGTTTGTCTTTTGTTGAAGATGGATTGATAAAAACTCATTTATACCGGCAAAACCTTTGTTGTTCCTGGCTATTAAAATATAAAGCAGGGTATCTTCATTTCTTATTTCTACCCCCACTACCGGTTTTATTTCTTTTTGCCTGCAGAAATTCACAAAGTCCCAGCTATCGCAGGTACAATTGATATTCGTTAAGGCCAGCACATGTAAACCATGTTCAGCAGCGGTGTTCACCAGTTCTTCCGTTGAATAAGTTCCGTATCGTACACTAAAATATGTTCTGCAGTTTAAGTACATAATGCCCCGTTGCTTTACATCAAAGCTAGCACTATTACTAACTTATTTAGCACTAAGCAACTAAATGTATTAGTACTCAAAAGATCATAACAATCTTCAATACAATGAAATATTTCGCAGCAAATGCTTTAGAAACAAGGCTTGCAATCCAGTGAGCAAAGTACGTAACGTACTTTAAAAGTATGGAGTGTAACTTATTTTGTTATGATTCCGTATTAAAAAATACGTGTTGTATTTTAAGAAGTGAGAAGTGAGTTAACGAGTTGACGAGGGGCTGTTCAAAAGGTCAGTATCACCGGATTTATAAC
>CBIHPC010000645.1:0-2337 GCA_966211305.1 uncultured Niastella sp.
GCAACGCAATAAATTTAACCTGTACAAATAAAACCATCCAATGAAACGTCCATGGCAAAATTTTCATTAAGACACACAGGACAATGCAAATTTTGCCATGGTAAGTTCCATCTGGCCAAAACTCAATTATTATTTTCAGATGAAAATAGCAGTAGCTCAAACAAAACCGGTAGCCGGTGATATCGACAGCAATATTAAAAACCATCTTTCGCTTACCACACTGGCTGCGGATCATGGCGCCGATATAATTATTTTTCCCGAATTGTCATTGACCGGTTATGAACCCTCCCTTGCAAAACAATTAGCCACCAGCATCGACGATAGCCGTTTGGCGGTTTTTCAGCAACTCAGTGATGCAAGGCAGATCACCATTGGAGTGGGGCTGCCCACGAAAACAGCGATAGGTATTCATATAACCATGGTAATACTTCAGCCGGGTAAACCGCGCCAGGCCAATTCAAAGATGTATTTACATGCCGATGAAGAACCCTTTTTTGTGAGCGGCGGCAACTTACCCGGATTGATCATTAAAAACACCCCGGTTGCCCTGGCCATTTGTTATGAAATTTCAGTTCGCGAACATTCGGAAAACGCACACCACAGCGGGGCGCAGTTATATGTGGCCAGTGTGGCAAAGACTGTAAAAGGGGTTGAAAAGGCGTGGACGGGCCTGGGTGAGATCGCAGCCAATTATGGAATGATGGTATTAATGAGCAATAGCGTTGGCCTGTGTGAAGATGGTTTATGCGGAGGTAAGTCTGCCGCATGGGATGAAGGCGGTACATTACTTGGCCAACTGGATGAAAGCAGCGAAGGCATTTTGATACTTGACACCGTAACCAGGGCGGTAGAAATAAAAATGATTTAAAAAGTGAGATGCCGGTTGTGAATGCCCAACACAGATCTTTATTTATAAAGCGATTGCCTTTGTATGCACAGATAGATAAAATCTATCATTTTATAGAATAATACTATGAAAATCTATTTTATTTTTTGGCATCTTTGCGCCTCCTGACCAAGGCCCTGTGCGGGCATCGATTGTTTCCAAGCCATTTTTACATCGAACGCTGAAAGCTGAACGCTGAAAGCCAAAGCCATATTGGTTTTTGCGTTAGGCCTTGCGCGTTAGTTTTTAAAAAATTTAAATCAAAATATGAGTAACAAAGTGTTGTCTATCGGAACTCAGTTCCCGGCATTTAAGAAGAAAGCGGTTGTATCTATTGAGAAAGGCAAAGAATTCATGGAATTAACGAATGAGTACGCTACCTCAAAAGGAAAATGGACAGTAATGTTCTGGTGGCCTAAAGATTTCACTTTCGTGTGTCCTACTGAAATTGCGGAGTTCAACAAAAAACACAGTGAATTTACAGATAGAGATGCCATTTTGATCGGCGCTTCAACCGATTCGGAATTTGTGCATGCAGCGTGGAGAAGAGATCATAGCGATCTGAAAGACCTGAAATTTCCGATGCTGGCCGATACTTCAAAATCACTGGCTGAAGAACTGGGCATCCTCGATTCAGAAGAAAAGATCGCTTACCGGGCTACTTTCATCATCGACCCTCAGGGTATTGTACGTTGGGTAAGCGTATACGACCTGAACGTAGGCCGTAACGTACAGGAAGTTGTTCGCGTACTGGATGCTTTGCAAACAGACGAACTGTGCCCCTGTAACTGGCAGAAAGGTCAGGAAACACTGACTACCCAATTAAGCATGAACTAATAAACGTAATTAACATGAGCCAGGGAATAGCTATACAGAACGAAACCTTTTCAAACCTGTTGAACGATCTGCAGATACCGGAATATGTTCCTTCTGCCGCTGCACATCAATTGCTGGCGGTAGAATCGAAATATATAAAGGACCTGAAGATCAATGTGAGCAATGTGCTGAACAACACACAATACCTGAATAAAAAGGAAGCGTTGTTACTGGCCTATGGCGTTGCGGTAAATGAAAAGTTCGATCTGCTGAAAGAAAGTTTCCGTTCGCAGGCGCAGGAAGCAGGTGCAACTGAGAATGAGCTGGCAGAAATTGTTTCGTGCGCATCGCTGATGAACGCGAACAATATCTTCTACCGGTTCCGTCATTTTATGAATAAGGATTTTTATACCAATACGCCGGCCGGTATAAAAATGAGCATAATGATGAACCCTGTTTTAGGGAAGGAGTTTTTTGAACTGGTGAGCCTGGTTATTTCATCGATCAATGGTTGTGAAATGTGTATTACTTCTCACGAACAGTCCATTTTACAACATGGCGGTTCTGAAAGCCGGATCCTTGAAGGCGTAAAACTCGGAGCGATCATTAAATCGTTGATAACTGTACTTGCTTAA
>CBIHPC010000646.1:0-2335 GCA_966211305.1 uncultured Niastella sp.
CGATATGATAATTGATATCCAGTTCTTCCCATTGGGTAAGATGCGGAACCGATTTACCGATAAAATCATTGATGGTCCTGAACCCTTTTTCATCCATCCAGTTGCCAAGCCCTTCACACATATCTTCCACAATGCGGAAGCCATGTTTCATTGCTGCGGTGCATACCTGCACGGTGGTAGCGCCCAGTAACATAAATTCTGCCGCATCTTTCCAGGTGCTTACACCGCCAATGCCCGAAACCGGCACTTTACTGGTTACCGCGTCCTGGCTGATGGTGGCCAGCATTTTCAGCGCAATGGGTTTTACCGCCGGGCCGCAATAACCGCCAAATACTGATTTTCCTGCCACATATGGGTTGGGCACAAAAGTATCGAGGTCGATACCGGTTACCGATTGTATGGTATTTATCAATGACAATGCATTGGTACCGGCTTCCACCGCCGCCTTTCCGGTTGGCACAACCGAATGCACATTGGGAGTGAGTTTTGTAATGACAGGGATAGTGGCTTTCTCCATTACCCATTCAACAACCAGGCGGGCTATTTCAGGGTCCTGTCCAACCACTGCGCCCATACCGCGTTCGGTCATACCATGCGGACAACCAAAGTTGAGCTCCAGGCCATGTGCACCGGTATCTTCAACCTGTGCAATGAGTTCATGCCATTTTTCGCGGGTATTATCGGCCATCAGCGAAACGATCATGGCGCGATCGGGAAACAATTTGATGCACTCTTTTATTTCGCGCAGGTTGAGTTCCAGGGGGCGGTCGCTGATGAGCTCAATATTGTTGAAGCCCATCACCTTCGACCCATTGTAGTTTACGGCTGAGTAACGGCTCGATACATTCTTTACCTGGCTGCCCAGGGTTTTCCAAACCACGCCACCCCAGCCGGCTTCAAAGGCCCGCAGCACGTTGATCTTTTTATCGGTAGGGGGTGCACTCGCCAGCCAGAAAGGGTTGGGAGATCTTATACCGAGGAAATTTGCAGATATATCAGCCATGTTATTCGTTTATAGTTTGTGGTTTGTGGTTGTTTATCTTCAAGGCTCGCGACTGTATAAATCCTGCTATTTGTAGTTACGTTGCACGGAAAGAACTACAAACAACAAACCACAAACAACAAACTGCCATTTATAATAGTAATGATCATTTTTTAAACAAATATTCTAAAATAGAGCTTGCACTAATTTTACCAGCCTGTACTGCATCTACAACCTCTTTCCCTCCATTCACGCAATCTCCACCGGCAAATACACCGGCTATATTGGTAGCGCCATTCGTTTGTGCCACGATCTTTCCATATGTATTTTCCAACTGGCTGGCCGTTACCAGTTCCGAAAAAGGAATTTGTCCGGCCGCTTTAATAACCATGTCAACTTCCAATATGAATTGCTCACCGGTTGCTACCGGGTAACGGCGACCGCTGGTATCGGGTTCGCCCAATTGCATCAGGCTGCATACCAGTTGTGTTACCTTTCCATGTTCGCCTTTCAACATGGCCGGCGCCGCCAGCCAGATAACGCGGCAGCCATCGAGTTTCGCAAGGTCGAGCTCCGCTTCAGTACAGGGCATTTCATCCTGTGTTCGGCGATAGACCAGCGTAACATCTTTGGCGCCGAGGCGTTTTGCCTGCGTAGCCGCATCGATGGCCGTCATGCCCATTCCTATCACTGCTACCTTATCGCCTACCGGCACCTGTTCGTATGCACCGGCGCGAATGTCATAAATAAACTTAATGGCATCCACCACACCGCCCAGTTCTTCACCGGGAATATCCAGTTGCCGCGCAAGGCCAACCCCAAAACCAAGGAATACCGCATCATAATTGTTTTTCAGTTCAGTCAGCGTTATATCTTTACCCAGCTCCTGGTTGTACTTTATATTTATACCGCCCAATGAGGTGATATAGTTTACTTCGTCTTCACAAAAACGGGGCGTTACCTTGTAAGCGGCAATACCATAGGTCATCAAACCACCGCCCCTGCTTTCTTTTTCATAAACAGTTACATCAATACCCTCACGGCTCAACACATGCGCACAGCTCAACCCTGCCGGACCTGCGCCTACGATCGCTACCTTTTTCCCGGTAGCGGGTTTGCGTTCGAATAACTTCCATTTTTTCTCCATGGCCATTTCGGTTGAATAGCGTTGCAACCGGGCAATGGGGATCGGCGGTTCTTCCAACAGGTTGAACACACAGGCGCCTTCGCATAACTTCTCTACCGGACAAACCCGCGAGCAACCCGCCCCCATAATGTTGGATACAAAAATGGTATGCGCCGATCCTTTTACATTATCGGTAGTTATTTGTTTAATGAACTTTGGAATATTGA
>CBIHPC010000647.1:0-2330 GCA_966211305.1 uncultured Niastella sp.
CCTGCAACTGCTACAATCAGACAAAAAATAATTCCGGATCCCATTATATGATATTGGTACTTGCGCTATTGTTTTTGTTACCGGCCTGTTCAGTTCTTTTACTTTCTTTCCGTTCTTAGACGCTGCAAAACAATAACATCCGGTCAGAAAAATAAAAAAAAATACCTAAATAAAAGGCTAAAAGCTGAACGCTGAACGTTTAATGCTTGTGTCTCACTTTCGAAGCCCGCTTTCCGCCTTCAGCCTTTTGCCTTTTGCTTCAGCGTTCCGTGTTATTGAACTAGTAAAAAAACAGCATATATTGCCTTTATTTGATTACCAATGTCCTGGAAAATGTTCCGCCGCCTTTCCCCCGCTTTGAAAGCATACCCGTTTTGAATTACCTTTGCCTCCCATGCTCTTAAAAAATCACAAATTACAAGAACCAAATAAATGTCAAACTCCAAATGCCAATACGCTGGTTTGGTATTTATTATTTGGATCTTAAGCCTTTAGATTTGGTGCTTTTTTGGAGCTGGATCTTGGATCTTGAGATTTCAGTCTGGTTCTTGGAATTTAAATTTTAAACTTATAGGAATGTACAGAACTCATACCTGTGGAGAATTACGGATAGCACAAACCGGGCAGCAGGTAACGCTTGCCGGCTGGGTGCAAACCATTAGAAAATTTGGCAGTATTACGTTTATTGACCTGAGAGACCGTTATGGCATTACCCAGTTGTTATTGGGGGAAGAATTGAACAGTCAGCTCGATCAGCAGCCCCTGGGCCGCGAATTCGTACTGCAGGCCACAGGTGTGGTTAGCGAACGCAGTAATAAGAATCCCAACCTGCCAACCGGCGATATCGAGATCAAAATAACCTCATTTTCCATTCTTAATAAATCGGTAACACCGCCCTTTACCATCCAGGACGATACCGATGGCGGCGATGACCTGCGCATGAAATACCGCTATCTCGATCTGCGCCGGAACATGGTGAAGAAAAACCTGGAGCTGAGGTATTCCGTTAACCGCGCCGCCCGCAATTACCTGCACGATAACCATTTTATGGATATCGAAACGCCGTTCCTTATTAAATCAACGCCCGAAGGCGCCCGCGACTTTGTGGTTCCTTCGCGCATGAACCCCGGTCAGTTCTATGCATTACCGCAATCGCCACAAACATTCAAGCAATTGCTGATGGTGAGCGGCTACGACCGTTACTACCAGGTTGTAAAATGTTTCCGCGATGAAGACCTTCGGGCCGACCGCCAGCCGGAATTCACCCAGATAGATTGTGAAATGGCCTTTGTTGAACAGGAAGATATCCTGAACATGTTCGAAGGCATGGTAAAACATATTTTCAAAGCGGTGAAAGGTATAGAGGTTACCGAAAAAGTACAACGCATGAGCTGGGAAGAAGCCATGTGGCAGTTTGGTAACGACAAACCCGACATTCGCTTCGGCATGCAGTTGCTGAATATAAAATCGGCCTTTACCAAAGACGGCAAGTTGCAGGCTACTGGTGACCTCATCGCCAGTTCCGACTTTAAAGTTTTCAAAGAAGCGGAAACCGTTCTGGCCATTGCCGTACCCGGATGTTCGGAATACACCCGTAAACAAACCGATGAACTTACGGAGTGGGTAAAACGCCCGCAGATAGGTATGCAGGGGCTTGTATTTATAAAATGCAATACCGATGGCACCTATAAAAGCAGCGTGGATAAATTCTTTACGGAAGATAAACTGAAAGCCATTGCCGATGCAGCTGGCGCCAAAGCCGGCGACCTGGTGCTGATACTGGCCGGTGCAGAAGAAAGAACCCGCAAAGCCATGAGCGAACTGCGTCTTGAAATGGGCGAACGCCTTGGCCTGCGTAAAAAAGATGAGTTTAAATTATTGTGGGTGCTCGACTTCCCGCTGTTCGAATACGCCGAAGATGATAACCGGTGGGTAGCACGTCACCACCCATTCACTTCACCCAAACCCGATCATATCGACATCATGATCAAAAACAGCCCGGTGATTGACAATGCAGCCGAATACCTGAAACACCCATATGCTAACATCAAGGCCAATGCGTACGATATGGTGCTGAATGGCAATGAGATCGGCGGCGGTTCCATCCGTATTTTCCAGCGCGACCTGCAGGAGAAAATGTTTGCAGCCCTGGGCATGAGCCAGGAAGAGGCCCTGCATAAATTCGGCTTTTTGCTGGGCGCTTTTGAATACGGTGCACCACCACACGGAGGTATTGCCTTCGGGTTCGATCGTTTGTGCGCTATTTTAGGCGGCAGCGAAAGCATTCGCGACTTTATTGCGTTCCCCAAGAACAACAGCGGCCGCGATGT
>CBIHPC010000648.1:0-2327 GCA_966211305.1 uncultured Niastella sp.
CTTCGGCATACTGCATAATAATACCGGTGTTGGGGTTTTGCTGAAGCGACCATACACCGCCGCTACTGGCATTATCATAGCTTTGAAAATAACAACCTTTTACATCGCCGGTACCTGGCTGGTACCCGCTTTTTACGCCATACCATCCGCCGCCGCTGGCCTGCGCAATACCGAAGCGGCCAATGCTGCCCTTTCCATACGGTGTAGATGAAACATAACGGGGGTCGCTCCACGCAACCAGATTGTCTAAAAAGAAACTGCAAAGCGACGGGCTTCGAAAATCCTGCGCACGCACACCATTCAAATAGGGCGAGGTGTAGGGGTCGGTAGTACTGGTACCGCCGCTCCAAAGTATTCTGGCGCAGTCGGCATTGCTTTGAAAGACCGGGTATTGGCCGGGGGTCTCTACTATCTGTTTTATTTTTGCAATACATTGCTGTTGCATTTCTGCTTTACCCGATATGCGCAACAACAGGCGCAGGTATAATGAATTGGCAAATTTTCTCCACTTGCCAATATCCCCTTTATATAAAGGATCGCTTGTTGCAACTATGGTATCACCCGCGGCAAGCAGGGTGTTGGCTGCTTCCAGCTGGTTGAACAGATCGAGATAAATGTCTTTCTGCCTGTCAAAAGCCGGTACAACATTTTGCTGATCGCCCTGCAGCGCCTGGGAGTAGGGGATATCGCCATAGATATCTGTAAGGTTAGCAAATAACCATACTTTACATATTTTTCCAATACCCTGGTAAGAAGCATTTGTAATTTTTTCCGAACGCGCCAGGCTGTCTACCTGTTTGAAATTGGTCAGCTGCACATACCAGGCATTCCATAAATAATCTGACCAGTTAGCCCGGAATGCGTATCTGAAAACGGTATTATCGCCATCGCTTTGCGATACGGTAACCTGCATCAGTTCATTGTTAAAGCTCCTGTTACGGCTCATGCCCGGCCAAATGGCGTTTATCAAGGCAGGAGCCAGCAACTTGTCGGGTGTAGTGCTGATAATGTTGATAGGGTCTGTATTCAGCTCTTCAAAGCCTTTTTTGCATGAATAGAATGCCGGCGCCGCCATCAAAACCATACATGCCATATATATATTCTTTCTCATCCCTGTATTCTTTTATGATTGATCGGTTTTTACGCAATAATTATAACCCCACGGTTAATGTAAAGCCCATGGTGCGGGTAGAAGGAAATTGTCCCGTTTCAAAACCCCTTACGATGTCTGATCCTGCCAGTGTACCGAACTCAGGATCGAATATTGGCCAGGGTGACCATATGAACAGGTCGCGCCCGTAAATACCAACGTTTGCTGCTTTTAAACCGATCTTTTTAAGCAACGCCGGCTTAAAGGCATAAGCCAAAGAAACCTCGCGGAATTTTAAAAAGTCGGTACTGAAGGTGCTGCCTTCTGCATTGTAGCTGCCAATGCTGTATTGATAATATTGATCGATATCGGTTGCCACCACATCGTTTTTGCGGAAAGACCCGTCGGGATTCTCTACCACGCCGTTACCGATAATTCCATTGTACCTGCCCGGTAGCGTACTTTTCAATTTGCCCTGTTCTGCCATTTTGTAATGGGTAAGCGAGTAAGCTACGGCTCCCACCTGCGCATCGAACAGCAGGTTTAAGCTGAAGTTCTTAAAGCGGAAATTATTGCCGAGGCTGAACCTGTATTTTGGTACGGTGTTTCCCAGGTAAATGATATTATCTGTGATCTTTGGAAAGCCGGTTGCAGCGTCGAAGATCACCTGTCCGTCGGGACTGCGCTGGTAACCCAAACCATACAGATCGCCCATGCTGCCGCCTACCGATGCCACTATCTGGCCGCTGGCTACATTTCCTGCCCGTAGCAATACCGAACTATCGGGCATAGACATGATCTTATTGCGGTTGAAAGCAAAAGTTCCATAAAGGCTCCAGTTAAATCCTTTTGCGTTTGCAATGGGTTTGGCGTTAAGCTGTATTTCCAAACCATTGTTCCTTACTCTTCCCGCATTGATGATGGCAGAACTGTAACCTGAAGAAGCGTCTACCGTTCTGGTGAAGATCTGGTTCCTTGTGTTACCAAAATACACTGCCACGTCAACGCCTAACCTGCCGTTGAAAAACTGCACTTCCGTACCCAACTCGAATGTGGAAGTAGTAAGCGATTTTAAGTTTACGTTGGGCAAAAGGGTTGGACTAACCAGGGCGCTGTCGGGGTAAATACCGCCGCTTGCCAGTGAGTAGGTATAGGCAGTTCTATACGGCGTGGTGCTGCCGCTGCCTACCTGGGCAAACGATGCCCTTAGCTTGGTATAATTGATAAAGGAAGGCAG
>CBIHPC010000649.1:0-2326 GCA_966211305.1 uncultured Niastella sp.
GGGGTGTATTATTACCCTTTCTTGTATTATATTCACCGGGTTAAGTCAGTATCTTTAAGGCGAATTGCTTTGTCATGTCGGCATTTAACCCGGAACGTCATATAACCAATGTAGACTACAAGATCGTGGCTGCTTTGGAAAAAATATCTGAAGTGTTCAGGGTATTGTTATGGGCTGAAGCCAAAGAGCATAAACTGAGCCCGATACAAATGCAACTGCTCATTTTTATCAAATACCACAATAACGACAAGCAGCGCCGCATTGCCTCCATGGCCCGCGAATTCAATCTTACCAAAGCCACTATCAGCGATTCAATAAAAGTACTTGAACAAAAAGGGCTCATCAAAAGAACCGATGATGCACTGGATTCACGCAGTTTTAATTTTTCGCTTACCGATCAGGGAGTGAAACTAACGGGCATGATCGAAAATTTTACCCTGCCTCTCGACGGCGCCATTGCCACCCTGGCGCCCGAAAAGAAAGAGCAGTTCCTGGTATCGGTGCTCGACCTCATTTACCGCCTTAACCAGAACGGGATTATTTCTACCCAACGCATGTGTTATAACTGCTATTACTACAGCGGCGACAGGCAGCAAACCCACTACTGCAACCTTATGCAAAAAGACCTGGCCATTGATGAATTGCGTATTGAATGCCCTGAGCATAAAGCAATAAACAATAAACAATAGGAAAGGTTACCAGTTTCCGGATACCGGGTTACAAGGGACTTAAATGATAGCTGCCTGCGAATAGCTGGCTGTTACAAGTTGCAGGTTTCAGGGCTAAGCAATTGAGTGGCTGGGTTATTGTCGGGCATTCAATGCTATTTACTTGTAACCGATCTTCTGGTAACTGGCACCCGGCACCCGGCACCCGGTAACCGGTACCTGCCACCTGAAACTTGCAACCTCCCATAGCCCGCTCTTCAAGCGTCCAAACGATCACTTTATCTCCATACACAGTTCTATCAATACCCCATTCGTGGTTTTAGGGTGTAAAAAACAAACCAGTTTGTTATCGGCCCCCGGTTTGGGTTTTTCATTAAGGAGAACAAATCCTTCAGCCACCAGCCTTTTCATTTCAGCTTCTATATCGGCCACTTCAAAAGCGATATGATGAATGCCTTCGCCTTTTTTCTCAATAAATCTGGCAATAACACCTTCGGCGCTGCTGCTTTCAAGCAACTCGATCTTGGTATCGCCGGTTTTGAAAAAAGCGGTAGATACCTGCTCACTTTCAACCTGCTCGGTTTTATAACAGGCGGTGTTAAGCAGTTTTTCAAACAGCGGAACTGATTGTGATAATTCGCGAACGGCAATACCAATATGTTCAACTTTCAGCATATCAGGTAGTTATTGAATGAATTACAAATGTAGGATTTGATGGGCAAAAGGGCGTGAATCGGCAGGCGGCAATCCGCATCGGGCAATCGGTAAACGTGAACCGGCAAACCTCAGAGCCGACTAGGTCGGCAATCGGCCCGAAATTCGAGCGGCGCAGGATCTTGGATAAATCCCCAAATTCGCGAGCCCTTTCACGTTTCACGATTGTCACCAGGTACAACCAATTCAACTAATTTTGTGTTTACATTAAGGGGTTACGCCCCATGCAACTATGCTTAAACTGCCCATATATCTCGATCATAATGCTACCACGCCCTGCGACCCACGGGTTATGGAGGTGATGTTACCATACTTTACCGAACTGTATGGCAATGCGGCCAGCCGCAGCCATTCTTTTGGCTGGCAGGCCGAGGAAGCGGTGGATTATGCCCGCGAACAGGTGGCAAAACTGATTGGGGCCGAACCCAAAGAGATCATTTTTACTTCAGGGGCTACCGAAGGTGATAACCTGGCCATAAAAGGCGTTTTTGAAATGTATGCCGGAAAAGGCAACCACATCATTACCTGTGTTACCGAACACAAGGCGGTGCTGGATACCTGTAAACATATTGAAAAGCTGGGTGGAGAAGTAACTTATTTACCCGTTAGCAAAGAAGGGATCATCGACCTGCAGCAACTGGAGGCGGCCATTACCCCCCGCACCATTCTTATCGCTATTATGTATGCGAATAATGAAACCGGCACCATTCAACCCGTTAAAGAAATAGGCGCGCTGGCCAAAAAACATGGCGTGCTGTTCTTTACCGATGCCACCCAGGCAGTAGGAAAGGTACCGGTTGATGTTATAAAAGACGATATCGACCTGCTTACCTGCAGCGCGCATAAAATGTATGGCCCAAAAGGAGTGGGGGCATTGTATGTACGCCGCAAGAACCCCCGGGTACGGTTAACGGCCCAGCTCGACGGGGGCGGCCATGAAAAAG
>CBIHPC010000650.1:0-2321 GCA_966211305.1 uncultured Niastella sp.
CTTATTTGCTTCTCTTTGTTTCTACTATTTTTATGGGAATTCCATTTTTATCGTAGGTGTATTCTGTGCAATGCTCCAGAATGTTCGGCTCACTTACGTCTTTAGAACAGATGCGCACCAGTTGGTTTGCATCATTATAGAAATATTCGTTCAGCGGAGCGCCTGTCATATAAGGCAGGGTAGCCGTATGTGGTTTTGAGCTGCTGTAATAAGACCACATCGGGAAGATGAACGGGATCTTCTTTTGCTGGCGTGCATCTACTTCCCAGTTGTCGTTATCGAATTGCAATACGCGGCCGGGAGAGCTGATCTTTTGCAGTTTATCGCCATTGTATGCGTATGTCCATGTATCGGTTTCCTGACCGGCGCCGGTAGGCACCACCTGAACAGAGGTGATCAGACCGCTACCGTTGAAGTTATACACCAGGTCATACTCTTTCTGAACTGAAACGGCACCACCGCCGCTTATACGGGCAAAGTACTTTTCAATTTTTACAACACTGGTTCTTTTCTTGGTGATAAAAGCCGGGTTAGGCATAAAAGGCAAACCGGGGTGTGATGACAGGTAGAAGTTGATACCCGCATAGTAATTGCTGGTACTTAAATCGAAAAAGTCATCGGGGCCCGCTGGTACTGACTTATAATTTACCGGTGACGTTGAAGACACTTTCGTGTAAACTTTCTTCGTACCGTTGGTTGCGTCGGTAAGGGTTTTACCATCGCCCGACAGGCTTAATGTCATTTTAGATGCATCTGGTTCAAAATGCACCAGTTCCTCACCACTGATGGTGAAGGGCAGGAATTTCGCTTTGCTTGGAAAATAAACAAATACTGCCGGGTTACTCTGTCCACTTTGGCTTACTAACAGGCTGTCTTTTTGGTCCTGGGTTTTCCATACTCCTTCAACTTGTTTTTGACCGAAGCTGACTGCGGAGATGATGAGCAGAAGTGTGGTTAGGGAACACTTACTTATCATAGAACGGTTTTTAAAATTAATTGATAAAAATAATTGAAACTACCATATTGTTTTAAAGTTCACATTCAGTTTTAGTGTCGCCGGTTGTTAGCCAGGCGGAGGCATTCTTTTCAGATAGCCCGGGAATTGCACTTATCATGGACCGTTTTTCACTTTCAAAGGTTGTACAGTTTTGTTTTTTGACTATAGAATTTTTATTTGTTACACACTATTGCCACACACATTTCCTGCTTCGCCCATTACTATGCGCGACCAATACCTATTGAAATATAAATTCTGGATTTGCTGAAGAACCGGAAGCGTATTTGCCTTGATGCAGTAAAACCGCTAAACAGGGCAAGGTTGTTATACACATGAAAGAAAGTAGAATTATATTCATCATAGGGTATTAGTATACTGCGGCAAATTAGTAAATTAACTAATTTAAAAAATAGGTAATTGGGTTTTTATTATTAAAAAGATGCTGTTATTATTAATAGATCACATACAAAGCCTACCGGAAAGTACTTATTCCGGTATAAAGATATAACGCAGAATTTAAAACGGCAGTATACGCGATTTGAAATATGTTACAACAATTTACAGTATATAACCGCTTATGCAATTCGTTTTGAATGGGTAAGCTGCCGCCCCACTGGAACATCGGGAATTTACCACTCCTCTTTGTTCTGTTTTCCTTCTCTGATCATGCGGCCATAATCCCATTTTTTTGCCAGTGCGGTCATAGTTTTGGCAAGCCGGTTTGTGCGGGTGGCCTCGGTTTTGGCGCCATCGATCCATTTGCTGAAGTAGGAGCGGTGGCTGTTGGAAAGCGAATTGAAATATGCTTCGGCCTCCGGATCATCTTTCAAACACTCCAGTAATTCTGCGTTGACCGGTATGGTGGCTTTATCTTCCTGTAATTGTATTTTTACCATAGCGCCTTTACGCTTACCGATGCCTTTCCGCATTTCGGCATTTACGGCCAAAATGAAATTACCGCCACCCATGGGCATCACCGCCACCGATTTTATAGCAAAATTGTCAATTTTACCTTTTACGCGGAACGACTTCCTGTTATCGGGCTTTATTTTCTGTGCAACATCTGCCGGAATTTCAATATACGTCCAGCCGGTTTTTTCACCCTGTTGGGCAAATTGCAGTAAAGTGGTGGTAAATGTTACGGGCATAACGATGCTAATATATAAAGATTTGGCTTTACGTTCCCATATCACTCATTCTTCAGTATCTGGCTCCCATTTATGCCTCTGTACATTTTTGCCTTCCCCTAAAAGAAAGGCGATGCTAAAATTAATTAGCACCGCCTGATCTTCTCTCTCTATTGTTAATTGGAAAACACCTGATT
>CBIHPC010000651.1:0-2319 GCA_966211305.1 uncultured Niastella sp.
CGTTAGATGCATTGTATGTAATTGATGGTGTTATACAGGTTACCGGCGATGGTAAGAACGACGCTACTCAGTTCAATAACCTCGATCCCTCGGAAGTGGAAAGTGTAACGGTATTGAAAGATGCAGCAGCAGCTATTTACGGTTCAAGGGCCGCAAATGGTGTTATTATCGTTACCACAAAACGTGGTAAAGCCGGCGCCCCCAGATTCTCTTACAGCGGTTCATATGGTATCAACGATGAAGTATACCGCACGAAAATGATGAGCGCCTACGATTTTGGCATGTACTATAATATCATGAACGGGCCAAATGGTAATAATGTTACAAATGCTTCCCAGCTCAGCAATTCATTCTTTGCTCCTGATGAACTGGAACATTTCAAAACCATTGATCACGACTGGCTGGAACCGGCCTGGAAAAAGGCGCATAACACGCGTCATACTATTAATGTGAGTGGCGGAACCGATAAGGCAACTTATTTTGCAAGCGCAAGCTATTATTCACAGGATGGAAATATCGGTTATCTTGACTATAAAAAATGGACCCTACGCGCCGGCGCCGATATCAATGTAGCTACCGGGTTGAAAACCGGTGTACAGGTATCGGGTAATTTTAGCGATCTGCAAAAGACCTTTAATAAGGTAGCCGGTGAAAATCTTGACGATGACTACCGGAACCTGTTACTATCGCCTCGCTACGTTCCTCCGTACATAGATGGTCTTCCCGTAAAGATCCCTGGTTCAAATTCAGATAATTTATCGAAGTATCATTTTTATGAGATCCAGCGCCTGAGGAACATTGCAAGGACCAAGGATAGAACCCTGGCTGTAAATATGTTTGCCGAATATGAAGTGCCCTGGGTAAAAGGCCTGAAAGCGAAATTGCAGTACGCCCGCTATTTTACCAACTCCAATGGTTCGCAGGTAGGTACGCAATATAAGCTGTATAACTTCAATACGCTCGGTACATATGGGCATATTTATGACGGAGCCACAGCTATCATACCGGGAACCAATTTCTCAAACGGTAACCGCCTTTACTACTCGTCTACCGAAGGTGAAATGGAGCAAATGAACTTTTTCCTTACCTATAACCGCACATTCGGCCGTCATAGCTTAGGTGCCCTGTTCTCTGCCGAAAAGGGGGAGTCATTTACCTACCAGGCCGATGTTTGGAAGGAGAATCCCATCCTGAGCACAAATGGTCAGTTTAACACCGCTTTTGGTGCAGTTGACGGCAAAACGCAGGGTTCCGAGTCAGGTACGCTTGGTTATATCGGCCGTTTGAACTATGCGTATGCCGATAAATACCTGGCCGAGTTCCTCTTCCGTACAGACGCTTCTACCCGCTTTGCTCCCGATAATTATTGGGGTAAGTTTTTCTCGCTGTCTACCGGCTGGGTAATTTCAAATGAGTCATTCTTCGATGTTAGCAAGGTGAATTATTTGAAAGTAAGATATTCTATTGGTTTCCTGGGTAAAGATGATACCAGGGCCTGGCAATGGCGTCAGCGTTATACGTTCGAGAATGGTAAAGGCGCCGTGTTTGGCGGTAATAACAACAACAACTCATCAACCGGTTTGAAGATGAGTGTGTCGCCCAATCCCAATGCTAAGTGGAGCGATGAAACGAAACACAACCTCGGTATCGATGCCCGTTTCCTGAATAACCGCCTCTCTGTGACAATGGAAGGTTTCTATAACAAGGGAACCGATATGTTGATGGAAAATACGGCTGCAGTTCCGCTTACAGTAGGTGGTTCTATTGCTGCCGAGAATTTTGGAAAAATGAATTTCTTCGGTTACGAGTTCGCGCTTGGCTGGCACGATCGAATTGGAAAAGACTTCACTTATGGTATCGATGGCCGCTTTACCTGGTATGAAAATAAATGGGTTAAAGGTAATTTTACCGAACTGTCAATGTTAAGTCCCTGGAATAAAAGGAATGGCGAGTCTGATGATATTGGTATATGGGGGTACGATTACCTGGGAATGTTAAAAGACCAGGCTGAGATCGATGCCTATGTAAGCAAATATGGAATTACCGAGGTGTTTGGTACGGTAGCAAGTAATTTGAAGCCCGGATCACTTTCTTACCGGGATGTAAGAGGCGCCTTACAAAGCGATGGCACTTTTGCAGCGCCTGATGGAAAGATCAACGAGAACGACCAGATCCAACTGGCGAAAAAAGCAGATAACCATTATGGCATCGGATTTACCTTCAGAGCTAATTACAAAGGAATAGGGTTGGATGTAGTTATCGGCGGTTCATGGGGCGGCTGGGCTGAAATTGATGGAAACGCCAGGAAGAAACTGAATA
>CBIHPC010000652.1:0-2303 GCA_966211305.1 uncultured Niastella sp.
GCCCAGTAACCGCCGAAAGTGAGCGATTCGTATGCCCAGGCGGCGCCCATCATAATACCGAGGCCGAAAATAGCGCCTGAAAAAAGCGACCAGGGAAGGGCCTGTTTGGTCCAGCCCCCGAAATCTTTCTTCCACAACCCGGCAATTGCAAAAGCAAAAGGCACAATGGTGCTGGCATAACCCAGAAACAATACCGGCGGGTGGATCACCATCCAGTAGTTCTGCAATAATTGGTTCAGCCCATTACCATTGGCAATTTTGGGCTGGCTCAGGTAATCGGCGGCCGAAAATACCGGTGCATCCTGAAACTGGTGCCGGGTAAGTAAGAACGGACTGCTGCCTATTTTGAGATCGAAAACATAAACGCCGATAATAAGGGTGGCCAGGCAAAACTGGGCGAAACTCATCACCGTCATTACGGGCGCTTCCCATTTCCTGCCTGTTTTTATTAGCAATATGCCCAGAATGGCCTGCCAGAAGGCCCATAAAAGGAATGCGCCTTCCTGCCCTTCCCAGATACTGCTAAGCAGGTATTTGGGGTTCAGGGAAACATCCGAATGGTTCCAGGCATAAAAATATTCATGATAATGGTTCGAGATGATAAAGAAAAGAATGCCGAAAGTTGTGAGTACCGAACCCGCATCGATAAAAAATGCAAAGCGGGCCAGTTTTTTCCAGCTATCATGGTCCTGGGGTGAGGTAGCATTGGAAGCTTTGAAATAGGCAATAGTTGCCACCAATGACGCTACCAGGGAAAGTACTATCAAAAAATGTCCCAACTGACCGGGTAACAGGTGTTCACCGATATACTTCATTACAGGTTATTAGTTTTGAGTCAGGTTGTTCTGCGCAGCTTTGGGATCGTCTTTGTACTTGGAAGGACATTTTATAAGGATACCATCCTTACTGGTAATTTCAAAAATATCGCCTTGCATTTTTCCTTTCAGCACAATACGATCACTCTTCTCCATATCGAAAGGCTTTTCAAAATAGTAACGCACCTGTGCCCTGTTCCCCAGCGAATCAACTACATAAAATCTGGTGAGGTTGGGGTTTTTGGCCGGATCGTACTCAATGGGTATGGCTACCGATTTATCGAGTTTGGCAATCACCGTTACGGTTTTTCCTTCTTTCTGGCGGGCCGAGGCGAGGGTTTCATAGGTAGACAGGTCGGCCATAAAGCTCAAAAGGATCATGATACCTACAGCTATGCCTACCAGTATAACAATATGGATCTTTTTCATCTGAAATTTTTATTGTAACGCCTTGACGGCGTGGCACAATTGTTACTTGCACCGCAAAGTTAGTTCAAAAATGTATAGAGGTATTGAATGATTTTGATCATGTGGCATTAAAATATTCGTAACTAGGTACATAGATGTAGTGCAACAAAGCAGATGGGAAAAAGTTCAGAGTTCACAGTTCACAGTTCGCTGTTCAATGTTTAGAGTTCAGAGTTTCAGGAAGTATGGGTTCCGGTGCCTGCTTACTATCAGCATTTTGCACAAGCCCGGGGAACCCGGAACTTGGAACTTGCAACTTGCAATTAGGAAGCCGGAACTTGCAACATGGAACTCTGAACCCCGAACTAACAAACGGTAGCTCGTTTTATACAATTTTTTTGCAGGTTTGCAATCGGGTGCTACCTTGCATCCCCGTTTTTTTAGTGTATGATATATGACAGATCTATCACATTTTGATCCCAACGCGGCAAGTAACCCCAACAATAATATTTTTGGATTGCCTTTCACGGAGGAAGATGCCCGCCTGGTCATTTTGCCCGTGCCCTGGGAGGTTACAGTAAGCTATAATGCCGGCACCGCACGTGCGGCCGATCATATTTTTAAAGCAAGTATGCATGTCGATCTTTTTGACCCTGACCACAAAGAAGCGTGGAAACAGGGTTTTTTTATGCGTCATCCCGATAAAAAGGTCCTGTTGAAAAGCGACTACCTGCGTAAGGAGGCCGAATTATACATTGACTATATTTCGCACGGCGAAGTACTGGAGAAGAACCTGTTCATGTGTAAATCGTTGCGCGAGATCAATGAAGGCGGTAATTATTTGAACAAATGGGTGTACGAACAAACCAAACAGTTACTGAACCGCAATAAACTGGTGGCCATCCTTGGCGGCGACCACAGTATTGTGCTGGGCTATTTCAAAGCCCTGGCCGAATACCACGGCGATTTTGGCGTGCTTCAAATCGATGCACATTGCGACCTGCGAAAAGGGTACGAACTGTTTACGTACAGCCATGCCAGTGTGATGTACAATGCGCTGAAAGAAATTCCTTCGCTTAC
>CBIHPC010000653.1:0-2287 GCA_966211305.1 uncultured Niastella sp.
CAGCGCTTAATATTTTATTGACTTCCATATTAAAAAATCTTTGTAATTAGATGCATTGAATGCAAGTTTCCATAAAGCAACTATTACTGGCCTGAATTTTCTTCGGTTTTTTGCATTAACTGCACTTCAATGTCGAAAATATCAACCATTGCATAACGCTTTACATCGTTTATGGTCATTTCGTCAAGCATATCAACGGTGTTTTTGTAGGTGGCCTCGGGGCCGGGTTTGATAACCACTACAAAATCCTGGGGATTTGTTGATTTCCTTTTATTGATGATCACATCCCTGATCTCTTTAAAGTTGCTTGACTTGAAGTTGGAACCATCTGGTAACAATTCGCCTTCATAATAAAACACCCCATTGTTTTTACCCAGCATAATACTCAAAGCGCCAGACGCTTTGATCTTATTCTGCTCTTCGGGCTTTTCCGTGTCTTTCGGCAGGAAAAGCTTCATAGCAGTGGGCTGGCTCATAGTGGTAGTGAATATGAAGAACGTGATCAGCAGGAATCCCAAATCCACCATTGGCGTAAGATCAACGCGTGTAGAAAGTTTCTTCCCTTTCTTAACGCCTGGTCCTTTTTTATGTCCCCCCCCGGAGGAGGTATCCATTTCTGCCATATCGCACTTTTTTTGAAGTTAAGAATTTAATTCGCTGTTAGTCCTCTTTTGAACCGGAGGCTCTTTTAGCAGCCAGCGCCGTACCTTCAGGCACCCCTTCGGGGTCGGTCACCATCGAGAACTTGAATATTTCATTCGCTTTGAATGCGTCAATCACCCCTTTGAATGTTGGGTACTTGGCGTTGTTGTCGCCTTTTACCAACAGGGTCATTTTGGCGCCGGTGAAGGCACGCGTCGTCGCATTCATCCAAACACTCAGTTCATTGTTAGCTGAATCGATGGGAACACCCGGAGCCTTGTAATTTTTAACCTGCTCCTCGTTCAATTGCAGGTACGACTTCAACATTGAAAAAGGAACCCCGATGAATGAACCGCTTTTTGCAAATGCAGCTTTCTCCTTATCGGTCAACCCAAGGCTTTTACCCTGGTCGATCATATCGATAATTTCCTGCTTTTGTTCGACATTGTCGTCGCCCACAGAATAGTATACTTTTCCTTCCTTGTCCATAGTTACGATCACCACATTCTTCTCGTCAACAGGTTTGGTTGAAACCGATTTCGGGGTTACAACTTCCACACTATCAGGTGATTTGAACTTGGTGGTAAGGATGAAGAAAGAAAGTAACAGGAATGCCACATCGCACATCGCGGTCATGTCAACATTGGTACTCTTGCGCGGCATTTTTACTTTAGGCATATCTTAAATTTTCTTGATTCTGGTATAAGATTCACTTCATTCCGATTTCCATATACAGTTCCCGCTTTTTTTAAAAAAAAAGCAGATTTCCCCATTTTGGGGAACATCAACTACTTATATAAGGAAGCGAAACTTTGGGTCAGTGTGAAACCAGACTCATCGATACCATATGTAATAGAGTCGATCTTAGTGGTAAAGATATTATACATGATGATGGCAACAGCAGAAGTACCGATACCCAGGGCCGTATTGTACAGGGCCTCGGAGATACCGCGTGACAACTCTGCGGCAGCACCGCCACCACCTTCAGCAGCCAGGGCAGCGAATGAAGTGATCATCCCCAATACCGTTCCGAACAGACCCAACAGGGTAGCTACCGAAGCGATAGTCGACAGGAAAACCAGGTTCTTTTCAAGCATAGGCAGTTCGAGGGCTGTAGCTTCTTCAACCTCTTTCTGAATAGCTAAAACTTTTTGCTCGGTATCAAGCTCCGTATTAGAGATCATTTCTTTGTACTTGCGCAAACCGGCTTTCATCACATTACCAACACTTCCGCGCTGACGATCGCACTCAGAAATAGCCTGATCAACATTCTTGTTAGCCAGGTGATATTGTACTTTACGAATGAATTCAGCAATGTTACCTGTACCGGTAGCTTTTGTGATGGTGAGCAAACGCTCGATAACGAAAGTGATCGCTGTTAAAAAAGTAGCGATCAACACAGGTACTACTATACCACCTTCATACATTCTCACCAAACCACCTTTAGGTCCTTTATGATGAGGCCAGAATCCACCGGCTGGATCAGGTTGAGTAAAATTGCTGGGATCTCCAAGAACAAAACGCCAGATTACATAACCGGCAAGGATACAAGTTACAGGGGCTACCCATGAAATGGCATTGGATCTTTTTTTTGGTTGAACGGATGTACTACTCTTCGCTGCGGTTGCAGTCGCAACGGGTCTTG
>CBIHPC010000654.1:0-2276 GCA_966211305.1 uncultured Niastella sp.
TACCAACGGCGGCAACACAGGCAGGTTTTAGAAATAAACCGGATGAAAGAAGAGTATGAACGGGAAACCCTGAAATCGCAACTGGAGATACAGGAAGAGACCTTCAAGAATATAGGCCAGGAACTGCATGATAATATTGGTCAAATGCTGTCAGTGGTAAAGCTTTCGCTGGCGGTATTGCCTATGACCGATAAACACGAGGCCTGGGAACCTGTACAGGGCGCCCGGCAGGTGTTGAATAAAGCCATGATAGACCTCGCGAATTTGACCAAAAGCCTGCATACCGATCGTATAACCCAGATCGGGTTGGCCGAATCGATCCACTTTGAGCTGGAGAATATTAACAGGACAGGTTTGCTGGAAATTGAATTCGGTATTTCGGGTATCGAGCAAAGTCTCGACGATCAGAAATCGATCGTGATGTTCAGGATTTTCCAGGAAAACCTGAATAACATTTTAAAACACTCGAAAGCAAAAAAGATCCAGGTTACATTAACCTACCTCGATGACAAATTTATAATGAGGATAACCGACGATGGTATTGGTTTCAACGTGGCGGAAAAGAAAAATTCCACATCCTCTGCGGCTGGTGTCGGATTAAAGAGTATTTTCAACCGGGCAAAACTGATTGGTGCAGAAATTGATATGCAAAGTGAGCCTGGCCAGGGTACTATTGTGTCCATTCAATTGCCTTTACCCAATTAAAAAGTGAATGAGCGATAATGACTGTTAATAAAAACATACAGGTAGCGGTTGCAGATGATCACACGTTGCTGCGAAATGCACTGGCGCGTTTGATCAATTCTTTTGAGAACTATAAGGTATTATTTGAGGCCAGTAACGGGCAGGAAGTGAAGGAGAAGCTCAATAAGCATGTTATACCCGATATTATCCTGCTCGATGTAAACATGCCGGATATCGACGGGTATGAAACAGCCAAATGGATCTATAAGAATTTTCCGCAGGTAAAGATCCTCGCCCTCTCCATGTTCAGCGATGAGAATATCATCATTCGCATGCTGCGTCTCGGCGCCAAAGGCTATATTATGAAAAATGCAGAACCGGAAGAACTTAAACTGGCGCTGGATTCTGTTTTACACAAAGACTTTTACCTTTCTGAACTGATATCGGGCAAAATCATCAGCGGTTTGCATAAAGACATGGATAAACCCAATGAGCCGGTTCACCTTACCGAAAAGGAAAAGGAGTTCCTGAAATGGGTTTGCACCGAGTTGACCTATAAAGACATTGCCGGCAAAATGTTCGTAAGTCCCCGTACGGTTGACGATTACCGGAATTCCCTGTTCGAAAAGCTGGGAGTAAAAACCCGGGTTGGCCTGGTTATCTTTGCTATCAAACACAGCATGGTCGAGATCTGATCACTTAAAATATTGCAACAAAAAGCCCCCTTGGTTATTACCGTGGGGGCTTTTTTATAGTGTTACAATGAACTACTTACTCAAATACATACTTCTGTCTTTGTACAACTGACGGAAGTAAGGATCGCGCAGGTCTTTAATAAAGCGGATAGCTTCACCGGTACTCTTCATTTCAGGCCCCAGTTCTTTGCTTACACCGGGGAATTTCTCAAAGCTGAACACAGGCTCTTTGATAGCATAACCCTTCAGGCGTTTTACAAATTTGAAGTCGCGCAGTTTATTGGCGCCCAGCATTACCTTGGTAGCCACATTCAGGTAAGGGATCTGGTAAGCTTTGGCAATGAACGGCGTGGTGCGCGATGCGCGCGGGTTGGCCTCTATCACATACACTTTACCGTCCTTGATGGCAAACTGAATGTTGATAAGCCCTTTGATATTTAATTTGAATGCGATCTTACGGGCATATTCTTCCATGGTTTCAACGATCAGCGGGCTCAGGTTGAACTGTGGCAACACGGCGTTACTATCGCCGCTATGGATACCTGCAGGCTCAATGTGCTCCATAACGCCCATTACGTGAAACTCTTCTCCGTCACAAATGGCGTCTATTTCCGCTTCCTGGCAACGATCGAGGAAGTGATCGATAAGGATCTTGTTGCCGGGGATGTGTTTCAGCAGGCTTACTACCGCTTTTTCCACTTCTTCATCGTTGATAACGATCCGCATCCGTTGCCCACCCAGTACATAACTCGGGCGAACCAGAACAGGATATCCTACTTTATTGGCTACTTCTACAGCTTCATCAACAGTATATGCTGTTCCATAGTCGGGGTAGGGGATCTTCAGTTCTTTCAGCATATCGCTGAAACGGCCGCGGTCTTCCGCGATATCCATATT
>CBIHPC010000655.1:0-2267 GCA_966211305.1 uncultured Niastella sp.
TGATTGTGATCAAGAAATACTTTCTTCAATTCATAGTTTATTTATTGTTCGGCCTCATAGCGATGGCCGATCAGGGTTTGCGTACGCAATGGCATGCGGGAGACAACACGTTATTTGCCAATACCCCGGGTGATCTTAATTTTGTTTCCGATGAGGATGAGCAGGTTAATTGTACTTATAACACCCGCAATAAGCAATCATTCCTGCGGCTGCGATTTCGTGCAGAAACATCTTTCCGCAACAGCTACAATGATATAGGCAAACTGGTAAATACTATCGATCCCGCAAAAATGCCGGTATCGTATTCCAGGAAATGCGCCCATCTCCCTCCATTTTATTATCTTTTTCTTTTCCGGCTTACTCCGTTCTGACTCCTATAATACCGTTCCTTTCTCTGCTTGCGATAATGATAATTATAACAGGAAATTGCTTGCTCCAAAAACAGGTTTGGCAGGGGAATATTTGCTTATCCCTTCCTATTAAATATTAAATAAATGTATAAAGAGATGAAAGCTTTAGCAGCCTTGAATATTTTGTCGATAGTCTGGTTAACAGGATGTGCCGTAAAAGGAAATACAGAAAAGAAAAATCCAGATGTGGAAGTACCTGTGTTTGAATTGAAAAGCAGGGATACTACGCTTAACCGCTCGTATGTTGCAAACATCAATGCCCGGCAGAACGTTGAGCTGCGGGCGAAAGCATCGGGTTTTCTCGAAGACATCCTGGTCGATGAAGGCCAGTTTGTAAAGAAAGGCCAGTTGATGTTCCGCCTCAACGATGCCGAGTTCAAGGTGCAGGTAACTGAAGCAAAAGCCGCATTGGCCAGTGCATTGGCCGAGGTAAAAAGCGCTGAAGTGGAACTGCGCCGCGTGCAGTCGCTTGTAGATAAAAAGATCGTGACAGGCACTGAACTGGAACTGGCAAATGCAAAGCTGGCTGCTGCGAAAGCAAAGGTTGACGAAGCCCGCGCAAGGGAAGAAAAAGCAAACATCAATTTATCTTATACAGCTATACGGGCGCCGTTCGATGGTATCATCGACCGCATACCGCATAAATTAGGAAGCCTTGTTAATGAAGGAACCCTGTTGACCACCGTGTCAGACAATAAAGCCATGCACGTATATTTCAAAGTGTCTGAACAGGAATACCTGAGTTATGTAAATAATAAGAAAGCCAGTCAGGCCAAACAACCCGCCACGTTGGTGCTGGCCGACGGAACTACCTACAAACATCGCGGCAGAATTGAAACGATGGAAGGCGAGTTCGACAAGGAAACCGGCTCTATCGCATTCCGCGCAGCATTTCCCAATCCATCGGGTGTGCTTAAACATGGCGCCAGCGGAAACATCGTACTTACAACGCCTATTTCAAATGCCCTCATCATACCATCGAGATGCGTGCTTGAGATCCAGGACCGTAATTATGTATTTGTTGTAGACGAGGAACAGAAAGTGAGCATGAAAAGTTTTATGCCCGAAGCCCGCATCGATGATTTCATCCTGGTGAAATCGGGTCTCGATGAAGGCGATCGCATTGTATATGAAGGCGTACAAAATATAAAAGAAGGCAGTCCGGTTAAACCCCGTATGTTAAGTACTGACAGCGTTTTGACTGCAGACTGATTGTTGCGAAAAGCAATCTGATCCTTATTTAACAACAATTAAAAAGCAGTAAAAAACCGGATAGCATGTTTGAGACTTTTATAAGACGGCCGGTGTTGTCGTTGGTGATCTCTTTGGTTATACTCTTGCTGGGCGTTCTCGCCTTATTTACTTTACCCGTAACCCAGTTCCCCGATATCGTACCACCCTCGGTAGTAGTAACGGCCACGTACAATGGCGCCAATGCCGATGTATGTACAAAAGCGGTAGCCGTACCGCTCGAGCGCGCCATCAACGGTGTGCCCGGCATGACCTATATGAGCTCTGTAAGCAGTAACAACGGCGTTACACTTATTCAGGTTTTCTTCGAAGTAGGCACCGATCCCGACCAGGCAGCGGTGAATGTGCAGAACCGCGTAACGACGGTGCTTGATGAACTTCCGGAAGAAGTGATAAAGGCCGGTGTGACCTCGGAAAAAGAAGTGAACTCCATGCTCCTGTACCTTAACATCATGAGCTCCGATAGCACGGCCGATGAAGAGTTCATTTACAACTTTACCGACATAAACGTATTGCACGAGTTGAAAAGGATCAATGGTGTCGGCCTTGTGGATATCATGGGTTCGCGCGACTACTCCATGCGCGTTTGGTTAAAGCCCGATAAAT
>CBIHPC010000656.1:0-2267 GCA_966211305.1 uncultured Niastella sp.
GGGCGGTTAACTGAAAATGCCCGAGGTGATTGGTGGCAAGCTGCGATTCATAACCCCGTTTATCGCGCTGCAGGGGCACCCACATGATACCGGCGTTATTAACCAGTATATGTAATTCGTCATGTAACGCAAGGAATTTTTGTGCAAACTGATCGATGGAGGCCGGGTCCATCAGGTCCATTTTTTCAATAGTGACATGAGGCAGGCCCTGTAAATTGGCTGCTGCCTTTTTCGTATCACGGGCAGGCACAATCACTAAGGCGCCGGCTGCTATAAAGGTTTTTACTGTTTCCAGTCCAATACCTGCATAACCTCCGGTAACGATAGCCGTTTTACCGCTGAGGTCGATGCCTTTTATAACATCATGTACTGTTGAGGTTGCATTAAAACCTGATGGAAGGGGATGTTGCAGGGTGCCGTTGTCGTTGTTTGTATTTTTCATCTGAAAATATTTATTGAGTTTTGGCCAGATGGAACTTACCATGGCAATCCGCCAGCCGGCGGATCACTGTGTGTCTTAATGAAAATTTTGCCATGGATGTTTCATTTGGTTAAAATTTACAACACAAAGCTACCCGCTATGGTAAAACGGTATTTTGTTTAAAACGTCAAATTTCTTTGTTCAGAAAGTCAGTTTTTGGGGCTGTATGGCGGCAACAGACAGGCCTTTTGCCTTTCAGCTTGCCTGTTGCCAATTGCCCATTGCCTATTGATTTCGCCCCCCTTATTTTAAGAATTTCTCCCCCGTACAGGCATCAATGTGTAGTTAATTTTAAGAGGAGATCATTAAAGCTTTCGAAGCAAAAAGCGCTGTAAGCTGCAACCTGTATTTTCCCGGCAACTGGCAACCGGTAGCCAGTAACCGGCACCTGGATAACCTTCATCTAAAAAACGATTGCAATGAAAAAACTGTTTATTTGTCTGCTCCCTGTAATGGCAGCAGCCTGTTCAAAAACGCCTGTACGGGAAGAAACGCCTGCGCCTGACAACCGGTTGCCCGTAACCGTAAATGCTACCAGTAATTTCAAAGGAGTGAACTGGGCCGACCCGGCCGATAACTTCAAGGATGACCTGGTGATCGTGAGCGGATTGTCTGCATCCGACAGTTACGCTACCGTACAAACAAAATCGGATCCCATACTTACCGCGTTTCAGAACCTGGGCGCCAATACCGTGCGGCTGCCGGTGAACCCGCCTACCGTTTCCCAATCGTACTGGAATGCCTATACGGGCGCTATCGACCTGGCTGCCAGCAGGGGAATGAATGTGATCCTTGCATACTGGGAGGGCGCCAGTTCGCGTAACGGACTGATAGATAATACTACGCAGTTCTGGAATATGTGGCAGGCCATTATCAATAAATACGGCGCCAACAGCCGCATTTATTTTGAACCCTTCAACGAACCGCATGGGTATAGCGCCGCCGATCTCAATAATATTTATGCCACCTTTCTGAGTAATTATTCTTCTGTTCCGCGCAGCCGTATTATTCTCGACGGACAGGGATACGCGCAGAATGTAAATGTAGTAGGGGCCGACAGCCGGTTGAACAATTGTTTGCTTTCTTACCATAACTATACCTGGTTCGATAACAACAAAACAACCGTCGGCGACTGGGTGGCTGCCATACAATCCATCAACTATCCCGACCGAACCATTGTGACAGAATTCGGAATTCCCATGACTACGGGTAAAAACTACCTCGGTGCCCCGGGGAGCGACCGCGAGATCGCTTATTTTCAGGGAATGACCCAGGGTATACTGGCACGTTCCATGGGTTGTATTTACTGGCCCGGATTACGTAATGGGGATACCTATAGTTTGCTTACGCTGAATGGTTCTACACTAACCACCAACAATACCTCCGGATTGACCCGGCTGCAATATGGTTGGGGAAATACTTCAATTAGTTTTCCGCAGGGAAGTTTTAATAGTTCGGCCTGGTATCGCATCGTATGCCGGCAAAGCAATAAAGCGCTCGACGTAAATGGGTCTTCCACAGCCAATGGCGGCACTATTGTGCAATGGGATTACTGGGGCGGCAATAACCAGCAATGGAGAATAACCAGCCTGGGTAACGGCTATTACAGCATCATTAACCGCAATAGCAACAAGGCGCTGGATGTGAATGGCGGTTCTACTACTGGCGGCACCGGTGTTATTCAATGGGACTATTACGGCGGCAATAACCAGCAATGGCGCATAGTGGATATGGGTTTTGGGTATTTTGAAATAACCAACCGCAACAGCGGGCAATCGCTCGATAT
>CBIHPC010000657.1:0-2267 GCA_966211305.1 uncultured Niastella sp.
ACATCTTTTTTATCGAGAATAAGCACCGTTTTTCCTTTGGCCCAAACGATGGCTTCTTCGAGGGTGGGAATGCGATAAGGCGTTACGTTGCCATTTATATCTTTCAGCTTCAGTTTTTTTACTTCTCCGAGGGTGTAGCTGTTCAGTTTACCGTGCCCCGTAGTGGTTCGATCGAGTGTATCGTCGTGCAACAGCACCACCACACTGTCTTTTGTCAACCGCGGATCAATTTCAAAAGTGGCCGGGGTAAACGACAAGGTATTGGCCATGGCCTCGATGCTGTTCTCGGGAGCGTTTTTATCCGGCCCGCCCCGGTGCCCGCTGATCAGCGGCACATCGTTACCGGTATATTTAAAGTATTGCTGTAATTGCTGCGGAGTGCTGATCTTTAATACATTCAATTTCTTCGACTGACCAAATGCCTGCACTGAGGCAACAAGGGACACAACTACGATGAGATGTTTCAATATATTATGAAGGATCATTGTTTACAATTTTTTCAGCTGGTAGTAAATAGCCAGTGGCTGGCAGGGCTCACATTCGAGATGCGCTTTCCTGCTTTTACCTTCCGTACTCACTACTCACCACCCGCTCTTTTAGAATTTTGAATTAAGGTGCCGCAGTACAAACGTACCATCGGGCTCCAGTGTGAACATGCTGGCGGTTGCATTCTCCATAAAGAAACGGCGATAATTGCCGAGGGGCATGCCCAGTTTGTGTGAAAGGAACAAACGGTTCACCCCATTATGGGCCGCTACCAGGAAATTACCGGCGCTGTATTGCTGTTGTAACTGCTGAAAGAAATCATTTACGCGCTGAACGATCTCAGCGCCCGTTTCACCGGTGCCCCCTGCCCTGCTGTTGGCGGGATCATTCATCCAGCTCGTCCACAGTTGCGCATTCTCCGCCATGAATTCTTCTTTTGTTTTTCCTTCCCACAAACCGAAATCGGCTTCAATAAGACGATCATCTTTTATTACGGTTGCACCGCTGGCAATTTGCGCTGTTGTAAATGCCCGCTGCAGCGGCGAAGAAAAAGCACCATCCCATTTTACAGAACCCAATTGCCGGCGCAATATTTCCGCCTGCTTCAGTCCTTTTTCGGTAAGCGGGATATCCGTTCTTCCACAGTACCGGTTGTTATCGGCGTTCCATGCGGTTTCGCCATGCCTGATGAGATAAATATTAAGCATATTGTGTTTTACTGATATAGCCTTTTTGGGCCAGCATCTCGATGAACTGCTGATAATTATTTTGGTAAATAGCAACAGACGCCTGCCGGGGATATACTTCTTTTTCAATTTGCGTCAATGCCTTCGCCGCCTCTGTCAATGTCGCAAAATGCGTTTGTGACGCGGCTATGATGGCCGCCCCTACGGCGCCGGTAACATGTTTCATTTTATAAACCGGCAGTTGCAGCACATTGCTTCTGATCTGCAACCATACATCGCTGTTGCTGCCGCCGCCTGCGGTGAACACGGCCGACACGCATTCGCCCGATAATTGTTCAATCACGTCAAACGCATACCGTTCTATATAGGCTACGCCTTCCATATTCGCCGCAAATAATTCAGCAGGTGATAAACCTGCAGGTTGAAAACCGGTTGCCTGCGGTGCAATAAAGGGAAAACGTTCACCCTGTTGTTTCAATGGCCAGGCCAAATGTTTTGTGGGCACCAGTTTGGCGGCCTGCGCCGTCAATTCGTTCAGGTTAGCGCCAAAATCGCGCGTAACCCAATCGGCCCCGGTATTGCTGGCGCCACCGGGCATCCAGTACCCTTCGGGATGGCGATGACAATACAAACGGCCAAACGGATCGTTGATCTCCTGCGTGGTTACACCTTTTACCACCAGCGTTGTTCCAATAGTAGAGTTCCAGTCGCCGGTCTGTACCGCACCCGATGCGATCTGCGCCGCACAGCCGTCGGTCATTCCCGCCACTATCTGAACGGTGCGGGGCAAACCCAATGCGGCTGCCAGTTCGGGCAGAATGGTTGCGATGGTGGTGCCGGATGGTTGTACCGTTTGCAACCAGTTTTGCTGAATAGGTAATTTATACCAGATCCAGGATGGCCATTCGGTTTTACGCACATCATAACCCGATTTCAGGGCATTGGTATAATCGGTTACATCGTAGCGGCCGCTTAATTTTCCGATGATATAATCGGCTGCATGAATAAACCTGCCGATCTGTTCAACTTTATTGGGGTAACGATTGATGAACCATAACATCTTGGGCAAACCGCTGCTTGCATTGAAAGCAGTAT
>CBIHPC010000658.1:0-2261 GCA_966211305.1 uncultured Niastella sp.
GCCTGGCGCGACTATACCTTCAACAGGTTTTATAAACGTAATGTTTAAAAGATTTAATAAGTATTTATGAATATAAGTGTTTGTGCAATAGTGGTTACTTATAACCGGCTCGATACATTAAAAACAGCTTTGGCCCATATAATGGCCCAGGCCATGGCCCCAACTGAAATTGTAATTGTTGACAATAACAGTTCAGACGGTACCAGAGAATATCTTAAAACACTGGATGGTCATAATAGAATTCATTGTATTTATATGGACAGCAATACCGGTTCTGCCGGCGCCATAGCAAAAGCGATGAAATATGGATTGGCAAATAATTCATTTGATTATTTCTGGGTGCTTGACGATGATACATTTTATGCGCCCAATGCGTTAAAAGACCTGGTTGAGAATATTGAAGAAACACCGTTTGTGATGCTGGGCCTGCATGGCGCCAATTTCAGAATGGGCGCTAAAGTGTTTGTTGAGTCGAAAGAGAAGTTGCAGGAGGTTGATTATGCCATGATCGACGGCGCTTTGATAAAAGCCGATGTGGTGCGCAGACTGGGCACTTTGTGCGAAGAGTTCTTCATGATGTGCGATGATCACGAATATTCCATCCGCATCAGGAAAAATGGTTTCCGTATCGGAGTATTGAAGAATGGAGCCGATGACCGCCAGCTGTTAGGCGGGGGCGGGCAGTTTACCAGGGCCACCTTATGGCGGAATTATTACTCAGCCCGTAACCATACCTTTATTATCAGGAAGCATTTTTCGTTTATAGAGTTTATAGGTTATGTTTTTCACCAGGTAAAACTGCTGATCGCTGCCGCCATCCTGGCGCCTGACCGGTTTAAACGGGTAAAATTCAGACTGATGGGCATCTGGCATGGCATCAGGGGCATAGGTGGTAGAACACTGGATCCCGGAACGCTGGAATTTGCAAGCCGGAAACTCTAATGCCACTTTCAACTACATTAAACAGGGAATTGTAAAGATGCATAGTGACACAATAACAGATACAACAATGGAGAACGCAGCCGCTACAGGCACTGGCGGTTGCAAGGCACGCATGCATAAAGTACTGTTTGTTATCGATACATTACAAACAGGCGGCGCTGAACAAAGCCTTTTCGCCAATGCGATCAGGTTGAAGAACATGCAGCCGGTAGTTTGTCATTTGTATGCCGGTGAGTTATTGAAGCCGAAGTTTACCGGGCATGGCATTAAAGTGCATTCGGTATCGTTGAAAAAGAAATACGGGTTTGTGGAGGCCTATAAACAACTAAAGGCAATAGTGCAGCAGGAAAAACCGGATATCATAGTGGCGTATTTGACCCGCTCGGAAATAGTAGCGCGCCTGGTTGGCCGGTTCAGTAACATTCCGGTTATAGGCACCTTCGTAAGCGAGTTGTATTCCGATTCATATAATACAGCGCTTTCAGCCAAAGCAAAAATGGCTGTTGCTTTTTTCAAATGGGCCAATAAAAGAACGGCCCGGTATTGCAAAGGATTTGTTGCGAACTCTGAAGTGGTAAAGCAGTCGAACGGAAAGGCATTAAAGATCGATCTGAACAAAATTGAAGTCATAAACAGGGGCCGTGATAGTAAACTGTTCCGCTATCAGGTTCCACAGATATTTCCTGGAAAACCACTTCGATTTCTGAACGTCGGTAGATTAGTACCGGTTAAAGGCCAGCGCGACATGATACTGGCCTTCAATGAATTTTTGCCCGCATTTCCGAATGCGGTTCTTCATATAGCCGGCGATGGCCCCGAAAAGGAACCACTCGCCGCCCTTATTAAAGAACTGGATTTGCAGAACAATGTAAGCCTGCTGGGAAGCCGCGATATACCGCAGCTTATAAATGAGTATGATTGTTTTGTTTTTCCTTCCCATAGCGAAGGGTTTAGCGGCGCCATTGTAGAAGCGATGTTTGCGGGGCTGCCGGTGCTGGCCAGCAATATTCCGGTTAACAAAGAAGTGATCACTCATATGGAAACCGGTTACTTCTTTGAAAAAGGGTCTGTACAAAGTATTAAAAACGCTTTGTTGTGGTTTGCAGAAAATACAACCGTTGCCCGGGCGCTGGCTGCAAAAGCCAATGAACATGCACGGCAATACTTTGAGCTGTCGACTATCGCCGATAAACTGGAACACTATTTACTCAACATGATCATTGCAAAAAATTGACAATACTTCAACTGGTTCAGAAACCCCAATTGCGGGGAGCTGAAATGTTTGCTTCGCAGCTGTCGACCCACATCAATAAGAAAGG
>CBIHPC010000659.1:0-2255 GCA_966211305.1 uncultured Niastella sp.
CGCATATTCCAGGTTCAAATGGAATACGGTTTGTTTTGAAGAAGGCAGTTCAAACATGGCATCGGTTAAAATGCTTTCGCAGATGCTGCGTAAACCACGCGCACCGAGTTTAAACTCAACGGCTTTATCAACCATAAAGTCCAGCACATCATTGTCGATGGTCAGGGCAATGCCTTCCAGATCGAACAACTTTTTATATTGTTTAACCAGCGCATTCTTAGGTTCGGTTAAAATAGAACGGAGCGTTGTTTTATCGAGCGGGTTCAGGTGAGTAACTACGGGTAAACGACCCAGTAACTCAGGTATGAGGCCAAACGATTTCAGATCGGTAGCATTAATGTATTGCAGCAGGTTCTTTTTCATATGCTCCTGCAGCTCTTTGTTTACATTAAAGCCAATGGCGTTGGTGTTCACCCGGCGGGCGATCACTTTATCGATACCATCGAACGCGCCGCCGCAAATAAAGAGAATGTTTTGCGTATTGATCTTGATCAGCTTTTGCTCAGGGTGTTTACGTCCGCCTTGGGGTGGAACCAGTACATCGGTACCTTCCAGCAGTTTCAGTAAACCCTGTTGCACACCTTCGCCGCTCACATCGCGGGTGATTGACGGATTATCGCCTTTGCGGGCAATTTTATCAATTTCATCTATATAAACGATGCCTCTTTCGGCAGCGGCTACGTCATAATTGCACACCTGTAACAGGCGGGTTAAAATACTTTCCACGTCTTCGCCCACATAACCGGCTTCGGTGAATACGGTTGCATCAACGATAGCGAACGGCACGTTCAGCAAACGGGCAATGGTTTTGGCCAGCAGCGTTTTACCGGTACCGGTTTCACCTACCATTACGATATTGCTTTTTTCAATATCAACTTCGTTGTCAGATGGTTTCTGTTGCAGGCGTTTGTAGTGGTTGTATACAGCTACTGCTAATACTTTTTTAGCTTCGTCCTGCCCAATCACGTATTCATCCAGAAAGCGTTTAACCTCAATAGGTTTCTTAACGTTCAGTTTGAAGGAGGTGCTCGGTGGGGTACTTTCATGGCGGATCATCAGCTCCTGTTCAATGATCTCGCGTGCATGCTCTACGCAATTTTCACAAATGTGTCCTTCCTGCCCGGCAATAAGAATCTTTACTTCATCGCGGCTGCGTCCGCAAAAAGAACAATGTAGTGTTGTTTTAGCCATGTTTAGTATAAAATCGCTTACAAAGGTATCTAAATGGAAGTCCAAATCCCAATTAAAAATCCCAAACTCCTGTTACAGAAAATTAGTATGCGGAATTTGGGATTTTTATTTGTTTATATGTACCTATAATTTCTCAACTACCTGATCTACAATACCATATTCAATGGCCTCTTTTGCATCCATCCAGTAATCGCGATCGAAATCCTTCATGATCTGCTCAAATTTCTTTCCACAGTTCTCGGCAAGGATGCGGGCGCCCATTTCCTTGGTTTTGCGGGTTTGCTTCGCCTGGATCTCCAGATCGGCGCTTACCCCCTGCATATAACCGCCCAAACTGGGTTGGTGGATCATTACTTCGCCATGCGGGTAGATCATACGTTTTCCCTTTGTGCCGGCACTCAGCAGGATAGAGCCCATTGAAGCAGCGAGGCCCATACATATGGTGCTAACCGGGCTTTTCAGCATACGCATGGTATCATACATGACCATACCGCTGGTTACTACGCCGCCGGGACTGTTAATGAAGAATTTTATCTCTTCGCCCGGTTTGTCGGCATCGAGCAGCAACAAACGGGTTACAATTTCTCTTGCCGATTTATCATCCACTACGCCCCACAGATACACAGCTCTTTTTTCAAAAAAGAACTTTTCCATCTTCTTCGCTAATACGCCGAAATCCTGTTTTTCTTCTTTGCCGTTTTCTTTTGGTTCTTCTTCATCATCCATTCGAAATGGCTGAAATAAATGGTTTGAATATATCTGCATGATATTTTTATTTGAAGTTCGGTATAATTAAATGGTCGCTGAACAGGCTTCGCCTGCTCATAAGTGTAGTTACAAACTTATTAGTCTTCTTTCTTCTCTTTACGTGGATTGATCAGCAACACTTCGTCAACCAGGCCATATTCTTTGGCTTCTTCAGAAGTTAACCAGTAGTCGCGGTCGCAATCTTTTTCAACCTGTTTAACGGTTTTTCCGGTGTGGAATGAAATAGCGTCGTACAGGTTCTTTTTGATCTTTTTGATCTCCTGAACGGTGATCTCGATATCGCTGGCCTGGCCGCC
>CBIHPC010000660.1:0-2247 GCA_966211305.1 uncultured Niastella sp.
TTGCGCCTGCTTCCCCGCGGGCAGTGCTGTGAGCCGGGTGAGCGGAAAACGCCAGTTGTTCGGCAATGGTTTTATCGAACAAACCATGACGGCGAATAACCGGTTCCTCATTACGTAGTGTTACGCGTGGTGAAGTACTTGCGGTAAGCGCGATCTGCATCTCATACGTATCGGGTATTACATACAGGTTCCGGATGTTATTGGTAATATACCCTGCCTTGCCCGATTGAATTGAAATACTGGCCGGTGTTTTACCGGGTGTTATTGCATCGGCAGGAACGGTTAAGGTGAAGAACCCGCCTGCATCGGTTGTTGCGGTGTAGATACCGGCTTTTACCTGTACGCCACCCAATGCTTTATTGAGATCTGCATCACGTACATACCCGGTGAGCACCATATTATTGCCGGCTGATGTAAGCAGTGGCGATGAGTTGGTTGCTGTTCTGGCTGTGGCTGCATCGAGATTGATATCGGCATACACGCTGTCATCGGGCCCGCCTCTGAAGAACGTGCTCAGCGCTTTGTAACCGCTTTTTGAAAAAGCGAACGTGTACTTACCGCTGTCTAACCCATACACCAGTTTGCCATTGGCATCGGTAGTGGCCGTGCTGGTGGTGCCATTAGGTTTGGTAATGCTAACCGATGCGCTGGCAATGGCCAGTCCGGTATTTTGGTCTTTCACGGCGAAAGACATAACGGTAAGCGCCGGTGATGGCGGCAGTTGTATATAAACGCTGCCGGGATTATAGTAATGGTTCAGTATCCACGTATAGGTTTTATCGCTTGCCCAGCGGCTCGATCCCCACTGGCACATACCACGGCCATGGCCATTCTTTGCATAACCGGTGCAACGTGCATCTGAAATGCAGGGCCAGCCATTGGAGGTGCCGGTGCCGCTATAACCATTACCGCAACCGGAATTGTTATTTTCTGCCGAATATTCCGATCTGAAAATAGCGCCGTTCTTTACCAGCACAATACCGGCCGTTGCTTTGGCGGCATTTACGCTGGCGGTGTAAGTGTCGGCCTCCCAGGCCTGGTTACAGGTAGTGGCGGCGATATCGTAATTGCTTTTTACCGGATGTAAAACATACCAGGCGCCATATGTACGATAGGCAACCGCCCCGGCCTGTAATGAAGCTGCGCCCCAGCTGGCGATCCACTCATCGTCGAGGCCGCTTTGTGCATACGCTTCGAGGCTCATTACATTAACCACACTGCACGAAGTGCACGAACAACTGGTGCCCACCCTGATGCTTGCCGGCACGGTGGCTGCCAGCACCGCTTCCATTCTTGCCTGCGGGGTTGATACTGGCGCATAACGTTGTTGTTCATCTGCTTCGGTTCTGTCGAACATCCCGTGCACCTGCTTTTCAGTTTTCCCTGCAGGCTGCCCGTTTTGCTGGCGGGCCCCGTTGCCCGGTGTTAAAGCTACCTTCATGGTATACACATCGGCCATGAGGTAAACGTTTTGCAGGGTATATGGTGCATACCCGCTTTTGCTAAAGGTGATGGCGGCAGATGCCGGTGCACTGGCGGGGGTAATAGCTCCGGGTGCAGCTGCTACCTTCAGCGAAAAGAATCCTTTGCTGTCGGTTACGGCGGTAACGGCGCCGCAGTTGACCTGCACGCCTGCGAGCGCGCTGTTCTCCGTTTCATCTCTTACATACCCGCTAATTACTGTTTGACCCGCGGACGGTGTTATTTCCTGAATGCGGGCATTGTTACCTGCAGGTTCCAGGTTTATGCCCGCTTCTATGGTTGTTGCTTCACCTGAAGAAAAATATGTGGTCAATGGTTTATATCCATTGGCCGCTATGGCGAAATCATATTTTCCGTTTACCGCTGTGAATGTTAGTTTGCCATTGGCTGCCGCTGTCAATGCGCTGCTTCGGCCATCGGGCGCTGTTACCTGTACAACAGCCCCGGGAACGGCAAACCCTGTGTGCTGGTCTTTTACGATAAACGTAATATTGGTAGCGCCGGCCGGTTGCTGCGCCCATACGCCGGGGAATAACAACAACCCAAGCACGGCCATCAGGATCGTTCGTGTTTTGATCATAAGTATAAAGTTTAATTTATAAGACTGTTGGCCAGTGGTAAGCGGCCGGTGGGAAACCTCTTGCCATCTGATGGGTCTTGCAAATTGTCAGACGCTAATTATTGTAGGCCCCACCAGCCACTCGCTACTCACCACTCGCTATTTCACTACTAATAGTTTTTTGCTAACGGCTTTCCCTGAAGATG
>CBIHPC010000661.1:0-2242 GCA_966211305.1 uncultured Niastella sp.
GTTTATTGCTGAACCGGTTACATATGAACGGTGCTTATTCTATGTTCAAATTCAGGATGGCCCTTACAGGTTTTATCCGCATCGTACAACGCTTCGAACGTATCTTTAAATAAGCACATTTGAATGTCCGTACTCCCTTTCTTTATCGCTTATCTCTATTTTAAACCTTATAATCAAAGAAATGGACGAGTTGATCAAAGCAGACCTTTATCGTTACTTTGGAAGAAGTGATAGAAAAACGTTCTTTAAGGGTCTTCAGGTACCCGGCTTCAGGTATTCCTACATTTTGCGAAAATGTGCCCGGTATAAGAAGTTTTCAATAGCCGGGATGTTTTACCGGATGCTGCTGAAGCATTACAAGTTCAAATATGGCTTCCAGATTCCCATTGCCACGCAAATCGGCAGAGGGCTGTTCCTGGGCCATTTTGGCCAGATCGTAATTAATGGCAAGGTGGTCATTGGCGAGAACTGTAACCTCGAGCATGGGGTCACCATTGGCCAAACCAACCGGGGCAGGCAAAAAGGATGCCCGGTGATCGGAAACAATGTTTGGATCGGCACAGGGTCGGTTCTGGTTGGAAACATCAGGATAGGGGATAATGTACTGATTGCCCCCAACTCCTATATCAATTCCGATATTCCTGCCAACAGTCTGGTGGTACATAACCGTTCCCTTGAAATAATTCCGAGGGCGAACGCGGTGGAAGGATATGTAAATAACCCGGTTAAATGATAAATAAATAATGGTGTACTTAGTTTTAGTATTATTGGTAACAGTAGTAATAGCAGTTCTGGTTATTAAAATGGGGTCATTTTTTGGCGGTTTGCCGGTATTGAATTACCATAAAATAAGCAGCGGCAACGATGCGGATTTTCTTACCGTTACCACCAGCCAGTTGCGTGAGCAGTTTGGTTACCTGAACAAAAAGGGGTATACCACCGTCTTTATAAGCGATGTAATTGCACATCTTGAACAAAAAAAGCCGTTACCCCGCAAACCCGTAATGATCACGCTCGACGACGGGTACCGCGATAATTTTACCAGTTTGTACCCGCTTCTGAAAGCGTATAATATTAAAGCGAACATTTTTCTGGTTGCCGGTTTTATTCAGTCGCCCGATAACAGGCACGTGGATCCTAACCCAATGGGCGAATTCATGCATGTTGACGAAGCGGTTGTGATGAGTAAGGATATGGTTCAGTACGGTTTACACACCTATAGCCACCAGAGCTATTCAAAACTCAGCCTGGCTGAAATTGAAACGGATATCAGGAGAACGAAGGAGCGGTTGATGGAATTGGGTATTCCGGTGCAACCCTGCCATGCGTACACGTTCGGGGCCTATAACCAAAAGGATGAGAATAAGCGACCGGCAATGTTTGAATTACTGAAACGGCATGATATCAGGCTGGCGTTCAGGGTAAGTAACTGGGTTGATAAACTGCCGCTTCAAAATTCTTTGTTTGTGAGCCGGATCCATGTGAGCGGGTTATTTCCGTTCTGGAAATTTAAGGTTTGCGTTTGGGGCTTTATAAAAGTATTCAACCGTTTTGAAAAAATACTGAGGTAGGTCATGGTTTTGTTGCGTTGTAAGTGGATTGCCGGCATGTTGCCTGTTGAATTAATTGCGGGTTTTCATAAATAAACTGTATCGCATACGGTTAATTGATACTAACTGGTATCCCAATTCTTTTTCTTCTTCTATTATTATATGTGTTGCCGGTTCTATTAAGATTATTCTTAATGGAACCGGCATTTTTATTTTTCCGGCCTGTCTGTCACCGCGTTATTTATTTTTTTGAAGTCGTACTATTTCGTTCTTTCAGGCGTTGCCACAGGTGGCTGTGCATCAGCTGTTTTCTGCAAATAACTAAGTACTAGTGCTTATTATTTTATGGGACTATCTTCATAATGAAATAGTGATTTCCGTCAGTAGATATACGAATGTTTGCTGCTTTTTCAAATCTAAATTTCTTCCTCATACTTTTTCGCATTGCAACACTGTTTATTATGAATACTAACAGGAACGCAGGTTCTATGAAATGTTGAATGATAGAAATAAGCAAAGCGCATCTTATATATTTCAATTCGGAAAAATGTGTTTGACTTAAGTCTATTTTTTTATGAATCTTTTTATCAACATGCTTTCAGGCACCATGTTTGTTAGTTAATTCGTGAAACTACTCTTTAAGAAAAACGTAAAAATATCCCTATGATCAACACTACTCGAAGGAAATTCCT
>CBIHPC010000662.1:0-2239 GCA_966211305.1 uncultured Niastella sp.
GTTTGTGGTTTGTGGTTGCCTCCATTTCCAGGCTGGTTAACTATTTGCCGAAAAATCATTACGGGAAACGCCGAAAAATCGGGAAGGTCATATATTATTTATTCATCCTTAATTAACGAACAACAAACCATAAACAATAAACCATAAACTGTTCCTTAGCTTACAAAAGAACCCTCCTAAAAAAATTATTCATGAGTATAAAAGTTGGACTAGTTGGTTTCGGTATCTCAGCAAAAGTATTTCATGCGCCTTTTATCACAACTAATAAAAACTTTGAGCTGGTTAGTGTGCTGGAACGCAATAAACAGGAATCGAAAGAGCAATTTCCCGGTGTGCAGGTGGTAAGAAGTATTGATGAGCTGTTGCAAAACAAAGACATCGACCTGGTAGTGATCACCACACCTAATGAAACGCATTTCCCCTATGCCAAAGCAGCGCTGGAGGCCGGCAAACATGTGGTACTGGAAAAACCGGTGACCAATACAACCGAAGAAGCGAAACAACTGGCAGCAATCGCAAAACGTTCGGGCAAGGTGTTAAGCGTTTATCAGAACCGCCGCTATGTAAGCGATTTTCTAACCATAAAAGAGATCCTCGATAAAAAACTGCTGGGCGATGTGCACACTTTTGAAGGCCATTACGACCGCTATCGCGCAGAAGCACGCCCCCAGGCCTGGCGCGAGCACGCTTTGCCCGGTAGTGGGATCCTGTTCGATCTTGGTCCGCACCTGATTGACCAGGTGCTCTACTTATTCGGAATACCGGCTACCATTACCGCTGATATACGCATGCAACGCCCGCATGCCAGAGTGGATGATTATTTTGATCTGCGGCTCGATTATGGTTTTCTGAAAGTGATACTGCAGGCCGGTATGCTGGTACGTGAACCGGGACCGCGTTATTTAATACATGGCACCAACGGTTCATTTGTAAAATCGGGCGAAGACCCGCAGGAAGCATTGTTGCGCGCCGGCGCTTTACCTGTTGGGGACGATTGGGGCAAAGAAAAAGAAGACATCTACGGCATTTTGCATACCGAAATGAACGGAAAAATCATTCGCGAAACATATCCTTCACAGAAAGGCGATTATGCCGCCTATTACAAAAATTTATTTGAAACAATAGTTTACCACAAACCGGTGCGCGAAAGAATAGAACATGGTTACAATACCATTCGATTGATTGAGCTGGCCAATGAGAGCCATCAAAAAAAATGCACCATTGCCTGCGAAGGGTTGATGAATGTTGAATACCGGTAATTACTCGAACTTCAGCGGCGGGCCTACTATCTCCATGCCATGAATGCGATATAACCGTTCATAATCGCGCAGGGTGCCATTGGGCAGTTGGTTGGCTTCCAGGTAAAATGCCTCCATAGTACCGGCCGGCTGGTACATCAGCACCATGCGGCCCGGTGCTTCACCAACACGGGCAAAGGTATGCGGCACCTGGCGTGGTGCAAACACCGCATCGCCTGCTTTGGCATTGAAAACATCATCACCGATCTTAAAAACGAATTCACCTTCCAGAATGTAGAACCATTCGTCCTGCGTATAATGGAAATGATAAGGCGGTCCGCCTTTTTCCATTTTTGAAGTATCATAAACGCAAAAACCTTCACGGCTGTCTTCGGCTGACACTTTGCATTGATAGGTGCCCCCTGAAAAACTAACTTTCTCATTGAAGCGATCCGTGCCCGCATCAATCTTAAATCCATGCGTTGCTTTGGTCTCCATGACGTATTTGGTTAAAAGGGTTGTTATCTGAAGTTACAAAAATTACCGCATACTTCCTGAGGGAAGTTGGCGAAAACAAAAAGGGCGAGCCCCCTGTGGAAGAGCTCACCCGCCGATCATACTACACGATCAATATCACTTTTCTACAATTGACACATCGGTGATGTCATATTTTGCATTTGGCGGACCATCAAACATCATACACATTACACAATCATTCTGCGCAGGGCTGCTTACTTTAAAACGAATGGTAGCGCCTGCCTTTATATCCGCAGGTATTTTACACGCGTTATTTACGTTGAATACATTGTCATACTGTGCATTGTTATTCGTCATATCCTTCCAGCCATCTTCACCTATTTTATCATCATTTAAAACCTGTACAACAAAACTGGCACATGAAACCCGAATTACCTTTCCTTCAAGTTGCGTGTCCTTGCTACATTTGGAGGCCATCACCGGTAAGGCAAGCAAAAACAATAATACTTTCATAACGTTTTCCT
>CBIHPC010000663.1:0-2224 GCA_966211305.1 uncultured Niastella sp.
ATAAGTAGCGTACCCTTGTTTGGCTTATCTCAACAGTTTACAGGATTTACTTACGACAATTATTCAGGTGTTCACGGCATGGTACAAAACCCGGCGTATGTGGCTGGCAGCAAGTACAAAGTGAACGTGAACTTTTTCTCCATGAGCATGCTGGCTGGTAATAATGCTTACGAGCTCAAAAATTCCAATTTCAGGAAATTCAATTTCTCTGATCTCGAGGAGAATACAGATTACTTTAAATCGGGCAACACCGACAAAAAGAACCTGTGGTTCAATACAGACATCATGGGCCCCTCTTTTATGTTCACTTCGGGCAAAAAAAGCGGTATTGGCCTTTATTCGCGTATGCGTACCGTAGTGAACGAATTCAACCTCAGCGACCGCACTTTCCGCTATATGGGTCATTCAGACGGTATTTACAATACCGATATCGAGGAAGAAAATTTACAGTTAAAGGCGCATGCCTTTGCCGAAGCCGGTTTAACCTACGGCCGTATTATTTACAATAGCCCCAATCACCTGTTGAAAATGGGTATTACCGGTAAATATGTAATTGGTATGGGCGCCGCCTCCGTGTATTCGAAAAAACTGGCGGTGAATATCGACAAGAACGACTTCATCAATAAACTGGCAGGCGATCTGAACATTCGTTATTCCGGTAACCTCGATGCGGTGGATGACGATTTCTCCGACATCCTCGATAAATCATCAGGCAACCATGGCCTCGGCTTAGACCTCGGTTTCACATACGAATGGAGACCCGAAAGCAGCGGCTGGCTGGTTACCGACCCAACGCCATATAAACTGCGGGTAAACGCTTCAATAAATGATATCGGTTCAGTAAAGTACAATAACTCAGAACATGGCGGCAGTTATATTATGAATGCTTCCGGCCGTACTACCGACGACCTCGACAAACAGGACGGCGAAACCTTCGATGAGTATTTTACCCGGCTTGAAAACCAGGGCATCCTTACTTCCCAAACTCAGGCCGGCGATTTAAAGGTAAAACTGCCCACTACCTTCCGTTTCGATGCCGATTACCATATTTACCGGCGCCTTTTCATAAACGCAGGTACCGTTGTCAACCTCCTTGGCCGCGATAAAAATGAGCTGAGCGCCCACTATGCCACTTCATTTACCATCACGCCGCGCCTCGAGAAAAAATGGTTCAGCATTTATACCCCGTTCTATTATAATACGCTGAATAAAAAAATGGCCATTGGGGCGGGACTGAGAGCCGGTTTTCTTTTCCTCGGTTCTGGATCAATACTGTCGAACATGTTCTCGAGCAAGAACGTGAGCTCGGCCGATTTTCACCTGGGCTTCACCCTTCCTATTTACCAGCGTGTAAAAACAAAACGGCATAGAACAAGGGTTGAAAAAACCGTAAAAGAGCCGGCAGAAACACCCAAACCGCAACCGGTTGAAGTAACACCGCAACCCGTTGTTGAAACCAAAGTTGATACCGTTGTTAAAAGTGTAGAGGTGATCAAAGAAGTAAATGTTACCCGCGATAAAGACAACGACGGCATTATTGATGAAAAAGACGAATGCCCCGATGTGGCTGGCGAAATGGCCCTGGCCGGCTGCCCCGATCAGGATAAAGACGGCATTGCCGACAAAAACGACAAATGCGTTGATGTTGCCGGTACTGCCAAATATAATGGCTGTCCCGTACCCGATACCGACGGCGATGGCCTCAACGATGAAGAAGATAAATGTGCACAGATAGCAGGTATAGCCAAATACAATGGTTGCCCAATACCTGATACCGATGGCGATGGCATTAACGACGAAGAAGATAAATGTCCTGCCACACCGGGCCTGCCCGCTAACAATGGCTGCCCTGAAATAAAACAGGAGATTGCGAAGAAAGTAGCTATCGCTGCCAAAAGCATTTACTTTATGCCGGGTAAAGATGTTATTCAAAACGTATCATACGCCAAACTGGATGTAGTGCTTAATATATTGAAATCCGATTCGTCGCTTATTATCAGCGTTGAAGGACATACCGACAATACCGGTAATGCCGTGTCGAACCTGAAACTATCAGCCAAACGTGCCGATGCGGTTAAAAACTACCTTATCAAAAAAGGTATTGCAGCTACCCGCATAACCGCGCAGGGTTTTGGCGATTCAAAACCGGTTGCTCCCAATACCACACCCGCAGGCCGTACAAAAAACAGACGGGTAGAATTACACCTGAACTATCAATAACCAA
>CBIHPC010000664.1:0-2214 GCA_966211305.1 uncultured Niastella sp.
ACCAGCTGACGCCCGGCGATCCCAACTTCAATCTTACGCGGGCAAAGACATTCTTTTCTGCCATTGCTAACCAGCACAGGAACAAGAACAACATCATTTACGACATTTGTAATGAACCCAACTCAGGCGCTACCTGGGCAAAGATCAAAACCTATGCAGACCAGATGATACCGCATATCCGCGCTATCGATAACGATGCGGTGATCCTGGTGGGAACACACGGCTGGTCGACATTCGGTTTGTCGGGCGATGGCTCGTTACAGGATGTACTGAACAACCCGCTTACGTTCCCGAACGTGATGTACACTTTCCATTTTTATGCCCGCTCGCACCGTACGGCGTACCTGAACCAGTTGAATACCGCATCTGACCGGCTGCCCGTATTCGTTACCGAGTTCGGTACACAGGAAGCCAGCGGCGATGGACAGAACGATTTTCCCATGGCGCAACAGTTCATCGACCTGATGCGTAATAAAAAGATCAGCTGGACCAACTGGAACTACTCTGACGATTTTCGCTCCGGCGCCGTTTGGCAAACCGGTACCTGTGGCAACGGCCCGTGGACAACAGCCCGGTTGAAAGCAGCAGGCCTGTGGGTGCGCGAGCGGATGTTGAACCCGGCCGATGATTTCCCCGGCGGTACACCGGTTTGCGAACCCGTTACCGCCAGCAGCAACGACGGCAATGTACCAACGAACGTACTGGATAATAACCTCAATACCCGTTGGTCGGCCAGCGGCGACGGACAGTGGATCCGGTTCTGCCTGAACGCGGCAACCACCGTATCGGGCGTACAGATCGCGTTCTACCAGGGCAATGCCCGTACATCCTCATTTGATATACAAACCAGCGTTGACGGACAAAGCTTCGTTACCGTAGCGTCCAATGTAGTAAGCAGCGGTACTTCGCTGAACCTGGAAACATTTACTTTTTCGCCACGTAATGCCAGGTATGTGCGTATCGTTGGCCATGGCAATAGTGTGAATGCCTGGAACAGTTATACCGAAGTGAAAATTCAAACCGGCGGCGGTAATAACCAGCTTGTCACTTTACAGCCAACGCAGGATGCATATGTGCGTGATGGCGCCAACGCAGCTATCTCTCATGGCACTACAGACCCAACGTTGCTGATCGCCAAAGTGAACCCAACCACCACTGCCGGCAATAACCGCGAAAGCTATCTGCTGTTCGACGCTTCCACGATTACCGGCACGGTGAACTCGGTGGAATTGAAAGTGTATGGGAAAGTAGACCTCACAACGGTTATAACCATACCCGTGGGCGTATTTTCTGTGGCCAATACCGGCTGGACGGAAAACGCCATTACCTGGAACAACAAACCGGCTACCGGTTCAACCGCACTGGCGACAGCCAATGTATCCAGCGCTGCGTTCAACTATGTAAGCTGGAACCTTACCAGTTATGTCAGAAGCGAAATTGCGGCCGGCCGTAAGCTCATTGCGCTGGCCCTGAAAGCCGGGCAGGCAAGTGATTCGCGCATCCTGTTCAACTCGGCCGAAACCGGTAACAACCCGCCGCAACTGGTGATCGAAACCACAACCGGTACACAACGCGCCATTGTTTCATCGCTGATCGACCGGTCGACCACGCCGGCGCTGCAGGCCTACCCGAACCCGTTCAGGCAAAACAATACGATCGTATTCAATATGGAGCAGGCAGGTCATGTTTACCTTTCGGTTTTCGACCTTACCGGAAAAGAAGTGGCTGTACTGGTGAATGGCAATTTGCAGGCCGGCAGCCACCGCGCTAATTTTGAGCCGCGCAGTTTGCCCGCCGGTTTATATACCCTGAAACTGGTGCATAACGGTAAAATAACAACTGCGAAGCTGGTGAAAGAGTAGTTTGTTAACAGCTGGTGGCTGGCAGAGAATGGCTGGTATGAAAAGGCAAGCGGGAAGTGGCGAGTAGCAAGTGGGCAAAGTGAAGAAGCGAGTTTCGAATTAAGGCCCTGCCAGCCACTCGCTACCTGCCACCAGCTATATTTTAATGTTTTATCCACAATCTACCCGCATAAGTTGGCGTTATAGATAGGATACCGGGTCTTATAACAAACACTTGTTATATTTGTACCATGAAACCTATCTTGCTGACCATTACTGTTTTAACCAGCCTTTTTGCAAGCGCGCAACAAGGATCGATAACCTCGAAAGTATTTGCCTGGAACGATCTTATTGTTGAAAAAGACACCAGCTC
>CBIHPC010000665.1:0-2202 GCA_966211305.1 uncultured Niastella sp.
GTTCTTTTAAAAATAATCCCGAAAATTCCCCCCGCATCCTTACTTTTGCGCAATTTATCCCGCCGAAATCCCGCAAAATTTGTGGCGAATACGGCGCCAGATGAAGGTTCAACAAGGTTTATTCAAAAAAAAATCGCTCTTTACTCAAAATGCCAAAAGACACGTCTATCAAGTCAGTATTAATTATCGGTTCAGGTCCCATTATTATCGGCCAGGCTTGCGAATTCGATTATTCCGGTTCACAGGCTGCCCGTAGTATCAGGGAAGAAGGAATTAAAGTAATTCTCATCAACAGTAATCCGGCTACCATCATGACCGACCCTATGATGGCTGACAAGGTATACCTGTTGCCACTGACGGTAGAGAGCATTGAGCAAATACTGGAAGAAAACCAGATTGATGCGGTGCTACCGACCATGGGGGGACAAACAGCGTTAAACCTGGCTAAAGAAGCCGCCGAACTGGGTGTATGGGAAAAATACAACGTTCGGATGATCGGCGTTGATATTGCAGCCATCGATACAGCTGAAGACCGGGAAAAATTCCGCCAGCTGATGTTTAAGATAGGTGTAAAGGTTGCTCCTTCAAGAGTGGCCAACTCGTTGCTGGAAGGAAAGGAATTTGCCCAGGAAATAGGCTTCCCGCTTGTAATTCGTCCTTCTTTTACCCTTGGTGGAACCGGTGGCGGTTTTGTGCACGACAAATCTGAACTGGAAGCCGCGCTCGACAGAGGATTGAAAGCTTCGCCTATTCATGAGGTGCTGGTTGAAAAAGCCGTTTTAGGCTGGAAAGAATATGAGCTGGAGCTGCTGCGCGACAAAAATGACAACGTAGCCATTATTTGTACCGTAGAGAACCTCGATCCCATGGGGGTGCATACCGGCGATTCCATCACCGTTGCCCCGGCCATGACCTTGAGCGATACAGCATTCCAGGACATGCGTAACCAGGCTATTCTCATGATGCGCAGCCTCGGTAACTTCGCGGGCGGATGTAACGTACAGTTTGCATTGAACCCCGCAACGGAAGAATTAATTTCAGTTGAGATAAATCCGCGGGTAAGCCGCTCATCGGCACTGGCCTCCAAAGCCACCGGTTACCCGATCGCCAAAATAGCCGCCAAACTCGCTATCGGCTATAACCTCGATGAACTGAAGAACCAGATCACCAAAACCACTTCGGCCTATTTTGAGCCTGCACTGGACTATGTGATCGTAAAAATGCCACGCTGGAATTTCGATAAATTCAAAGGCGCCAACGATACCCTCGGTTTGCAAATGAAAAGCGTGGGCGAGGTAATGTCAATCGGCAGAAGCTTTACCGAAGCCATTCAGAAAGCCTGTCAGAGCCTCGAGAACAATGCGGTTGGGTTGGGCTACTACGGCAAAAGCCAGATGCACGCTGAAGAACTGATCGAATATATCAAAACCCCGAAATGGGACCGCATCTTCAGAATTAAAGATGCGTTGATGGACGGCATTTCAGTAGGTACCATCTCAAAAGCAACCGGTATCGATCGCTGGTTCATCAATGAGATCATGAAGATCGTAGACATCGAAAAAGAGATCGCAAAATATAAAACAGCCACCCTGCCCATTGAATTACTGAAAGAAGCCAAGTTCAACGGCTTTAGCGATGAGCAGATCTCCCGCATTATGCAGGATGGCAGCGATGAAGAAATATACGCCAAACGCAAAGCGGCAGGCATTACGCGCGTTTACAAAATGGTTGATACCTGCAGCGCCGAGTTCGAAGCTAAAACTCCTTACTTCTACTCAACCTTCGAATCGGGCAACTACAACGAAAGCAAAGCAAGCAACCGCAAAAAGGTGATCGTGCTGGGCTCCGGCCCCAATCGTATTGGTCAGGGTATCGAGTTCGACTATTGCTGCGTACACGGTTTGCTGGCGCTGAAAGAATGCGGTTACGAGGCCATTATGGTGAACTGTAACCCCGAAACGGTGTCAACCGACTTCGACATGGCCGATAAACTGTATTTTGAACCCGTATTCTGGGAGCACCTGTGGGAACTGATCGAACACGAGAAACCGGAAGGGGTGATCGTGCAGCTGGGCGGACAAACAGCCCTGAAGCTCGCAGAGCGACTGACTAAAAAGGGAATTAAGATCATAGGTACTTCTTTCGATAATATGGATATCGCGGAAGACCGCGGCCGTTTCAGCGATATGCTGAAAGAACTGA
>CBIHPC010000666.1:0-2200 GCA_966211305.1 uncultured Niastella sp.
GGTTGAAGGTTTTCATATCATCTTCGGTCTTGATGCTGTTGAGCGATACGATCGCCGGGGTACTGATAATCCGCGAACGTTCTGAACTGGCCAGCAACACCGTTTTCTTTATATTATTTTTTACCGTATCTATTGAATTGGGGAAGATGCTCAAAACCTGATCGAGGTTTTTGGCAATCGGATGGTCAGAATAGGATGATAAGGTAGGAAAGTAAGGCCAGGGCACCAGTTGCATCTGGGGTTGGTTGCCATAATTACCTACTACCAGCGGAATCTTGTCGCATTGAAGGTCCTGCAGCAGATCGCCATTGATGCGGACACCGTATTTGAACAACTGGTCGTCGAGGTTGAGGTTGCGGTCGTACGCTACAAAATCGCTGTGCGAACGCATCAGGCTGTCCATTTCGGCATACAGTTTATCAATAAGCCAGAACACTTTTCCGCCCTGCATGATATACTGGTCAATTTTCAGCTTTTGCCGGGTACTGAACGGAATAGTTGGTTTTACGATCACCAACGCATCAAAAACGGTGGGTATTACCGGTACGCTGTCGATAGGCACAAACCCAAAACGGTATTCCTGGCGAAGCGTACGGTCAATAAGATCGATCGCATTACGGGTGAGCAACTCGCCATTGCCAACCAGGTAACCGATGGCCGGTACCGTATCGGCAGTTATCTTTTGAATGCTGCGGGCCATTTTATATTCCAGCAAAGCCTCCGCATTATTCAGCGATTGTATACCACCGGTCATGTCCTGACCCTGCAGCAGGTCAACCGCCACTTCCCTATCGCCGTATTTTATAAGGGCGCCGGGGTAAACCAGCCTTTCTTCCTGCGATTCGCCGGCCTTCGCTTTTACTTTTACGTTGGTAGGTTTAAGCCCCAGTTCATCGAGGTGCAATTGAAATTTCTCTTTTGCGGTATCGCTTAAGCCTTCGCCTGGTTTTTCAAAATTGAACTGGATATTGCTTCCGCCCAATTCTTTGAATTCCTGCAGCATTTCCTTGGTGCTGTTTGATAATTTTTTGAAACCAGCCGGCATATCGCCGGTAAGGAATACGGTAATGGATACCGGATCGTGCAGGCCTTTTATTAATTTTTTGGTAGCAGATGAAAGGGTATATCTTTTTTCCTGGGTAAGGTCAATGCGGGTGTGCACTACTGATGCCAGGTAGTTGACACCAACCAGTGCGATCAGCAAAAACAGCCACCACAGTTTAGAAGCCAGAATTTTGTTCATGGTGTTTTTCCGGATTATCGTTTCAACAAATTGCGATTGGTAAAAATCAGAAAGAATAAAATGATGCTGAGAAAATAAATAAGATCACGGGTATCAACCACACCCCGGCTTACACTGCGGTAATGAAAATCGATTCCCAGCATTTCTATATAATAATCGGCTCCCGATTGCAGCGCCGGTATGCGGCTTACGGCGTTGAAGCCGCTGTACAACACAAAACAAAAGAATGCGCCGGCAATAAATGCCACCACCGCATTATTGGTTAAGCTGCTGCAGGCAATGCCTATGGCTACAAATACAGCGGCCAGAAAAATAAGGCCAATGTAAGAACCGATGGTTCCGCCCAGATCGATACCACCGCCGGCTGCAGCGAGCTGACTAATACTGATGGGATATATAATGGTGGGAACCAATGCAATAAGCACTACGCCAAGGGAACCAAAATATTTTCCAGAAACCAGTTGCCAGCGGCTTAGCGGTTTGGTTTGTAATATTTCGAAGGTGCCGCCTTTGAACTCATCGGCAAAACTGCGCATGGTGATAGCAGGAATGAGCAATAACAATATCCATGGGGCCAACTCGAAGAATTTATCAAGGGTGGCATACCCGAAGTCGAGGATATTGGTATCGGGAAATACAAACAGGAACAAACCATTTAATAAAAGAAATACGACAATGGCAATGTAGCCGGTCAAACTGCTGAAAAACTGCCGGAATTCTTTTTTACAAACTGACCACATAGGGGCGAAAATAAGTGATTATAAGTATATAGAAATAAAAGATGACGCTATATGACGCGTATGTCGGCAATTTTATTATATTGCGTGTACACTTTACCAATTATCTATGAAAAAGATCAAATCCGGTTACTGTCTATTTATTTCTGTTCAATTATAAAATAGCCGAAACCTACTGCATAAAAAGTCCCCCCGATAAAAACGGGGGATTTTTATTTTA
>CBIHPC010000667.1:0-2198 GCA_966211305.1 uncultured Niastella sp.
TTACCATCAACGGCCATGCGCTGGAGTTACGGGTGTATGCCGAAGACCCGCTCAATGATTTTCTGCCTTCAACCGGCACATTGACCAGGTACGAAAAACCCATAGGCGATGGCGTACGGGTTGATGATGGCTACACCGAGGGCATGTCGATCCCCGTGTATTACGATCCCATGATCGCCAAACTCATTACCCATGGCAACAACCGCACAGAGGCCATTCAAAAAATGAAGACAGCCATTGCCGGTTACCATATTGAAGGTGTGCAAACCACGTTGCCTTTCGGCAATTTCGTACTGGAACACGATGCATTTTTAACCGGGCGGTTCGATACCCAGTTCGTTCAAAAATATTATTCGGCGGAGAAACTGCAGGCGCAGCAAAAAAACAGGGCGGCACTGGCAGGCATGATCGCATTAAAATACTGGTTGCAAACACAAAATGAAGTGAAGGCGGCAGAACCATTACCCACAAACTGGACCCGTCGATCCTGATAGAAGTCGCAGGGACACAAGTTTATGATTAGCATTCATCAGGCTCGCTCAGCAAAAAATTCGCTGCATGAAAAAAACGAAATCGGAGATATTACAACAAAAAATAGCAAAAGGAAAACAGGGCGGCGGGGCGCACAGGAACGACGCGCAACATAAAAAAGGAAAACTCACCGCCCGGGAACGCATTACGCTTTTAATGGATCCCGGTTCCTTTGAAGAGATCGGCGCGCTTGTTTTACATCGCACCAAAGATTTTGGAATGGACAGTCAGCAATTTTATGGCGATGGTGTAATAACAGGTTACGGCACCATCAACGGACGGTTGACATATGTGTTTGCACAGGATTTCACTGTTTTTGGCGGCGCCTTGTCAGAAACGCATGCAGAAAAAATATGCAAGGTGATGGACCTGGCCATGAAGACCGGCGCACCGATGATCGGACTGAACGATTCCGGCGGCGCACGGATCCAGGAAGGCGTGAGATCGCTGGGGGGATATGCCGATATCTTTTACCGGAATGTGCTGGCTTCCGGAGTTATACCACAAATATCTGCCATTATGGGCCCTTGCGCCGGCGGGGCGGTTTACTCCCCGGCTATGACCGATTTCACATTGATGGTGGAGAATACGAGTTACATGTTTGTGACCGGGCCCAACGTTGTTAAAACCGTTACCAATGAAGAAGTAAGCCCAGAAGAATTAGGCGGGGCTTCCGCGCATTCAACCAAATCGGGTGTAACGCATTTAACAGCGGCCAATGATGTGGAATGCATTGCCGAAATAAAAAAACTGTTAAGTTATATTCCGCAGAACTGCGAAGATACCACACCGAAAGTGCCTTATGCTTTAGGCGATGAAACCAGGCCGGTGCTTGAAACCATTATTCCCGAAAGCAATAACCAGCCATACGATATGCGGTCGGTAATTGCAGGTATCTGTGACGAAGCATCCTTTTTTGAAATTCATGGCGATTATGCAACCAATATAGTGATCGGGTTTGCGCGGCTGGCAGGCAGAAGCATAGGCATTGTAGCCAATCAACCCATAAGCCTCGCCGGGGTATTGGATATCGATAGTTCAAAAAAAGCGGCCCGTTTCACCCGCTTTTGCGATTGTTTCAATATTCCACTGCTGGTGCTCGTTGATGTGCCTGGTTTTTTACCCGGCACTGACCAGGAGTGGCATGGCATTATAACCAATGGCGCCAAATTGTTGTATGCATTCAGCGAGGCAACGGTGCCGCGGGTGACCGTGATCACCCGAAAAGCATATGGCGGCGCATATGATGTAATGAATTCAAAACATATTGGGGCCGATATGAATTTTGCCTGGCCAACGGCGGAAATTGCGGTAATGGGCGCCAAGGGCGCCAGTGAGATCATTTTTAAAAAGGAGATCTCCGAAGCGGCAGATCCGGCTAAAAAGCTGGCGGAAAAAGAAGCGGAGTATGCAGAGAAATTTGCTACGCCCTACCTGGCTGCCGAAAGAGGATTTGTTGATGAAGTGATAGAACCCAAACACACACGCACCAAACTTATAAAAGCCTTTGCCATGCTCGAGAACAAAGTGGCTGCCCTGCCGAAGAAGAAGCATGGGAATATACCGTTGTAGAAAAAAGGCCGGCGCTCAGCCAGCTGGCTAAGAGCCCGCCCTTTTATTTACTTAAATCTCCGTATACTTCAGCGTTACTACAGGCGTTGTTTGCG
>CBIHPC010000668.1:0-2194 GCA_966211305.1 uncultured Niastella sp.
TTAATGGAAAAATACAAACAGGTGCATTTGATCTTAGACCGGGATGCTGCAGGTATAAAACATACCCGGCAGGCGTTGGAATGGAACATGGATAAGTACATAGATCGAAGTGATTTTTATAAGAACCGGAAAGATCTGAATGAATGGCTGGTACATCACCAGCAGAGCCAAAGGCAAAGCCTGAGACCAGGAAGACATTTTTGAGATTCGGGTAGCTAGCTATGTTTTGGTCGGACCAAAACTTTCCGTTTCCTCATCCCGCCTGCAGCGGGATTCTGAAATTCCCCGGTATAATTAACTATTAAAATGCGTGCGTATGACTTTGATGAAGCAAGGATCATTTACAAAAAACAAGGGCGGACGCCCGAAACAAACCATTAAAAAGGACCGTCGCGTCAGCGTGAGGTGTTCATTCCTGCAACGAAAACAGGTTCAGCTACGCGCCAAAAACGCCCAGCTTACGGTGTCTGAATACCTGTTGAAAATGGGGCTGACCGGAAAAATTGTCATTCGTGAAAAAGTGCTTCCACCGGAAGTTTTGAAGCGCCTGGGGGAGCTGAATCACATTGCCGCCTACCTGAATCAGATCGCTAAAAAAAGAAACGGTTTTGATGAATTAAGCGCCTATGAAAGGGCTACGCTGGCCATTCAATCGAACGAGGTAAAACAATTGGCGCAGGACGTTAAAAACTATCTGAAATGATCGGCAAAGTGATCGTTGGAAAATCATTCTTAGGCTGCATTGAATATTGCCTGGAAGATAAACAGAATTTGTCTGCAGATCAGCGCCGGCAGCCCGTTGATGATAACGGACTGCAACATGTTAACCGGGCCGAAGTTTTGTGTTACAATCAGTGCTTTGGAAATGCCGCGGAATTAGCCGCCCAATTTAACGAAGTGCGCAGGTTAAACAGCCGGGTTCAAAAACCGGTGCTGCATCTTTCGATCAGTCTGGCCGGCGGCGAAACGCTTTCCAAAAATCAGCTAATTGAAATCGCGGAGGCGGTAACGGCAGAATTTAAGGTTGACAGAAATCAGTATGTATGTGTGATGCATAAGGACACAAAGCATCCACATTTGCATATCGTTGCCAACCGGGTGGGCTACGATGGCAAGGTGGCCAGCGATAGTAACAGTTATTTACGCATGGCAAATTTGTGCCGTAAACTTGAACTGAAATACAACCTGAAACAGGTGTTGAATCCACGCCCCTTTCAATCCGAAAAGGAACGCTTACTGCCGAGGCAAAACGCCCGGATGAACCAGCTAAAAACACATATTCAAAACAGTTTGCAGCAGGTGCAAAACTATGCCCAGTTTGAACAGAAAATGAAATTTCTGGGATACCAGGTTTTAAAAGGCCGCGGTATTGCTTTCATTGATGACAAAAAAGTAAAAATAAAAGGCAGCGAAGTGGGATATTCTTTAATGACAATTGAGAAGATCCTCAGGCAGAAACAGGTTCAAAGTCTCCCGCAAAAGCAGGAGCAAAAAGATGCGGTTTTAACAAAAACGGAAACGGCTGCCACTAGCACGAATCAACCCGCTGGTGCCATTCAAAAATCACCAGCTAAGGAAATAGAAAAGGAAAAAGAGCCATCCTTATTAGAAAAGCATAGTGGCCAGCTTCTGTATGATCTGCTTAAGCCGGAAACAGCTTTCGATCCGGCCCCGCTGCTGCAAAAGAAAAAGAAGAGGAAGAAAAAGCATAAACAGCGGCCCGGGTTATAACATTCAATTATAAACTATTAAAGAAAACATTATGGAGCAGAATAAAAACGATATGGAATTATTGCAACTAGTTGTAAAAGGCATGCATGATGAACTGGCGACACTGAATCATAAAATACAGGAACAGGTTGCTACCGTTAACCTCCTGAGATCTGAACTAAGCGCTTTCCAGGAAAGGCAGGAAAATAAGAAAATTGCAACACAACCGCCCGATATTAAACCTTTAATGCAAGCTTTTGATAAAGGGATACAAAAGATTGAATGGCTGATCACAGAAAAAGTCAGCAGGTATAAGTTCAATAAACTGGAAGCATTTCTGCAATCCGATGCCAAGAAATGGATCGTCATTTTGGCGCTGGGGTTTACATTCCTTACCTATCTATACTGGTATCTTATACGCTCGTAAAAATTCAAAAGCCCCGGTGTAGACACATCGGGGCTTTATGGTAATGGCTCTGATTAG
>CBIHPC010000669.1:0-2187 GCA_966211305.1 uncultured Niastella sp.
GATTCCCCGATGGTAGAGGTTAACAGGTTCGGATTTTGCTGTGCAACAGCCTGTACAAAATCATGCGCCAGCAGCCAGTCGCCCCCGCCATGGCCATTGTTCTTATACCCTTCCACATCTTCGGCAATAGGCACCATTTTATTTTTTTTGCCCGTTCTGAAATCGGTGACCACCAGTTCGGTCATATCGCCCACCATATCGCCCATGGAACCCATGATGCGGGTACGGCGTCCGCCATAGGATGTAAACGCTTCCATAGAGAAACTGGCCGTAACATTATCGCCAAACCTGATATTGGTGATATAGTGATCGGGCTGATCGTTCTCCATACGGTATACGCACCGTCCGTAATTGGTAGTGCGCAGTTTTTCCATGATCGCTTCAGCATGTAGCGATTTATCATCGGGCAGATCGAGCACCCCTACCCGTTGCCGTTTATCGTGGTACGACCTGATGGCTGAATACGGACAGGTGCGTTCAACGGCGCAGCCATCTGTACAACGGGCGGTGCTGCCGGCCGGGGCATTTTCTTTTTTGAACCATTTCAGATCACCCATGGCAACGATCTGTTTTGCCGGTTTATTGATGACCCATTTTATGATATCGAGGTCGTGGCATGATTTGGCAAGAATGATGGGCGTTGTTTGTTTGCTGTTATGCCAGTTGCCCCGTACATAGGAATGCGCCATATGCATATGTTCGATGGGCTCGAGGTGCTGCACGCTCATCACTTCGCCAATGGCGCCGTCTGCTATCAGTTGCCGCATTTTTACGAAGTACGGCGCATACCGCAATACATGGCAAACGGCAACGATGCGGCCTGTTTTTGTCGCCAGCGCCAGAATATTACGGCATTCTTTTTCCGTTGGGGCGATGGGTTTTTCGAGCAAAACATCATACCCCATTTCAAGCGCTTTCATACAGGGCGCATAATGCAGGTTATCGGGCGTGGTGATTATAATGGCATCGGCGAATTTCGGGCGTTCGAACACCCGTTCCCAGGTATCGAAACGATTGGCTTCGGCAATCTGGTGTTTGGTGGTATACCGGTCATTGCGTAATGGAACAGGCTCCGCTACGCCAACGATCTTTAACAGGTTAGGATACTTTGCAGCAAAACCACCATACACATTTCCCCGGCCACCTGCCCCAAGTGTAATAGCGGTAACAGGTTTGTCAATTTTCTTGTGCAACGGATTTTTGGGCACCTCATAAACAAGTGTACCATCCGCCAGGCGGGCCATCGTTTCTGATCCTATAACTGTGGCGCCTATACTTAAACCGAGCTGTTTAATGAGACTTCTTCTGTTCATTATTCTATATGTTTATTTTATTTTATTGGGTTGCAATTGTGAATCGGCTCGCTATTAAACTCTTACCACCTTACTTTCTGTTTCTTCCATTTACTTCTGCTTTTTCCTTTATCAACTTTATCAACCGTATCAACTTGTCAACTCGTTAACTAATACAAATCATTCTGCTCCATCCTGGGATTCGCCAGGATCTCCCGTTGCGGAACGGGCCAGCGGAAATCGCGGGCTGCATTGCAATTGCGCACTTCCACTTTTACCGGCTGGCCGGTGGCCGGGTCAATTGCGCCGTATACCTGCCCGTTCATAACAGCGTCAAGGATCCCCCAGCGGCGGATATCAAAAAAACGGCCGCCTTCAAATGCCAGTTCCGACTGCCGTTCACGGCGCACCAGCTCCCGCAGTTTTGCCTGCGAATTATAAACAGTTACATCAACCGGCGGCATAGTGGCGCGGGCGCGAATGTCGTTCAGGTACTTCACCACATCGGGATCGCTCCATTGATCGAGCTCTATCAGCGCCTCCACATAGTTGAGCAGTATTTCCGCATACCTGATGATCATATAATCGAGTGTACGGGTACCCGTACGGTCCCTGGGATCGAGGTATTTGTTCACCCAAAAACCGGTAGCCGTAGCATTTTGCGCCCCAAGCCGGTCGAGATTGGTTTGTGAAGCATCGAATGGTTTTAATACATAGGAAGAATAGGTTTGCCCGGGCAGCAACACCGATGCCGTCAACCGGGGATCACGGTTGCTTTGAAAATTCGGTTCCTGCTGATAAATGGCAATGGAATCTGCCCCCAGCTCCCAAATGGTTTTGCCCTGTTTGGTTTCATAATTATTTACCACCGCAGCGGTTGGCGACAGCACGGTTT
>CBIHPC010000670.1:0-2187 GCA_966211305.1 uncultured Niastella sp.
TTCACGATTCACGATTCACGATTCACGATTCACGATTCACGATTCACGATTCACGGCATTGTCAACCAATCACCTTAAAATAAAACAGGATCAGCAACACCAGGCCTACAATTATTCTGTACCAGCCAAATAACCTGAAACCGTATTTCTGCAAAAAGCCAATAAAGAATTTGATCGCCAGCATGGCAACAACAAAGGCAATACCACAACCTAACAGCAGGGTGCTCATGTTCTCGGTATTCAGCACTTCGGGTTGTTCCTGATACATATCCCACAAACTTTTAACGGTAGCGGCCAGCATGGTAGGCACCGCCAGATAAAATGAGAATTCTGCTGCCAGCCTGCGGCTTAATTTCTGTTGCATACCGCCGATAATGGTTGCGGCGCTTCTGCTTAAGCCGGGGAACAATACTGAAAGCACCTGGTAGCAGCCAACAATAAACGCTTTTTTATTGGTGATGTCTTCTTCTTTATCCGTGGCCGGTTTCTGAAACCATTTATCAACGAACAGCAATACAACACCGCCCAGCAGCATGATCAGTGCAATGATCATGGGCTTTTCAAGCATTTCGTCGATATGGCTTTTGAATGCCGCGCCAAAGGCCAGTGACGGTATTACCGCAACGATGAGTTTTATATAAAATGAGATCTTTTTAAAGTCGAAGAACTTGCGCCAGTACAATACCACTACCGATAAAATGGCGCCAAGCTGTATCACGATCTCAAACAACTTCGAAAAATCGCCATGAACACCCATGATGGCAGATGCAATGGCCATGTGGCCGGTAGACGAGATAGGTAAAAATTCAGTTAAACCTTCAATGATGGCAATAATAATAGCGTGAAGCGTGCTCATTAGTGTTATGTTGAACAGTTAATCTATAAAATAAATAAAGCGATACTTTCAACGAGCATCGCCTTATTAAATATATAAACTTATTAATTTTTTAACTTGCTTTCGGCTTTTTGAAGATGGCATACACCTCTATACCCAGCCCCAGCAAGATCATTATCGGGGCAATGGTAATGCGGCGAAAACTGTACACCTCATTCTCTCTGAACACATTGGGATCGTCGCTTTTTCCACCCGACATTAAAATGATGCCAATACCTACCAGGATAATTCCTGCGATCATCCACATATAATTATCTTTTGTGAACAGGCTGGGAGCAGGAGTGGTTGTTTTTTTAGTTTCCTTCATTTGAAGCCAAATTATTAGGTGCGCAATATAGGTAATTTTAATGCTCAACGCTCAACGCTTAAGGCTTAACGCTGCCTTCCGAAACAAGTTCTTCCCGAAAATTTTCAGCCAGCTCCACATTCGGAATCCGGCCTTCAGCGTTCAGCGTTTTGCGTTCAGCTTTAATATAGTTCGTCGAGTTTCATTTTCAGGTATTTTACCACGCTGCGGTAGGTGCTGAACAGCGTAATGCTGATGCCCAGCACAATAAGGAAGCCGAAAAGGATCAATACTTTGCTGTTATCCCGCAGGTCGCGCAGGTAGGGGAGAAAATACTCCGACAGCAACATCAATCCATAAATCAGGCCGATGGCCATCAAAGCGGCAATGGCGCCATTCAATATCGCCCGCATATTCAGCGGTTTGGCAATGAACCCACGGGTAGCGCCCACCATTTGCATGGTCTTAATAAGGAACCGGTTGCTGTACATGGCGAGGCGGATGGTATTATCAATAAGTATAATAGAAAGAACACAGAACAGGGCGGCGAGTGCGGCAAAAACGATCAGTCCGGCCTGTACCGATGAACCCATTTTTTCCACCACAAAAGCGGGGTATTTCACGCTTTCAATCACCATTTGCCGGGTTTCGAGGTCGGTTTTTATTGCGGCGATGGTGTCCTTTTGTACAAATGCGCTTTTCAGGTTAAAATCAATGGAAGCAGGCAGTGGGTTCTCTTCCAGCAGTTCCTGGAAATCGGTTTCCCCTTTTTCCATCCATTGCTTTTTTGCGGTCTCCTTGTCAATGTACTCAACGGTTTGTGTGTAAGGGCGCGATTTAATGTACTGCATCAGGGAGTCCACATCAGCCTGGGTAGCGCTTCTGCGCAGGTATACCTGGATCTTGATATCTTCCTTTAGTTCTTCGGTATATCGGCTGGCGTTTAACAACAACCATCCGAAAACGCCTACAAAAAAAAGTACAATGGTAACCCCTAAAATGGCCA
>CBIHPC010000671.1:0-2182 GCA_966211305.1 uncultured Niastella sp.
CTATTTTATACAGAACCAACGCGCAAAGCCGCGCATTTGAAGAAAGCCTGCGCCGTATGGGTATTCCTTATACCATGTTCGGCGGTCTTAGCTTCTACTCGCGCAAGGAGATCAAGGATTATGTTGCCTATTTGCGGGTGATCGTCAATCCGCGTGATGAGGAAGCGCTGAAACGGATCATTAACTACCCTGTGCGCGGCATTGGCAAAACCACAATCGATAAAACTGTTCTGGTTGCCAATCAGAACAACATTTCGATGTGGGAAGTGCTGGAGCGTGCACGCGAGGTTGGTTTTAAAGCCGGCACCCTCGAGTCGATCGAAAATTTTGTAGTAATGATCAAAAGCTTCGCCAGCATGCTGCAAAGCAAGAACGCCTATGATGTGGCTGTGCATGTTGGTAAGCAAACAAATTTTGTAAAGGAATTATTCAACGATAAAAGTACGGAAGGCGTTCAACGGTACGAGAACGTACAGGAGTTGCTGAACAGTATCAAGGAATGGACTGAAAGTCCCGATACCGAAGAAGGCGAAGTGAATGACAAGGGATTGGGCTCTTATCTGCAACAGATCACCCTGCTTACAGATGCCGATGAAAAAGACCCCAATGCCGATACGGTGAAACTAATGTCGATCCATGCTGCCAAAGGCCTTGAATTCGGCTGTGTGTTTGCCGCGGGTTTGGAGGAAATGCTTTTTCCGAATGCGTTGTCAATAAATTCCCGCGAAGAGCTGGAAGAAGAACGCCGGTTGTTCTATGTTGTAATTACAAGGGCCAAGGAGCGGCTCTGGATCTCTTATGCCAATACCCGTTACCGCTTTGGTAACCTGGTGCAGAACGAGCCCAGCCGTTTCCTGGAAGAACTGCCTGAGCAATATGTTGACAGGAGTTTTGCCGGTGGCGGTATGCGTAACCAGGGCTTTGGCAACCGCAGCGCCTACGACAGAATGAATGGCGGCGGCTGGGGTGGCGGTCAGTCGGCCAACCAGGCAGAAAAACGGTATGGCCCGCCGCCTTCGAAAAAAGCATCTACACCCACATCAACTACTCCTTCTTACATATCGCCCAAGCCACAAAACAAACCGGTGGAGCATGTGCCTTCAGCTGATTTTGTGGCCAGCGATGTTTCAAATTTACAGGTAGGTCAGCGGGTTGAGCATCAGAAATTCGGGTTTGGCGAAGTGGTAAAAATGGAAGGAAGCGCGCACAATCCCATTGCTACCGTAAAGTTTGAACTGAATGGCGAAAAGAAGATCATGCTTAACTATGCCAGGTTGAGGATCATTGAATAATACACAATAAACAATTCATTATAAGCAAAGGCCTGCCCGAACGGGCGGGGAAGACAGGGGACAACCGGCATACGTTGGTTGTCCTTTGTTATTTGATCTATCTGCTGCCTACTGCAGGTGAAAACAATTTCATTACGCCATTGCGGAAAAGCTTGCCGATGGGAATGTAGGTTTTATCCACTTCAACCAGTTCATGGGTGAAGGACTGCATTTTGTTGATGGAAACGACAAACGAGCGGTGGGTTCTTATAAATAACTTTTCGGGCAGCATGGCATCTGCCGAACTGATGATTGTTGGGTGATGATAACACCCAGTACCGTATTCACCTTAATATAGTCTTTCATGCTTCCGGTATACAAAATCATCGAGCATAACGTTCACCATCTTACGATCGGCACGGAAATAATCGAAACTTTCATTTTTCTTTTCTTCTATTGCGGCAGACACAACTGCAGGTTCCGAGGGCGTTGCAGCACCATTGAGCGGAAAGGCTTTGTTAACCGATTTCAGAAAATGATCGAACCGGATGGGTTTCATCAGGTAGTTTACCACATAAAGTGGCTGACAGGCTTTAATACTATGTTGGAAAGCGGTGCACGTATACAAAAAGAAAACACCGCACGAAGTGATTTGGTCGACGAAATACGAATGGGCCCGACAAGTTAACCCGCACGCTGCAGCAGAATTGTTAGCTGGATGTTTCAATATGATGCTAAACGTGCAAAATCGGATTACCATGGGTTTAAGTCATTGAATTGTAGCACGTAATAGTTGATCCGTATCAAAATTACCGGTATTTGGTATAAAGACCTGATACGGGATTGATTAAATGGCAAAACTTTACTACCTTATATGAATGTACGAAAAACCCCCACCCTTCGGCTCTTAT
>CBIHPC010000672.1:0-2180 GCA_966211305.1 uncultured Niastella sp.
CGCTCGCGCGGTAGCTTTTTCTCAGTAGCAAAACTGATAGTTACCAGTTTGCCATCATAGCTGAACTTTGTTTTGATGGTGTCTTTTGCAACAATGCTGGCATCGGAGATGCTTTTCACATCGAGGGTGTAGCTGTTATTGCCACCGGCCGATCTTACCTGTAAAGTATACTGACCTGCCACGGGCGACCAGTTCTCATCTTTGACTGCATATTTATTGCCCTGAATCCAGTTCTGCAGGATCACCGTTTTCTCTTTGAACACTTCACCGTTTGTGATAATGAAGCTGGCTATTTTACCCGCATCGAGGCTTCCCACTTTATCATACACGCCTAATGCTGTGGCCGGCGTTTTGGTAAGCGCTTCCAGTGCCTTGGTTTCGCTGAGGCCATGGTCGATGGCTTTGCGCAGGTTGGCGAAAAATGATTTAGTATCCTTTAATTCGGTAGCGGTTATACAAAAAGGAATGTTGGCTTTTTCAAAAGCTGCGAGGTTAGTTGGCGCCAGTTCCCAGTGTTTCATATCGCTGAGCGATACGAAACGCGCTTCATTGGGGTCTTCCACATCCATTGTTTGCGGATAGTTCAACGACAAAATGAAAGTTGCTTTGGTAGCAGCAATTTCTTTTATGCGCTGGTATTCGTTACCACCGCCTTTGATGATATATTGAACACCGAATTCATCGCCGATGCGATCGGCGCGCAGGTCATTCCATTTATCGTTCGCTTCGAAGATCTGTGGTAATGACTGTATGTCGTTCCACGCTTTCAACGTAAGGTTCACGCCTTCAGCAGCCGGGTTGGTTTTATACCATTGTGCATCGAGGTAAGTCTGGCGCAACAGGGCAACGGAACCCATCATCGACGAGGGGTAGCTTTGGGTTGATGTGCCCTTGCTTAGCGAATAATGCGCCGATGCTTTATCCTTGAGCATTACCAGATTTTCTTTTTCGGTAGCCAGTGTTACCAGGGCGCCGGTGCCGCGGGCAATACCGTCTTTCTGATGCGTTAACACTGCGCCGAACCCGAGATCGCGCAGTGGTTTTGCTTTGGCGTCATCCGCATGGAACAGTCTGGCGGCATCGATATCGCTTTTGATAGCCTGGTTCCAGCCAAACACCCCTTTTATATTTGAGGTAAGCTGTGCAGGAGCGCGAAAATCGAAAGGCGCGCCCTGCCGTAGCGGAACCGGAACGCCATAATCGCTGTAAATATCGATGAAGGAAGGATAAATGAATTTGCCGCTGCAATCGATCACCACGGCATCTTTGGGAATGGTTACAGATGCACCCACACTTACAATTTTTCCTTCGCGAATGACCAGCGTAGCATTCGGAACCGTGGTTTGACCATCCTTAATAATGGTGGCGTTGGTGAATGCAAAACATTTTACCTGGGGGTCAGCTATACCATTCACAGGAAAGGTTACCTGCGACATGGAAGCCGTGTTGACCATAAATATCAGTCCCAACAGGAACAGGAACTTTCCTGGGGGAAAGAAACAGTACGCTCTCATGTGTGCTTTTGGTTTTAGTTTTATTACCGGGAACAAAAGCCGAATTTAGTTAAATGAAGTAATTTAGGCGGGTTAAAAACTTCTTAACCGGTTAATACACTACATGAACATTGCGCGATATATCGATCACACCCTGCTAAAACCTGCAACCACCATACATGAGCTAAAAAACCTATGTGAGGAGGCTGTTCAGTACAATTTTTTTGCGGTTTGCGTGCCGCCGCCGCTGGTAAAGAATGCCCGGTCGGTACTGGCGGGCAGTGCGGTAAAAACCGCAACCGTGATCGGTTTTCCTTTTGGCTATTCCGTGGCGCGGGCCAAGCAGGCAGAAGTGCAGCAGGCCATACAGGACGGGGCCGATGAACTGGATGTGGTGATCAACCTGGTGGCCTTGCGGAGCAAGGCCTGGCAATACCTTGAGCTGGAAATGGAAGGAATTGTTGAAGCCGCACATGCACAGAACAGGCTGGTAAAAGTGATCATTGAAAGCGGGATACTTACCGGGGAAGAAATAATTAAATGTTGTGAAATATATGCCAAAGTTGGGGTCGATTTCCTGAAAACCTCAACAGGATATGCCGAAAAAGGCGCTACCATCGAAGCGGTGCAACTGATGCGGCAACACCTGCCGTCTACTATACAGATAAAAGCTTCGGGCGGCATTCG
>CBIHPC010000673.1:0-2175 GCA_966211305.1 uncultured Niastella sp.
TCTTTGTTTTTGCGGAGGAGGTGGTACTTGAGAATGGGCGCTAAGATAAGGAAAAGGAAGTAGCCCGGGAATAGTAAGCTTCTATAATACCTCAAAAAGTTAAGAAATCCTTAAACGACCACCAATACTGCAACGGGCTGTAATTACCAGGTGTCTATTCTGCTCAAATTAAACTCATGAAACTCCCATTACTAATTGCTGCTGGCATAGGGCTCTCCGTGTGCCTGACCGGTTGCACGCCCAACGATAATCTGGTTGAGGGGTCTAATGCCTGGGTGCCGGTATATATGCAGCCGGTCGAAAAGGAAAACATCTCCATCTCCGGGGTGCGGATAACCGAAAAGTCGGGAAAGATCTATGCCTGGGGCAATTATATCTTTCAGAACGATCAGAACAAAGGCATCCATATTATTGACAATACCGACCGCTCCAATCCACAAAAGATCGCATTCCTGAATATTCCATTCAATACCGAGTTTGCGGTGCGCGGAAATTACATTTATGCCAATAATGTAAATGATCTGGTTGTAATTGACATCAGGGATGTGCTTCATCCTGTAGTGGCCAAAAGGGTAGAGAATGCTTTCCCCTATGTAAATCAGAAATACCCCCCACAGAACGGGCGCTTTGTTTGTGCCGACCCTTCACAAGGGATTGTGGTTGGCTGGGAATTACAGGATCATAAATCGGCTAACTGCCGTCGTTAAAAAAAACTAATATGAAGAATTCATTACTTTTTATACTATTATCGGGTGTATTATTCGCTGCCACGCAATGCAATAAGGCAGATTCATCGGCAACTACCCACGGCGCCGGCGGTTCCACTGCCCGCTTTGCCATTAGCGGTAATTATTTATATACCGTCGATGAAGTCAATCTGAAAGTTTTCAGTATTGCAGATGCTGCCAACCCCCTGCTGAAAAATACGGTGCCGGTTGGTTTTGAGATCGAGACCATTTATCCCTTCAAAGACAAATTGTTCATTGGCTCAACCAGTGAAGTACATATTTTTTCTATCAATGATCCTGAAAGCCCTGAGAAATTAAGTACAGCTATTTCACCCGAAGTGCTTCGCCGCTGCGATCCGGTTGTGGCAAAGGATACGGTTGCTTTCGCTACACTGCGTACCAATGGGCCTTGCGGGGGAAGACAAAGCATCCTGGCTGCCTACGATATTAAAAATATTTCCAACCCGGTACAAAAAGGCAGCTACCCCGTCAATGAACCTTATGGTTTAGGCTATTCAGATACCGCGCTGTATGTATGCGACAGGAATGGCCTGTATGTATTCAATATAGAAAAGGCATATCAGCCCACACTTCGAAAAACGTTGACCGACGGCTGGTACCTCGATGTGATACCGTATAACAATACCCTTATTTGCCAGGTTCAGGATGGGCTCACCCTGTACGACATCAGTGAATGCATGAACCCTGCACTTATTACAAAAATCAGATAATGCACCGATACAGAATGATTTTCCTGTTCGCCCTGCTGACAGCAACGGGTGGCCAGGCGCAGCAACGGGTAAAGCGTGCATTGAAAGAAGATACGGGCAGGTTGTACCTGCGCTTCAGCCCGCTGGGTCTTATAGACGTCTGGGATGGAAACGTCACCCCCGGTGCAGAGTACAGGTTCAACGATACCTGGGCAGCTACGTTCGATGCAGGTGCTATATTATACTCGGCTTATTTTGATAACAATAAAGTGACCACCGGTTTTCTGTTGCGGCCGGGCTTCAGGATATATCCCGACAGGTACAAGGACTTTTTTATTGACCTGCAATTTCATTATAAAGATGTAACATACCAGATCAGGGACTGGCTCGAGAGGGATGTGGTGGCAAATGTGGCTTCTTATGAAGAGTTTAAACTTTTCAAATACAAAAAGCAGGTGATAGGCGGGCGCATAATGTTCGGTATCAGGAATTACTTTACGGGTAATCCGCGGTTGTATGTTGAAGCATTTGCGGGCTTGGGCGTTCATTATAAAGTGGAAGGCCTGCACAATGAACCTGGCAGCCGGTTCGATAGGGGTTGGCGGATAATCAACAATAACCCAAAACAGCTCCTTCCGTCGTTTCCTCTTGGGTTAAGGTTTATTTTTAGACTACGCTGAGGGGCAATCGGCAATCGGCAATCGGCAATCGGCAATCGGCAATCGGCAATCGGCAAT
>CBIHPC010000674.1:0-2150 GCA_966211305.1 uncultured Niastella sp.
CTTTTAAAATTGGGTAAACAAATAACAGTTTCGACGCTTTTACAGAGTTTGCCCATTTAGGCCGGTTGCGTTCCAGCGCTTCCGGCTTTGTTATGTAAGGCAGTCAATAAACAGTTGGGTCAGGTTTTCATCGTGTGTTTGTTTTGGTTGAGTTTTGGTTAATAATCAATCTTTAGCAGTTACATACACTCATGTTCCCGGGGTGTAGTACCCGTTTTATCTTATGGCAGCACTTTAATTTTTTTACCTTCTATTTTGCAATGCACATTGCTCAGTTCCAGAATTTTAAATACCTCGGATATATTGCTGTTGCGGGGTATTTCTCCTTCAAATTTCTCAGCCGGCACTTTTCCCACATATTCTATTTCCACATCGTACCACCGCCCTATTTCGCGCATAACCGTTTCAACGCCGGCATTGGTGAACTGGAAGCGGCCATTTTTCCAGGCAACGGCTTCATCTACATCTGCATCTTCATCCAATACCATTTTACCGCTTCGATCAATTTGCGCCTGCTGCCCCGGCTTCATCAGATAATGTCCTTTCGTACTGCTCATTTTTACCGCGCCTTCCAGCAGCGTTGTTTTAATGGAAGCTTCATCATTATATGCCTTGATATTGAAGTGTGTACCCAACACTTCTACCTGGTTTTCACCGGCTTCGGTAAGAATATTTACAACAAAGGGCCGGTTTCCTTTTCCATTTGATGATGACTGATGCGCCACCTCGAAATAAGCCTCGCCTGTAAGTTCAACTACCCGTTCATTGCCGGTGAAGCTCGCAGGAAAACGCAATGCGGTAACTGCATTCAGCCATACTTTGGTGCCATCGGGTAATACCACCTGGTACTGACCGCCACGGGGAGTGCTGATGGTGTTCATGGCAACAGCCTGTTGGCCCTGTTTACCTTCAGTTTTATATACCAGTTCACCATCCTGTTTCTTCATTACCATGGTTGCACCCTGCCGGGTAAGCGCGCCATTGGCTGCGCTATCGAGCACGATCGTTGACCCATCGGCCAGTGTTAGTACCGCTTTATTTCCACCGGGCACCACAGCGGCCTGAATAACCGGTTTTTGTACCTCTACCGTTTGCGTGGTCACCTGTCTGTTGTTCATTAAAAAATACCAGGTGGTGGCCATGAATAATATAGTACCGGCAGCTACCCACCAAACCCTGGGTTGCCGCCAAAGTGGTACTGCATTTTTCTGAGGTTCCGAAGTAAGCACAGTCATTACGTTGCTGTAGATCCTTTCGCCGGCAAGCGCTTCTTCTTCGTTTGTCAAAGGATTGTATATGTTATTGCGCCGTTTGCTATACCAGTCGTTTACCCATGCCTTTTCTTCTTCGGTACAGGTTCCAAGCTGATAGCGTTTCAACAGATCGCTGAATTGGTTAGCATCCATTTTCAATGATTCATTTAAGGTTAAGGCTGAATTAAATATGGCAGGTATTCAATAATATGTCGGAAAAAAGAGAAGGTGGTGGTAGAAGAATTTACAATTTCTTAAAAAAAACTTTTTGATGCCTTCATACATACAACGACAATAAGCGGTACCTGCCGGAAAATCAAAGGCATACAACCTGCAGATCTTCCCTTCAGGTTTTAACCAAGACCCTGAAACATTTAGATCATTTGTAAATAAAGGTGGCGGCAATGAGCATAGCGAGAGAGGCATCGCCGAGATGGGACTTTAAAACTTTAAGCGCGAGGTAGATCTGCTTTTTTACCGTTTCCTCCGAGATCTGTAACCGGGCGGCAATTTCGCGGTGCGAAAGATGCTCCTGCCGGCTCAACCGGAAAACCTCCCGCATTTTATTGGGCATTTTATCCATTAGCTGGTCGATATTCGCGGCGAGGTCGCGGGCATACAACTCTTCTTCAATGGAAGGCAGCGCGCGCTGCTCAGTCATGTAACTGGTAAAATCTTCGAGGTATCCCCCGCGGACCATATCCCGTTCAATGATATCGATACACTTATACCTTATGGCGGTATGTAAATAAGCCCCCAGCGATGTGGTTACCGAAAGTGATTCCCTTCGCTTCCATAAGGAAACGAACACTTCCTGCACGCAATCTTCCGATTCCTTTTGCGAACGCAACACATTCATGGCTTCCCTGAACAGTGTTTTCCAGTAACGTTGGTAGA
>CBIHPC010000675.1:0-2148 GCA_966211305.1 uncultured Niastella sp.
ATGTTAAAGGCCCTTGCCTTACACCTGCGCAACCATCTCGACAAATTCTATTCCATCAGTTATAAAACCGGCGCCACCAAAGCCGATAGCTGGGTTGATATAGAAGGCGGTATTGGTAACCTGTTTTCCTATGCTTCACTGCGCCGCAAATTTCCAAATGAACCCTATTGCACAGACGGCGACTCCATTCCCCTCGGCAAAGGCGGCACTTTTATGGGCCAGCACATCCTGGTTCCCAAAGAAGGCGTGGCCGTACATATCAACGCCTTTAATTTCCCGGTATGGGGGATGCTCGAAAAAATTGCGGTGAACCTGCTGGCGGGTGTTCCGGCTATTGTAAAACCGGCCACTATAACCTCGTACCTTACCGAAGCGGTAGTACAGGAGATCATTGCCTCCGGCATTTTACCCGAAGGATCATTACAGCTCCTCTGTGGTTCTGCCGGCAACCTGCTCGATCATGTAACCGCACAGGATGTGGTCACCTTTACCGGTTCCGCAACTACCGGTTTACAATTGAAATCGCACCCCCGTATAATGGCCGAAAACGTTCCCTTTACCATGGAAGCCGATTCGCTGAACTGCATCGTGCTGGGCGATGATGTTACCCCTTCCATGCCCGAATGGGATATCTTCATAAAAGAAGTACGCAGGGAAATGACCACCAAGGCCGGACAAAAATGTACAGCCATCAGGCGCATCTTTGTTCCGCAAAATAAAATGGAAGACGTTTGGCTGGCACTGGGCAAAGCGCTTAGTCAAACCACCATCGGTAATCCTGAAAATGAAAAAGTACGCATGGGTTCGCTGGCCGGACAAAGCCAGCGCGAAGAAGTGCTGGCCCAGGTACAAAAACTGCTTGCTTCTTCACAGATCGTATATGGTTCGCTCGATAGCGTGCAGGTAGTTGATGCCGACGCAAAAAAAGGCGCTTTTATGAGCCCTTTATTATTGAAGAACGAAAACCCGTTCGGGAGCGATGCCGTTCATAGCGTTGAAGCATTTGGCCCCGTTAGCACCATTATGCCTTACAACAGCATAGAAGAATCCATTGCGCTCGCTAAGAAAGGCAAAGGCTCGCTGGTTTGTTCTATCGTAACCGCCAGCAACGCCAATGCCCGCGAATTTGTATTGGGTGCAGCCACGCACCACGGCCGTATACTGGTACTGAATAATGAATGCGCCAAAGAAAGTACCGGCCATGGCTCCCCGTTACCCCTGCTGATACATGGCGGCCCGGGCCGGGCAGGCGGTGGCGAAGAAATGGGCGGCGTTCGCGGTGTTCATCACTATATGCAACGCGTAGCCCTGCAGGGTTCGCCTACAGCCATCACCGCCATAACCAACGTATACCAGCCGGGCGCACAAACAAGGGAAGATGAAAAACATCCGTTCAGAAAATATTTTGAAGAACTGCAAATTGGCGATACCGTTATTACGCATAAACGTACCGTTACCGAAGCCGATATAGTGAACTTTGCCAATGTGAGCTGGGACCATTTTTATGCCCATACCGATCATACCTCCCTGGAAGGCACCATCTTTACAAAACCTGTTGCACATGGCTATTTTATTTTAAGCGCCGCCGCCGGCTTGTTTGTAGATGCCAGAAAAGGACCGGTAATGCTGAATTACGGGCTCGAAGAATGCCGTTTTATAAAACCGGTATATGCCGGTGCAACCATCGGCGTGCAACTTACCTGTAAAGAAAAAGTTGAACAGGAGAAAAAAGACGAGAACGATATTGCCAAAGGCATTGTGAAATGGCTTGTTCAGGTAACTGATGAAACAGGTGAACAGGTTGCCGTGGCAACAATACTTACCATGGTTGCCAAAAAAAACCAATAATATGAACATGGCGGTCCTGCTCTCAACAGGGCCGCCATGTTTTAGTAGTATTTAATAACTTTATAGAGAGAAGATCCGCTTTCATCAGCCATCTTTCTTTTTATGCGTTTGTAAAACCAATTTTATGTCGTTAGGATATGTAACCTCACATATAGATCACAATGGTGTCAATACCATTGAATTCTTTCATCCGCAAAGTAATTCGCTGCCGGGCCGCCTGCTCGAAGAACTGGCGCAAACCATACATGGCGCCGGCAATGACGACGATACCAAAGTAATTGTACTGCGTTCGGCCGGAGA
>CBIHPC010000676.1:0-2146 GCA_966211305.1 uncultured Niastella sp.
CGATGGGTCGTTTGAAATAGTGAAGAGTGAAGACAATCCCGAAGACCCCAATACCACACACCGCGAAATACCTTTCAGCCGCGAGTTGTATATAGAACGTGAGGATTTCATGGAGAACCCGCCCAAGAAGTTCTTCCGCCTGGCGCCGGGACAAATGGTACGCCTGAAAAGCGCTTACATCATCAAATGCGATGAAGTGGTGAAGGACAGCAATGGCAAAATAACCGAGTTACGTTGTACCTATATACCCGAAAGTAAAAGCAATGCCGATACCTCCGGTATTCATGTTAAGGGCACATTGCATTGGGTAAGCGTTGCACAGTCCATCAGCGTTGAAGTGCGCCTGTACGACCGGTTGTTCAAGGTGGAAAATCCTTCCAGTGAAGAAGGGGATTTCAAGGATTATATCAATCCCAATTCCCTGCAAACGATCACTACGGCTTATGCCGAGCCGGCATTGAGGAACATTCGCTTTGCCGATCGTTGCCAGTTCCTGCGCAAAGGATATTTCTGTTTGGATAAAGATACTTCTGAAGAGAAAATGGTGTTTAACCGAACGGTGACGTTGAAGGATACCTGGGCGAAGGAAGCGAAGAAGGCTTAACGCAGAACGCATAACGCCAAACGCATAAAACAAATGCCGGATGTTCACGCATCCGGCATTTTGTTTATAACAGTATGTTGAGTTTTCGCGTTCAGCATTGAGCGTTCAGCGTTTTGCGTTCCTGGCATAATCAAACACCAGATTACAAAACGCTTTCACACCTACATCGAGGCGGCTGTCGTCGATATAGAAATCGGGAGTATGATGCGGCGGCGCTTTTGATTTATCGGTTCCTTTGGGCATACCGCCAAAGTAAATAAAGAAGGAAGGTGCTTTCTCGCCATAATAACTGAAGTCTTCTGCACCGGTTACCCATTCGCGTTCCCTTACATTTTCCTTCCCTGCAGTTCTTTCGAGGGTGGGCACCATCATTTTTACCAATGCCGGATCATTGTATGTTACCAGCGTTTTGGTATCGATGGTCACTTCGGCGGTGGCGCCCATGGCATCGGCAATGGTGGTGGCTATTTTGCGGATGCGTTCATGCGTTTCTTTCTGCATTTTACTGTCGAGTGTTCGAATGGTTCCCTGCAGCACGGCTTCTTCGGGTATAATGTTCGGACGAACACCGCTATGGAATTTGCCTACAGTAACAACTACCGGCGCTTTGGTAAGCTCCGATTGCCGGCTTACAATGGTTTGCAATGCATTTACGATCCCGGTGCCTGCCACAATAGGATCTATTCCTTTCCAGGGTTGCGACCCATGGCTTTGTTTGCCTTTGATGTTTATAGTAAACCAGTCGGAAGAGGCCATAAAAGCGCCTGATTTATATTCGAAGTTACCTGCTTCTATGTCCGACTCAATATGAAAGCCGAATACCGCATCTACTTTGGGGTTATCCATACAACCCTCTTTCACCATCAGCGGCGCACCGCCTTCTTCGGTTCCGGGCGGACCTTCCTCTGCCGGCTGAAAAAAGAACTTTACGGTGCCGGGTACATCTTTTTTCATGGACGACAATACTTCCGCGGCGCCCATCAGCATAGCTACATGGCTATCGTGCCCGCAGGCATGCATAACAGGAACGGTATCGCCCATGTATTCGGCCCTTACCGTTGATTTGAAGGGGAGGTCAACGCGTTCCTTAACCGGCAAAGCATCCATATCGGCGCGTAAGGCCACAACAGGCCCCGGCTGCCCGCCCCGCAATATGGCTACAATACCGGTTTTAGCAATGCCGGTCTGCACCTCGAGCCCGAGTTGCTTCAAATGGGCCGCCACGTATTCAGCGGTCTTGTATTCGCGGTTCGATAGTTCGGGATGCTGGTGCAGGTAACGGCGCCATTCAATAACCCGGGGCAGAATGGCAGCGGCTTTTTGATCGATGGCCGTGCCCGCGGATGCCGGCGCTTTTTTTGACTGGCCCTGTACAAAAGTTGAGGCCTGGATAAGCAAAAGAGGTAGCAGTACCCACCGGGTTGATCGTTTTGGCTGCATGCTGGATTATTTTACTGAATGTAGAAAAAAAATATGAGCCGGAACCCCCACTAAACATATGATTTTTAATCTACTTTATATAGCACTTATCTTGATTGTAAT
>CBIHPC010000677.1:0-2134 GCA_966211305.1 uncultured Niastella sp.
GGCGCTAATTTCCGCGATGCCAGAACCGGTGAAGTGATCTGGAAAAAGCCATCCATTGCAGCAGGTGACGATGGCGAAGGCCCGGGCCGCGCCTGCGCACTGGACATCGATCCCCGTTATAAAGGCTATGAATGCTGGGTTGCCGGCGCCGGTATAACCGGTCTGTTCGATTGTAAAGGAAACAAAATAGCCGAAAAAACGCCGGCCTGTAACATGGGTATTTACTGGGATGGCGATGTGCTGAGCGAGATCCTGAATGGTTCCTTTGTAGGTAAATGGGATTATGCAAACAGCGTTACCACCAAACTCATGGATGCAAAGGATTTTAACTGCGTGCATAACAACGGCAGCAAATCAAATCCCTGTTTGTCTGCCGATATCCTTGGCGACTGGCGCGAAGAACTGATCTATCGCACCCGCGATAACCAGGAGCTGCGCATTTTTACAACTACTATTCCAACCACACATAAGTTTTATACCCTCATGCATGACCCGCAATACCGCCTAAGTATTGCATGGCAGAATGTGGCTTATAACCAACCACCGCACATGGGTTTTTATCTGGGCGAAGGAATGAACAAACCGCCTTTGCCGCAGATCAGCATCATTGAACCACGTAAAAACGACAATGCAAAAAATAAAAAACATGATCCATAACAACAAGCGCAGGTTGCTTCCCGTACTGATTGCGATCGGCTCCTTCATTCTTGTATCTTCATTTATACTGATGCAGGCAAACCGGCCCACTTTGTATATCATTGGTGATTCTACGGTAAAGAATGGCAGCGGAAAAGGCGAAGGTAAAATGTGGGGCTGGGGAAGTTTTATGGCCGACCGTTTCGATACCACCCGTATTGCTGTGCAGAACCATGCCATTGGCGGCAGAAGCAGCCGGACCTTTATTACAGAAGGCCGTTGGGACCGCATTCTGGAAACGCTGAAACCCGGCGATTTTGTGATCATGCAGTTTGGGCATAATGACAGCGGCCCGCTCGACGATACGGCCCGCGCCCGGGGCACGATAAGAGGCATAGGGGAAGATAGCGCCGCTATTTATAACCCCATACGTAAAGTGAATGAAGTTGTGCATACATACGGTTGGTATATGCGTAAATACATCAATGACGCAAAGGCCAAAGGCGCTACTGCCATTGTATGTTCACCGGTACCCCGTAATATTTATAAAAACGGAAAAACAGAGCGAGCCAATAACAGTTATGGCAAGTGGTCCGAAGAAGTTGCTAAAGGGAGTAATGCGTTCTTTATTCCATTGAACGACCTTATTGCCGACCGGTACGATGTATTAGGCGCCGATTCGGTAAAACATTTCTTTCCCGGCGATCATACCCATCCTAACAGGAACGGTTCTTCCCTGAATGCCGACATGGTGGTGAAGGGAATAAAAGCACTCAAAAAATGCAAGCTTAAAAAATATTTGAAGTAATGCGGATGATTAAAAATACAATGGGCAGGTCGCACTTTAAGGAGCGGCTCACCCAGGTTAATGAGCGTGAACAACCCTTCGGCTGGCGACCCACGCTGCTGCTTTCCCTGATCTTATGCTGTGCCTTTACCATCAACTCTCATGCCCAATCCCTCTCCCTGGCTGGCGACTGGAAGTTTCAGATCGACCGCAATGATGCCGGCATTCAGGAAAACTGGTTCAATAAAAAACTGTCAGACAATATCAAACTTCCCGGCTCCATGCTTACCAATGGAAAAGGCGATGAGGTAACACTTAAAACAAAATGGACAGGCAGTATCTATGATAGCAGTTGGTTCTTCAATCCGCGCATGGAAAAATACCGGCAGCCCGGCAATCTCAAATTTCCTTTCTGGCTTACACCCGATAAATACTATGTAGGCGCTGCCTGGTATCAGAAAGAAGTGACCATTCCTGCCAGCTTTGCGGGCAAACAGGTTGAGTTGTTCCTTGAAAGATGCCATACTGAAACCATGGTTTGGGTAGATGGCAAAGAAGCGGGTATGCAGAACAGCCTGGTGGCGCCGCACGTGTACAATCTTACTGCTTCATTAACACCCGGCAAACATGTGATCACTATTCGCATCGATAACCGGATAAAAGCGATCAATGTTGGTCCCGATTCGCATAGCCTTACCGATCATACGCAGG
>CBIHPC010000678.1:0-2115 GCA_966211305.1 uncultured Niastella sp.
TTGAAGGTGTTTCCAATATCACTTCTTCCCCTTTTCAACATACCCTGCTTTATCCGCTTTGCGAGTTTCCCCAACGCACCATTTCGCGTATCTGGCTGTTTATAGAATACCTGCTTTTACTCATTACAGGATTGCTGGCTTACCGCCTTGCAAAAAACAATACGCAAAAAGTTATCGTTTGCATTGCCTTTGCGCTTTTTATATGCACCGAAGCCTGGAAAGTGCATATCGCTATGGGACAAACGTATGTTCTTATACCGTTCCTCGCAATGGTAATATACTATTGCTTTACGCGGAAGCAAAGCCGGGTGGCGGCGATCGTTGCCGGCCTCGCCTCCCTGTCACTGGTATTGGTAAGGCCCAACGCGGCAGTATTCTTTCTGCCCTTCCTGTTCTTAATTGGTACCTATAGCCGGCAATACCTGATCTGGTTTTCTGCATCCATCCTGCTGCTATCGGCCATCTATTTTTCATCTTCAAACAACAGGGCATTATGGAAACAATTCCCGGGTGCGGTAAAGGAATCTATCAAACTGCACCAGGGTTTTGTGACGATAGATACCACCGGCTTTTACAAAGTAAAACTAAAGGAATACGAAGGATGGAATGGCGATGAAGTTAAAAAGACAACGGAATCAGCGCTTTTCACCCGGCATTCGGAGCATGGCAACATCTTTAATTTATACGCGCTGGTATTGAAACGGCAAATGCCCGTCAGTATGATGAACCTCTTTATGGGTTGTGCGATCATTATATTATTTGCATTCTATTATTTATCCCGAAAAAAATATGGCACCGTTGAATTACCCAATGTAGCCATCTTCGCATTCTGTTTGTATATGATCAGCGATCTGTCGTCGCCTATCTATAGGCACCAGTATTACACCATGCAATGGCTTTTCCCGGTTTTGCTGGCTGCGGCTGTTTACAAACCACCTTATAAATGGCTGTATGGCGGTTTGCTCTTCGCGCTGTTGCTGAATATTATCAATACCGATGTAATTAAAATGGAGCATACCATTGGCGAGTACCTCCTTTTATTCCTCTTACTATTCCTGAGCCTTACGAAGAATTTAAAGACAGCAGGAACTACTTAGTGTGTTTTGTAAAAATATACAGCGGATGCTGCGGATCGGGCGCCAGGCCTGTGGTCAATGCAAAATGGGCCTCCTTCACCCAATCGAGAAGAATTTTATTGCCTGATTGAACCACTATCAGAATACGGCTGGCCTTTTTTTGAAGGAACACATACTCCATACAGTTATATAATCCCTCGTGTATAACGTTCATGGGCGCATGCGGGGAAAACTGGAAGCGGAGCGTATAATCATCCGTTCCCAATGGATCGCAGGTGCCGGGATCGTCAAAAATGGCCTGGCAGATATCAACCTCGAACAGCAGCTGCTCACCATCGCATACCAGCATCGGCTGCATGAAACTTCCATTTGCAATGTTCTCATGAAAAGCGACTAGGGACCCGGCATCCATTCCTGTACACTGCTGCAAACCCTGCAAATCATCGGGAATTACAACAGGCCGTATGTCAATACCCATCTTTACTACATTTTTAGATTGTGTTGCGCTGACCATCATTTGAGTGTTAATAACCGTTACAGCTATACTTTGTGGTGCTGCAGCAGCAGTAAATAAAAGAATTACCAAATGAGTCATCAGGGAACCGGATGCACCATACTACCGGGAACAGCTATTCAGAAAGGCGTTAACAGTGAAAAAAAATATTTCGAAGTGGAATAAAGGTACATACTTTGCGCATAGCAAACAATGAAAAAAACATTGAAATTACTCCACCATCTCATTAATTCTCAATAGGAATATGCAATAACCACTTCCTAATGCGCTCAATTTTCGAATAGCTGTCACTGATCACATGACAAAATATATTTCCGATTTCATAATGGTTGGAATACCAGAATCGCTAAATTTCACTAAAGGAAGTTTAACGTATTTCCTTTTATGTGATCCGCTCCCGTGAAAAAATTTCAAGCACAATTAAACCTTTTCCATGTATCAGATTCATTTATCCCTGAAGGATCTTCAAAAGGTCCGTGATGCTGCACAGATCATTATTGAAAGGATCGAGCATCATTATACGAT
>CBIHPC010000679.1:0-2094 GCA_966211305.1 uncultured Niastella sp.
GTTTTCAGATCATGTTCTTTCAGAAATGCAAAGGCTTTGTCCCAATATGTTTTATTGGCGTTATACTGCCGGTATAATTCCAGTTGATTGATCGATTTATGCGGTTTAAGCGCAACCCCATTCAGCCATTCTTTTTTCCTATACCATTTGGTCACCTGTGATGCGGAAACGGAAGTATCAGCAAGGACGGTGGTATCAACAACACCAGCGGCATCAACAACTTCCCGGGCGTTTATGGATAGAAAAGAAAACAAACCCAACAAAGAGGATAAAACAAAAGCTTTTTTCATATGTGCAGAAATATTTGACAGGTGTAAATATAAGCAAATGTGCCACCCCGTCAGGCAGAGTGGCACATTTTATACTTTCATTCAATTATTACAAACCGCTTGCACCGGCGCCGGTAAAACGCTTTTCAGGAACAGTACCTTTTACCACCAGTTTTATTACGGAAGCCATATTATCGGGCGCTTTTTCGGGTACGGTGATAACTATTCCTTCGCTGTTTTTTGCGGCTGCCAGTTTTTTTGCACCTGCCAGCAGGGTTGCCGACACAACAGGTTGCTGCACACCCGGCACCATCAGTTTTTTACCGGCCGGCCAGTTGAAAACGCTCAGGTATAAAATGGTGTTACCCTTCTGTTCTTTCTTTGTTATTCTGCCCCATGAAACAGCTGCGAGCGGACTGGCCTTTGTTCCATACACTGCTTCGCCGTTCACTTTCATCCACGCTCCTACCTGTTGCAGGCGGGCAATGCTTTCGGCGGGAATGGTGCCATCATCCTTGGGACCAACATTCAGCAGGTAGTTGCCGCCTTTGGAAGTAATGTCGAGCAGGTTTCTTACCATTACTTCTGCGCTCTTCCATTCGTGATCGTCTTTCTTATAACCCCAGGTATGGTTCATGGTCATGCAGGTTTCCCAGTCTTTGCCATCGAGTTCGCTTTCTTTTGGAATTCTTTGCTCAGGCGTTTTGTAATCGCCGGGGAAGTTCGGCCGCTTCAGGCGGTCGTTGGTAATTATATTCGGTTGCAGGGCCAGAACGGCATTTAGTTTTTCTGCAAATTCATCGGTCATACCGGTAGGTGTATCCCACCACAGTACGGCTACATCGCCGTAGTTGGAAAGCAATTCCTTTACCTGTGGCACAGCCACTTCATCAATATACTGGGCCATTGTTTTTGTTGTTTGTGCCGGGTCCCAATGGCCGCTATTAGCCGCCGTATAAGCATCGATGGTAGCGGAATCGGGGTTGGCCCAACCTTCGCTGGCAACTTTGCGGGCAGCGGCGCCGCCGGGGTTACACCAGTCCTGGGCATGGGAATAATAGAAGCCGAGTTTCATTCCGTGTTTACGGCAGGCGTCGGCCAGTGGCTTCAGCAGGTCTTTGCCGTAAGGGGTGGCGTCAACCATATTCCATTTGCTGGCGTTCGATTTGAAAAGGGCAAAGCCGTCATGATGTTTGGCGGTGATGACGATATATTTCATACCGGCGTCTTTGGCCAGTTTTACCCAGGCATCGGCATCATACTTAACGGGGTTGAATTGTGCAGCAAACTGCTTGTATTCGGCCACGGGAATTTTACCGCGGTTCATGATCCATTCGCCGATGCGTTTAATGGGCTGGCCATTATAGTAACCGGCGGGCACAGAATAAACGCCCCAGTGAATGAACAGGCCGAAGCGGGCCTCGCGCCACCACTCCATGCGTTTATCGCGATCGCTTTTTACAGCGGTTTGCGCCCAGGCAGCATGCATTAAACAACCAAACAACACGATTGCAGAAACTACTTTTTTCATATGAGAATGCTTTTCTTTATTGTGCAACTAACAGAAAATTATGAATTCTATTGCATATGGAAGGGGCAATTTATTAAGTTATTTTAGCTTGGGTTACAACTGTGCCAACTTCAATCTTTTATCAGGCCTCTTCCCCAAATCATCTGGTCTTGTTAAAAAATAATAAAACTGAGTTATTATCTGTTCCGATACAGGACGCACCTATGCCTGTTTCGATCAGTATCGAAATTTATGGTCCCTGGTTGAACTAACCAGGAACCATAAATTATACAACTATTTCAATGAGCGGTATTT
>CBIHPC010000680.1:0-2085 GCA_966211305.1 uncultured Niastella sp.
ACTTCCTGGCCAATGCCGTCGCCGGGAACGATGAGTATGTGCTTGCTTGCCATGTGTTTGTTTTTAGGCATAAAGGCAACGAGGCAACAAGGCAACGAGTAGTACGAAGCCAGTCCTCACAATCTTTAGCCCATTTGTTAATCAATTTGTTTATCAAAGATAAAAGCATTAGTTCAATTTCTTTTGCAGCATTGCTTAGATTACCGAACATCTCTGATGAAATATATTTCAGGTTACAGGCTATTTCTATCTGAGTCTGCAATTCAAATATTGAACCAACTGCTATTTGCAGAAAACGTTTATAATCTAATGTTGATTTTCTGCCATAGCCCTCAGCAATGTTACTGGGGATAGATATGGCACAACGGCGTAATTGACTTGTTAAAGCATACAATTCTTCAGATGGAAAAGATCTGGTAGCTATATAAATGTCAGTGACCAGCTTCATTGACCTTTGCCAAGCTATCAGGTCTCGGAACGATTGAATGGTTGACATTGTTGCAAGTGTTATTAATTGAATAATGCACTCGCATCATCTGTATTTCCCCTTGTTGCCTCGTTGCCTTTATATCAGATTCAACATCTTTTGCGTGGCCTTTATCGCCGATACCGTTTGGTCGCTGTCGAGACCGCGGGTTTTGAACTCTTTGCCATTGTAGCTCCAGGTGATCACTGTTTCGCAAAGGGCGTCGCTTTTACCACCGGGTGGTATACGCACCGCGTAATCAGTCAATATCGGAAGCTCTTTTTTCATTCGTTTATACACCTTCTTCAGCGCATTTACAAAGGCATCGTATTGTCCGTCGCCCTGCGAATGCTCTTCATATAATTCCCCGTTGATGGATATTTCAACAGTTACCGATGGACGCAGGTTTTTTGAATGCGTAAGCACGTAATTCTCGATGCGCACTTTTTCTGCAATATTCCTGCTGTCGATCACATCGGAAATAATGTATGGCAGATCGGCCTGTGTAACCACTTCCTTTCTATCGCCCAGCTCGATGATGCGCTGGGTAACTTTTTTCAGATCGGGTTCGCTTAGTTGAATACCCAGTTGCGCCAGGTTGTTTTCAATATTCGCCTTGCCGCTGGTTTTGCCCAGGGCGTATCGCCGTGTACGGCCAAAACGCTCGGGCATCAGGTCGCTGAAATAGAGCTTGTTCTTTTTATCGCCATCGGCATGAATGCCGGCGGTTTGGGTGAATACGTTCTCACCCACAACCGGTTTGTTAACCGGAATGCGGAAACCTGAAAAGGTTTCAACCAGCTTCGATACGCGGTATAAAGAAGCCTCAACAACGGAGGTCTTTACCTCAGGCAGGAAATCGTTCATTACGGCAATAGCGCTGGCTAGGGGGGCGTTGCCTGCTCTTTCGCCCATACCATTGATGGTTAAGTGTATGCCATGGGCCCCGGCCTTTACCCCTTCCAGCACGTTGGCAGTGCCAAGGTCATAATCATTATGTGCATGAAAATCGAAATGCAGCCCGGGATAGCGTTGTACAATAGCGGAAATGTATTCTGTTACTTCCGAGGGCGTAAGAATGCCAAGCGTATCGGGTAACATAACGCGTTTAACCGGCATCTTTTGAATGAAATCGAGGTATTGGAATACATACTCTTTTGAATGGCGCATCCCGTTGCTCCAGTCTTCGAGGTATACATTTACCTCAATTCCTTTTTTTCTGGCCAGTTTTATTACATCGGCTATTTCGGCAAAATGCTGTTCGGGTTTTTTCTTTAACTGGTGGGTGAGGTGATTCAGTGAGCCTTTGGTGAGCAGGTTCATCACCTTGGCGCCGGCCTGCTGCATCCATTGTATGGATACATCGCCATCTACAAAGGTGAGCACTTCAACCTGGTTCAGAAAACCATTGGCTTTTGCCCATTTTGTAATTGCTTTTACAGCTTCAAACTCACCTTCGCTTACCCGGGCAGAAGCAATTTCGATACGGTCTACCTTTACTTCGGTCAAAAGCAGTTGGGCAATCGTCAGTTTTTCGGTGGGGGAGAACGACACTCCGCTGGTTTGTTCGCCATCGCGGAGCGTGGTATCCATGATCTCTATGTGTCGCTGGTCACCAG
>CBIHPC010000681.1:0-2073 GCA_966211305.1 uncultured Niastella sp.
ATATCCCCGGTGCAGAATCATTCGACAGCTTCAATACCCAATTTCATTCCGACTCAGGCTTTCAGCTTTCAAGAATACCCTTCCCCATAGATGGACAATGTGTGAACGATCTCGAAAACACCCGCTGGTCAAAAAAGAACTGGGAATTTTTAAAGACACCCGTAGCGCTCGATCCCGATACATCAGAATGTAAACACAGTCTTACGATGACCGATTCTATGGTCACCGAAAAGTTCTGGATCGATCAAAGCGGTTTTAAAGTAGAGCGCCGCTTCAAACTCAAAGATGGCAAGTGGTTCCTGGTATATTACGACGACATCAACATGTAAACCTTAATTAACCATTATTATAAAACCTGTCACACAACCTTCCCATGAAAAAAAACTGGCCTTATTTTGCAGTAGCGTCATTCCTCAATACCTTACTGGTTACCGGGGCATTTATTGAATTTAAATTACGCGGCATTGCCGCACCCGGGTGGCCTGTTGGTAATGGGCTGCCAGCCTGGAACGAAATAAACCCGTTTCAGCTGGCAGGCGCTATGTTCGTTCTCAGCTTCCTGTTGATCTTAGCCATTACCGGTATTAAAAATCTGGTTACCGGCATCGTTGCAAAGGTGCATTTGTTCAACGAAAGCCTGGCTGGTAACCAATTGGCAATTGGCAATGCCAGCCCGCCGGAAGCGTAAGTGACCGCGTGCCGCCATAGCTTCAGCGTTGACGCAAGGCGGGAGCAATATGTAATCTGTAATCTGCAATAGGCAATGAGCAATTGGCAGGGCCGAAAGCCAGGAACTTAAAACTTAAAACTTAGATCTGGCTTTCCCGAAACGGGAACCCGGTAATTTGTAATCGGTAACTACAAATCGGTTTAGCGTTCAATTGACACTTGATATTCCTCAATTGTCTTATATTGCCGCTTTAAACGATGTTCCATAATGAAAGCAGCAAGTTGGTTACTTCTCCTCCTGGCCCACATCTCGATCGCCGTAGCTCAAAAGAACAAACCTGTTTACCTCTTTTCTTACTTTAAAGGCAATGGTGAAGATGGCCTGCACCTGGCTTACAGCACCGATGGCTTTAAATGGCAGGCATTGAAAAAAGACAGTTCTTTTTTAACGCCTACAGCCGGTAAAGACAAGCTGATGCGCGACCCCTGTATCATTCGCGGAGCCGATGGCCGGTTTCATATGGTATGGACGGTAAGCTGGAACGAGCGCACCATTGGTTATGCTTCTTCAAAAGACCTCATCAACTGGAGCGAACAACAGGCTATACCTGTAATGGAACATGAGCCCGCATCCCTTAATTGCTGGGCGCCGGAGATCTTTTATGACGCCGGCACAAAACAATATATGATCTATTGGGCTACCACTATTCCCGGCCGCTTTCCCAAAGGCGATTCCGCAGGCGATGAAAAGTACAACCACCGCATGTACTATGTAACCACCAAAGATTTTAAAACATTCAGCAAGGCCGCTATTTTATACGATCAGGGTTTTAATGTGATCGATGCCACCATTCAGAAGAACGGAAAGGATTTTGTGATGTTCCTGAAGGATGAAACCCGCTATCCACCGCAAAAGAACCTCCGCATTGCAACTAGCAAAAACTTTACGAGCGGTTATTCTGCGCCCTCTGCGCCTATTACCGGTAACTATTGGGCCGAAGGGCCAACCGTTTTAAAACAGGGCAGTCAGTGGATCGTATATTTCGATAAGTACACCCAGCACCAGTACGGGGCCATTACCTCTACCGACCTGGTTAACTGGACAGACGTATCTGAAAAACTCGAAATGCCAAAGGGGATCAGGCATGGTACGGTTGTTACTATTACAAAGAAAGAATTAAAAAAGCTGCGTAGTAGGTAATAATCGGCAATCGGCAATTCGCCTACGTCAGGGCTTCGGCGACCAGGTCGGCATCCTTACTCGTCCGTAGCGCAGGCGAAGGCGGGGGCAAGCGGCTGGAATTTTTGGCGGGGCAAGGTTGTAATAAAATCTGAATAATCGCGAGGCCATTCACGATTCACGATTCACGATTCACGGCGCAGGACGCATCAGGACAGTCCCAT
>CBIHPC010000682.1:0-2063 GCA_966211305.1 uncultured Niastella sp.
TTCTGTTCAGGTTTTTGAATTCTATTTTTCTGGAAATGAAAGGCGCATAATAAAGTGGAAATGCACTGTCGTAATTGACGGTAGTTGATGATGCCATATCCTTATTATACCCGTATGACCGAAACGTTTCATAAAATGTTTTGATACCCCGTACTTCTGCACCCGCCAAAGCAGTGATCTGGTGGTGTTTGGTTTGTTTGTGATTGTACCAGCTGTGGTCATAATTGAGCTGAGTACGCGTATTATGCCCTTCATACTGAATGGCGCCCTGATCAAAAATGCCACCTAAAGGAACCCGCCTGATCAACTGCCGGGTATTTGTATCGGTAAACTGATTAATATAGTTACGGGTGTAATAGGTTTGCTGGCTTTTATAATCTTCCCGTTCTACAAATCCCTTATTGTATTGATAATATACGCCAAAATCGAGCCCTTTCAGGATGGTGTATTTGACATCGGCATTTATGCGGTAGTCAGTTGTATTGGTTCTGTTGTCGCTATACTTAAGTTCGTTATATGGCCTGTAATCCCAATCGAGCAACATGTTGTTATTGATGCTATCCTTATATAGTTGTCTCAGATCGAGCGGTACTATCAATGCATTTCCAAAATCGTCAACCAGATCGGAGTAGGGATAGATAATGTTCGACAATTCATTATTGTTGTTTCGTGTTCTCGAATCTGTATAGATGATGCCGGTATTTAATTCCAGTTTTTTCTTCAGCCAGGAAAACGAATTGTTGGCGGTAAGGGTTATGCGATCAAACTGGTTGCGCTCCAGGTTATCGAGGTTTTTATCGTACCCAAGCGAAATGTAATAATTGTTATTATTTCCGCCACCGCTGGCGTTTAACGCATATTGCTGAAATACACTTTTTCGATAGAAGTATTTTTCCAGGTCTTTTCGTTTATCCTGGTTCTTCAATTCATTTAACTGTTTTTCTGCAGTAGCGGAATCGATCGCTCCATCCCTTTCTTTGATCATGATCTCCACGGCGGGTGATAGTACCAGGTGCCTCGGGTCTGTTTCTTTTGTAGCATAAAAACCCCTGTCAAATAAGAATCTTTCCACATCAATATAATCAGAAGAGCTCAATATGGGAGAATAATACAGATCGGGTTTTTGCCCTATCGTTACATTGCTGTTTATAGAAAGCTTTAGCGGTTGGTTGTACTTGCCCTTTTTAGTGGTAATGACAATTACGCCATTGCCGGCATATGCACCCCAAATGGAAGCAGCATCCGCATCTTTAAGAACTGTTATGCTTTCGACATCGTTGGGGTTGATATTACTGATATCGCCGGTATAAGGGAATCTGTCAACTACGATCAATGGATTGGCATTGGCGAAAATGGTAGTGCGGCCCCTTATGGAGAGGTTCGACTGGTTGGTAACCGGGTTTACATTCTTATTAAAGAGCAGCCCGCTGGTAATACCCTCCAGCCGGTCGATGATATTGGTTGAAACCCGGCGGTTCAGCAGCTCATTATCTATCTTCACGAAAGAGCCGGGTGCTTTATCTTTCGATATGCGCTGGTAACCGGTTGAAATCACCTGCACTTTACTCAGTTCACTGATACGCTGTTTCAGTTGAACGCTTAATTCCGGTTCGCCCTGCCAGCTAACTTCCTCGCTTTCGTAATTTATACTGGTAACAATTATGTTCAGTTCAATTTCATTAACGCCGGTCAGTTTAAACTCTCCATTTTCGTTGGTACTGGTTTGTTGATTACTGCCTTTTATGGTTATGGTTGCGCCCGGAACAGGTTCACCATCCTCGTTGGTGATCTTGCCTTTGATATTTGCCAGCCTGCTTTCAGCCGATTGGTTTTTCCCGCGGGGAATTATTGTTATGGCTTTATCAATTATTGTGTAGGTGCAGGTCTGGTATTTGAAATATTCGTCAAGCAATTGTTCAACCGTTCCGTTGGTAATGCGAATAGTAACGGGCTTTAGTTGCGATGAGATAGAGTTGGTGTTGAAGATGGTGTAACCGGCCTGTTTTTCCAGAACTTTGCGTATATCATTAATGGTTGCATCCTTTTTGGAGAATGTGATCTGC
>CBIHPC010000683.1:0-2052 GCA_966211305.1 uncultured Niastella sp.
GACCTTCAAACCAGCTCTATATCAAAATTCACCAGGTCAACGAACTGTTGAATGCGGGTATCGATATCGACCCTGCTGATCTCTTTCAGGCGTTGGGGACCAAATTTCTCAACACAGAAAGAAGCCATGGCAGAACCCACGATAATACCGGTTTTCATATTATCGAATGAAATATCTTTTGTACGGGCGATATGTCCCATAAAGCCACCGGCAAAAGTATCTCCGGCGCCGGTTGGGTCAAACACATCTTCCAGTGGCAATGCAGGTGCAAAGAACACCTGGTCGCCATGGAACAACAGGGCGCCATGCTCCCCTTTCTTAATGATCAGGTATTTGGGACCCATTTTCATGATCTCTTTAGCCGCTTTTACCAGCGAGAACTGGGCGCTCAGCTGACGGGCCTCGCTGTCGTTCAGCATCAGCACATCCACCTCTTTCAGCACTTCCTCTAGGCCAGGCATAGCTGCTTCCATCCAGAAATTCATGGTGTCCATTACGATCAGTTTAGGCCGCACCTTCATTTGTTTTATCACGCTCAGCTGGATCTTCGGGTCGAGGTTGCCCAGCATCAGGAATTCTGCGGCCTGGTATGATTCAGGCACAACCGGATCAAAATCGAGCAAAACGTTCAGATCGGTGATCAGCGTATCGCGGCTGTTCATATCCAGGTGGTACTTACCACTCCAGAAAAATGATTTCTTATCAGGCACTATTTTAACGCCATCCAGCTGAACGCCTCTTCCTTCCAGCTCTTTCATTTCCTCTTTGGGAAAATCGAAGCCAACGATCGAGATCTGCTGAACAGGCTGAACGAAATTGCTGGCCGCATAAGCTACATAAGTGGCAGATCCTCCTATTACGCGGTCGGTTTTGGCAAAAGGCGTTTCAATTGCATCAAAGGCCATAGTGCCCACAACGATCAAAGACATAAGCAAATTTTTAACCCATTTAGTGCAGCCATAACAGGCGGCCCCGGGTACTATTTAATTTTAATGAAGAAATCGGATGAAAGCTTCGGAATACCCCTGTATCCCGGTGGGAACGGGGCTGAAGCGGCGTGCAAACCTACGCGAAATTTCTTATGTGCTGAAACTACAAAGCAGTTTTGCCATACTATTTATTAACTTGCCGCCATTCTGCAAAAACTACATTGATTACCTGCCCGCTGTTTATTCAGCGGCCTGATTATGACCTGGTTTCGGTATTACTGCCCACTTAGTGTTATTGCCGTTTTATTGTTAGTATACTAATTTTATTTTTTTACCCGTATTCTAATATAACCCGCTAACAATTGTTAGCATTTTATTATCTTTGACCCCCATTATTATGGCTAAAATTAAAAGAAACAGAAACGGTACACGGAAAGATGTAATCATCGCCAAGGCAGCCAAGCTGTTCCGCGAAAAAGGCTTTAGCGCTACTTCTATGCGCGATCTGGCCGAACATGTAGGGGTGGAAGCAGCCAGCCTGTACAACCACATCAGTTCGAAAGCCGAGATCTTGCAGGAGATCTGTTTTAAAACGGCCAATAATTTCATGTCGCATATTGAGGAGGTGGATGCCACGCCCGATAAAACGGCCATTGAAAAGATCCAGGCCATTCTCCGGTTCCACATCCGGCAAATGCTCGATAATTATGAAGAGGTATACGTTAGCGACCGCGAGTGGAAGCACCTTACCGATCCTTACTTATCGAATATGCAAACGCAGCGCAGGGCCTATCGCCAACGCATTGCCTCCGTTATCGAAGATGGTATTCGCAAAGGAGAAATTAAACCCATCGATGCGCCAACAGCCGTATTGATCATGTTGCACGCGGTTAGCGGCATTGAATCATGGCATCGCAGTAAAAAGAAGATCGCCGGCGAAGTACTGGAAGACAATATGGTACAGATACTGGTTGACGGCCTTCGTAAACAAGTATAGTTTCACTAAAAATTTGCCCTTTTGGCTACGCATTTTCATCAACTAACGATTGCTAATATCAGGAAAGAAACGCCCGAGTGCGTATCCATAGCATTTGAGGTGCCTGAAGAACTAAAAACCGCCTAC
>CBIHPC010000684.1:0-2026 GCA_966211305.1 uncultured Niastella sp.
CGTTTATCGTTCATCCAGTCGAGGTTGCCGCGCACCATTAAACTTATTTCATCGGTAAGCTGGTAGTTCAGCGTTACGTTGCCGGTTACGTTGTTTCTTCTTGTTTTGTTCAAAAATTCATTTACGATCGCAAACGGGTTCTCGGGGAAAGAAGAGAACGGGTAACGGATCTGTTTATACATGCTGTCGTAAATGCTGCCTTCTCCACCCGCCCAATAGTTCCTGAGCCAGTTATAATCGGCGTTGGGCTGCCAGAAAATATACCAGTACATCAATGACTGGTTTCCATAACCTGCGGCAGGCAGGTTATCGCTGCTTCTGAAGCCGTAGTTTATTTTGGTAGAGATCTTCAGTTTTTTGGTGATCTCCGTATTGGTGGTCAATCCTGCGTTCCTGCGTGTGAAACCGGTGTTGGGCACGATCCATTTGTTCTTTTCAGTTCCCATGTTGATCCTGATCCCGGTATTGCCCCACCTGGTATCTAAGCTAAGGCTGTGCCTGAGGTCGGTTCCTTTATCCCAGAATTCGTTGATGTTGTCGTAGGCGCGCCAGGGTGTGCGCTCTGTTCCCACTGTCTGCCGTACCGGATCGTATTGAAAGAACATTTGTCCGTCGAACTTTGGTCCATAAGCCGAGCTGGTACCGCTTGTGCTGGCGCCATCCTCGCTGGCGCCGAAAGAGTAGTGCAATGCGCCGCCCAGGCCCTGACCGTATTCATACTGCATATCGGGGTATCTGTTCACCTCTTCGATGTTTCCGTTTATTGTATAACGGATACCCAACCTGCCTTTCTTTTTCTGGGCTGCGGCTTTGGTGGTGATAATGATGGCGCCGTTTGCCGCCCGCTGGCCATACAATGCGGCTGCGGCGGGCCCTTTCAGCACAGATACGCTTTCTATATCCTGCGGGTTGATATCATTTAAAGAGCTGCCATAGTCGGCCGGCAGGTTGTCTGAGTTGGTGGCATATACCCGGTCGCTGCCGTTGGCAGATCGTCTACCGCTGCCGTTGCTGATCACGACGCCATCCACAACTATAAGGGCTTCATTATCGCCGGTAAGATTGTTTTCACCGCGGAGAATGATTTTGCTGGAGGCTGCGGGGCCCGAACCGGAACGAACGAGGTTAAGACCCGCTACTTTACCGGAAAGCGCATCGGTCCAGTTCAAACTGGTTGCCTGGGTAAGCTGGGTACTGTCTACTTTCGTAAGCGCATAACCCAACGACCTTTCCGATTTTTTGATACCCAATGCAGTCACTACCACGTTCTGCATTTGATGATCATCTTTCTGCAGCACCAGGCTTAACGAGGTTTGCGCTGCGGCGGTGAATTTTCTTCTCAACGGCTGAAACCCAACCGCTGTGATCTCGATAGTTCCTTCAGCTATTGCCGGCAGGTTTTTGCTGAAGCGGCCATTTTCATCGGCTATGGCTACGGCATTTTTTTGTCCATCCTGTTTAATAATAACAGTAGCGCCCGGTACGGGATTTCCGCTTTCTGTGACTGTACCTTTCAATACCATGCCCGGCGCTTTTTTGGGCGTGTTACTTTTTTTGATCACCCAACTGCTTCCACTGGCAGTTGCAACAAAGTCACCGGGAGCCAGTACTTTATTCAATAGCTCACCTACTGTACCCGCTTCATAAGAAGCCGAAGGTACTTTAACAGCCGAAAGCTCATCATTGGCATAAGCGAGCTGCACTTTAAATACACGGCCAAAATCTTCTGCGATCGTGGCCAGGTTGCCAGCCGGGTGCCGGTAGTGCAAGGGAGCCGTTTGCGCATGCACTTGCATAACGCCTGTTATCAGCAGTAGTAATAGCGCAGTGAGTGTTTTAGTTAGTTTTGCGTATTCCATATATTTCATTACGTTATGAGCAATACAATATCAGTCCGCTTTTCAGCAGGTCAAAAAAATGAACTTCGATAAGGATTACTTAGTGGATGTTAAAGCCGGTCAATGTATTTAGTACCGATAAATTTTCTTTCAGGGAAAGGTTCATGTCCCAGGTCAGCGTTACTTTG
>CBIHPC010000685.1:0-2026 GCA_966211305.1 uncultured Niastella sp.
GGCAATCGGCAATCGGCAATCGGCAATCGGCAATCGGCAATCGGCTCGAAATTCGGGCGGCGCAAGGTCGTAAATAAATCCCAAATTTCGCGAGCCGTTTCACGTTTCGCGAGGCCATTCACGATTCACGCAAATTTAGGATATGCTACCCAATAAACTGTTGAAGTAAGCAGGGGCGTTCAGCAGCCGGCTGCCATACCAGCTGAACATTTCACCGTCTACGAGCATGATCCTGGTGTGTGGAAGCAGCGGTTGCAATTCATCAATATGTTTTTGGGAAAAGGGAAAGGGCTCCGATGAAAGCAGCAGCAGGTCGCATTGTTTCAATTGCCAGGTATCGATGGCGGGGTAGCGGGTGGTATTGCCAAAGATGTTTTGTAACCCGCAGCGGGAGAGCATATCATGAATGAAGGTATCGCTGCCAATGGTCATGTATGGATTGCGCCAGATTAGGTAACCGGTTCGCTGTTTGTTGTTCGTGGTTTGAAGCGTAGTGAAGGCGGTATTGATCTGGCTCAGCAGGTGCTGGGCGTTGTTTTGCCTGCAGGTAATTAAGCCGATCTGTTCAATCATCTCCAGCGCGTCATCGAGGTTGTTTACATCTGTTATGTATACCGGGTATTTTTTCGTCAGTTCATCAACCTGTTCTTTTACGTTCTCTTCTTTATTTGCGATGATAAGATCGGGTTGCAGTTCGTGAATGACCCCGGGCCTGATGTTCTTGGTGCCGCCTACTCTTGTTTTTTGCCTGAACCAGCTTTCGGGATGTACGCAGAATTTGGTAATGCCTGTTACCTGATCGTCGAGCTGTAAGGTATACAGCAGTTCGGTTATTGATGGTACCAGCGATACAATGCGGCGTGGCTCGGCCGGCACATCAACCCAGCGGCCCAACTGATCGGTGTAGACTGGCATGGCTAATTGCTAATGTGATAATATGATAATGGAATACAGGGCGAAGGTAGGAAAACTAATGTGCTAATTTGTTAAAGTGCTAATGTGAAAATTCGATTTTGAAATGCTGGATGAAGAAAGTGGGGGATGGCGTTTTTTGTAAGAAAAGTTTGCCAAATGAGGCTTTGCATTAAGCCTTAAGCGTTCGGCGTATAGGCTGAAGGACCGCTGCTGCCTCCTGCTAAAAACTATTGTACGGTTTTAGCAGGAGGGGTTATTGGAGTTAAGCAGACGGTTTTTAACACACAGGAATTGGAACTACCTCGGTCTTTTTCGGACGTTGGATTTTAATACTGGTTAATCAAAGGATATACTGGTGGTTCTTCACGGATATTCGTTTGTCACGGACATTGGATCTGGATAATGGATTTTATGAATGATATTGGATTGTTCTAATTTGAAGTTGACTGGTACCGGATTTCTCTTGATCTTTTATTGGATATTGAACACTGTTGGTTTTTGCTGAACATTGGAATAGATTGATTAGTAATCAATCAACTTCAGGACAAAGGTAATGCAGAACCAAATGTTAACAAGAGCAGAAACTCTCGATTTAAATCGTTCAGTATTTACTGCAGAAATCGTAGCTGTCACTTACTGTTGCGCGTAGTATTTCTTCTAAGGGAAAGTAGTATTACGAAAGTGTAAAATATACAGTTTTATTTACATTGATCCTGATCAAACATTTTATAAAAGTATATGTTTGAAATGCACTTCCAGTAAGGGTTTGAGAGATTATGTCCGGCTTAATCCGGAATTTATTCACATTAAACGAAGAAGGAATGCCATTGATCGAATAAAGTTCAATCACCGCCAAAACATTGGCATCTTTGTTATGTTATTTCGCTGTTGACGTACCCTATAAAATTCGTACCGGATTTACGAATGACCCTAAATCCTGAAACTGTAGAACAAGCCCCTAAACCCTGAATTTTTTTGATAATAAGTTTTTTGGTTTTGATCCGTACCCCGCATCCAATATCAATGAAAACCAGAAATCTCTATCAGCAGACCAGTCCTTAGTAAAAACCGTCCAAAGTACCTGAACAAGATTTCACAAGAGCGCCCTGTT
>CBIHPC010000686.1:0-2025 GCA_966211305.1 uncultured Niastella sp.
CCAATAAGATCTGTTTTAGTCCCTTGCGAACTATGGCATGATCATCGGCAACGAGAACTTTCATGGTTGGGGTTATTTCTCAATCTGTTTATGCCCCTGGTATTTTGTTTAGCGGGCGGTTAAAAATTAAAATTTCATTGAATAATGGGTTGCTATTATCATAAACGGATTATCTGCTTATTTATTGATCGGGTTGCAATTTTGGGGGCTCTTCGGGCTGAACCGCGGTAGTTACCACTATGGTTGTGCCTTTGCCGGGTTGGCTGTTTATATTGAACCGGCCGCCGATCATCAGGGTGCGTTCCTTCATCCCCAGCAGGCCAAGGGTTTGTTTTTTGCCAAGCGCATTCAGATCAAAACCGATCCCATCGTCGAGTATTGTCAGAATTACCTCGTTTTTATCGAGTTGCAGTTTGCTAAAAACATTTTTAGCAAGGGCGTGCCGCGCAATATTGGTCAGCGCCTCCTGGTAGATCCTGAACAAAGAAGTGGCTACGGCATTAGAGACAGGCAGATGCGCGATCGTGTGTTCAAAGGTGATCTTTATGCCTGATCTTTTTTCAAACTCCTTGCTTTGCCATTCAATGGCTTCAATTAGTCCCAGATCGTCGAGCATACTGGGGCGCAATTCCGTTGCAATACGGCGTACCGTTTTAATGGTTTCGTTCAGCATCTTCAGCGTATCGCCCGATTTTTGCAGCAGGGGACCGTCATCGTACTTTTGCAATTTCTGATGCAGCCACGAAACATCCATTTTTAATATGGTCAACTGCTGGCCTAATTCATCATGAATTTCCCGCGCAATATTGGTACGTTCTGTTTCTCTTATGTTTAAAAGGTGGTCCGATAGGTCACGAAGTTGCGCCGTGTGTTTGCGAAATTCCCTCGTGGCTTCCAGCTTATCGGTAATATCAATGGCCAATACCAGCCGGGCTGTCTTTTCATTAAAAAGGAAATCGTGCGAATACACTTCTACATCTATAACGGTGCCGTCTTTTTTCATATGCCTGAATAATCCCATGCTCACAAGGCCTGAACTTATGGTAGGTGCTTTGGAATAGAATTTTTCAAACTCTTCGGCCGGGCGGATATCGAGGGCGCGTAAGGCAAGGAACTCTTTTTTTGAATAGCCGTATGAAATCAAAGCCGCTTCATTTACATCGAGAAAGTGAAAAGTTTCAAGGTCCATTATAAACATCGGTAATGGACTTTGCTGAAAAAGCAACCGGTGTCTTTCTTCACTTTGCTGTAATGCCAGTTCGGTTCTTTTTTGCCTGGAAATATCGTTTACAAATGAAATAATACGGCCGCCGGGCATCTGTTGCAGGGTGAATGCCGCATACCAGGTAGCGCCATCCTTTGCGCGCATCTTTCTTTCCCAAACGAGGCTGTCGCCGTTCTTCAGCCGGGCGGTTGCCGGCATTGGTTGTTGAACCTCATCTATATGAATCAGATCGGTAAGGGACATAGTGAGCAATTCCTTTTTGTTATACCCTGTTAACCGGCAGGCGCCGGCATTGGCATCGAGGCAGGTAAGATCATTGTCGAAAATAAGCATGGCATCACTGTGCTGGTCATGGAGCCGGAAATAATTTCCGTTACCTGATGTGAATGCTGCTGTATTAATTAGGGAGCCGAAACTTTTTGCAGTACCGGTTCCATTATTTACATGATCCTTATCAAGCGGTTTGTAAATAAACAGATAACCGCCGGCAGATGTATCAGGCGCAATGGCATGCCTGGTAATTTGCAATGCTAACTTTTGTTTGTTATTGTTTATAAATTCTATAACTCCGTGGGTAAAATCGCTGTTTGTAATGGAAGCGAACTGGCTATTTGAAGAAGAGGCGTTGATTGCCAGTGTAGAAATGTTCAGGCCCGAAGTATCCTGCTGTCTGAAACCGAACATGTTTGTTGCTGCAATATTACAGGCAACGATTATAAAGCCGGTATTGGTGAATACGGCAGCTTCATTGATATGCTGTATAAGCAGCTCGATGGTTGATTTGGTCGGGATCTCGTTTT
>CBIHPC010000687.1:0-2017 GCA_966211305.1 uncultured Niastella sp.
CGATGGCCCTCGATACCATGATCGGCGGTAATACCATGGTCATGATCGTTATAGTGGGCCTGATCATCATTGCGGTGAACCTGATGGGTGGTATCGAGGCGGTGATCTGGCTCGATGTATTCCAGGGTTTCATGTTGTTTGCTACCGGTATCGTTTGTTTATCGGTGATCCTGTTCTCGGCTGATGGCGGTCCGGCCACGGTGTGGCAGATAGCAAAAGCAAATGGCCGTACCGGTTTTGGCCCGTATAATGCCGATCTTACAAGACTCACCTTCCTGGTGATGGCTATCAATGGTGCATTTTATGCCATTCAGAAATACGGTACCGATCAAACGGTAGTGCAGCGATATTTAACTGCAAAGACCGATAAAGGCGCCATCCGCGCTTCGCTGATGGGTATCTTATTAACGGTACCGGTATGGATGCTGTTCATGTTCATCGGAACCGCATTGTTTGCGTATTACCAGCAGCACCATTTACCTGCAGGCATCCAGGCGCCGCAGGTGTTCCCGTATTTTATTGCTACGAAATTACCTGTTGGGGTAACCGGTTTGATCTTATCGGCAATGATCTCGGCTGCCATTTGCAGTCTGAGCGCCGATCTGAACAGCCTGGCTGCGGTAGGTGTGGAGGACTATTATAAAAAAATGCGCCGTAACCGCACAGATAGAGAATACCTGAAAGCAGGTAAATGGACGGTGGTGATCTCTGGTTTGATCGCTATCGGCATCGGTAGTTTATATATAAAGGCAGGAAGTGAAGGTGTGCTGGGGATCGTGTTCACATTATATGCGATCTTTTCCGGCGGTATAGTGGGCATCTTCATGCTGGGTATTTTCAGCGCCCGCGCCAACAGGCAGGGGGTTACCATCGGCATCATCACCTGTATAATTTTTACGGCATATGCGTTTTTGACGTCTACCAAAATTGGTACAGGAGCCGAAAAACACCTGTTGCTCGATCTGGGCCGGTATAATTTCGGTCACGATAAACTGATGCTGGGAGTGTACAGTCACCTCGTGGTGATCGGTGTAGGTTATATAGCAAGCCTGTTCTTCCCCAAACCGGTGCTTGATAAAAATTTGTTGTACAGCGGTTGGAAAGAGGCGAGGAAGAATGAAAGGAAAGAAGCAAAGGTGACGTTGAGAGCGGTGTAAGCTAATGTGATAATGTGATAATGTGATAATTTGATAATGAAATACAGTCGGCAATCGGCAATCGGCTCGAAATTCGAGCGGCGCAAGGTTGTAATAAATTCTGAATAATCGCGTGGCCATTCACGATTCACGATTAATTGAAAGAGAATAATTATGGTACGAAAATTAATTTATAGTGTCTGTAGCCTGTTAATCTGGCTCGATTGTATCAGCCAGACCTCGGATGACGCCTATCGCGAGCCGTTGAAACAGGTGTTGACCGAGATCGAGGCTCAGTACGGCATTAAGATCAGGTACAGCGATAAAATGGTGAACGACCGGTTTGTGACCTATGCCCGCTGGCGTTTCCGGCCCGATGTGGAGAAAACACTGGCGAATGTGCTGGCTTCGCAGGACCTTTCATTCAGCAAAACAGGCGATAAAAGTTATAAGATCAGCGCCTTTCAATATCATTTAAAAACAGTGGAGGAAGGCAAAGCGCAACTGGAATATTTGTCTTCCTTATATAATGACGTAGCGAGTTGGGAGAAACGGAAAAATGAAATGCGCGCCTGTATGTATTCGGCATTGCAGTTGTCGCCTGTTCCCGCGGCGCCGGCTTCAAAACCTATCATTACCCCGGTGCGTAAAATGGATGGATATACAGTGGAGAATATTGCATTTGAAGTGTTGCCCGGCGTGTATACCTCCGGGTCATTATATCGCCCCGCAAAGGTAAAAGGAAAGGTGCCGGTGGTGTTGTGTCCCGACGGGCATTGGGATAAACACCGTTACCGCGCCGACTGCCAGTATCGTTGCGCTACGCTGGCCCGTATGGGTTGCATTGCCATCAGTTACGACATCTTCGCCTGGGGCGAATC
>CBIHPC010000688.1:0-2009 GCA_966211305.1 uncultured Niastella sp.
ATAAAAGCGATCAATGTTGGTCCCGATTCGCATAGCCTTACCGATCATACGCAGGGCAACTGGAATGGTGTTATTGGAAGAATTGCCCTGGACGCAAAACCACCGGTGTTTATTCAGAATGTGCAGGTGTACCCCAGTGTGGCCAAAAAGCAGGCCCTTGTTGTTGTTACTGTAAAGGGAACGGTGGGTGGCGATTGTAAGCTAACGCTTGCTGCTACCGCTTTTAATAGCAAAACGCCTCACCAGGTGCCTGCGGTCAATGAATCATTTCTATTGGTTGATTCGGTTGCCACGCAGCAGCTTACCCTGCCAATGACCAGCAAGGTACAGTTGTGGGACGAATTCAACCCGGCTTTGTATAAATTACTGGTAACACTCCAAGGCCCCAATGGCCAAAAACAGCAAAAGGAAGTAACGTTTGGAATGCGGTCGTTCAAAATTGTGGGTACTGGTTTCACTATCAACGACCGTCCGGTTTTTTTACGCGGAACGGTAAATAACTGCGAGTTTCCATTGACTGGTTTTCCGCCGATGGATGAAGCCGGTTGGGAGCAACAGTTCAGAACAGCTAAAGCGCATGGGTTGAACCATATGCGTTTTCATAGCTGGTGCCCGCCCGAAGCGGCATTTAAGGCTGCCGATAAAACGGGGTTCTATTTGCAACCCGAAGGGCCGGGCTGGGTGAACCACGGCACCTCGTTAGGCGATGGCCGGCCGGTCGATAAATATATGTATGAAGAAACCAACCGCATGGCCGACTGGTATGGTAATTACGCTTCGTTCTGTATGGAAGCGCCCGGTGGCAATGAACCCGCAGGCAGAAACCAGGTGAAATTCCTCACTGAGTTTATTCACTACTGGCAGGCGAAAGATAAACGGCGCGTGTATACGGGCGCGTCAGTAGGCAATAGCTGGCCGCTGGTGCCGGAAAACGAGTATATGGTAAAGGCGGGTGCCCGTGGGTTGAGCTGGGTAAATGCAGCGCCTGAAAGCAATTCCGATTACCGCGAAACAGTTCAGAAATTCAATGTGCCCTATGTGGTGCATGAAATGGGCCAGTGGTGCGTGTTCCCCGATTTTAATGAGATACCACGTTTTAACGGTGTATATAAAGAAAAGAATTTCGAATTGTTCCGCGAGGTGTTGGCCGAACATGGAATGGCAGAAAAAGCACGATCGTTCTTAATGGCCAGCGGTAAATTACAGGCCTTGTGTTATAAGAATGAAATTGAAAAAGCGATGCGTACGCCGGGGCTCGCAGGTTTTCAACTATTGGGTTTGCAGGATTTCCCCGGGCAGGGAACTGCTCTCGTGGGTATGTTGAACGCCTTATGGCAGAACAAACCTTATGTAACGCCTAAGGAAATAAAACGCTATTGTAATGCCGTGGTGCCACTTACCCGTATGCCCAAATTTGTTTACAGCAGTGATGAAAAACTTACGGCGCAGGTTGAGCTGTATAATTATGGTAGCAGTAATTTAAAGAATGCGGTCATCAACTGGATGATAAAAGACAGCACCGGTAAGATACTGGCCAGAGGCGCTTTCGATAAAAAAGATTATGGTTTTGGTAATTGTTTGCCGGTTGGCTCTATTGAGTTCGATCTTTCGAAAATAATTGGGCCCATGCGACTGAACCTCGATGTTTCCGTTGCCGGCACTACTTATGGAAATGACTGGAATGTATGGGTGTTTCCAAAAGTAAGGGCAGATCATGCTTTAAGAAGCGAAATATACATTTGTGATACGCTCGATGAGAAAGCCATTTCGATATTTAATAACGGCGGCACGGTGTTTTTGCAGGCAGCCGGTAAGATCGTAAAAGGAAAAGAAGTTGTAAATTACTTTACACCTGTTTTCTGGAATACCAGTTGGTTTAAAATGCGTCCGCCTCATACCCTGGGTATTGTTTGTGATCCCAAACATCCGGCCTTTGCAGCATTTCCTGCCACTTACCACAGCGATCTGCAGTGGTGGGATGTGGTGAATAAAGCGCAGGTAATGCATCT
>CBIHPC010000689.1:0-2001 GCA_966211305.1 uncultured Niastella sp.
ATATTCCATTCAAAATGGAAAAGTATAACATGGGCAGTTTCAACGATGGCGGCGCCATACTTGACCTTGGCATTGAAGAAGGCCGGAAATTATATCCCCGTTTCAAACGGCTGGCCGATTCGTTGAATGCGATCTATGGACCGGCCCCGCTCAAAAAGAATCGCCTGCCGCAGGTAAGCTCGGTGGTTATTTCATCATATGAAGTGCATGGCGTGGTGAAAACTTCTACCGAGTTCTTTGTACATACCATGGACCTGCAACTGGGTAAAACCTACAATGCACACAGGCTCTCGAACATGGTGCGCCAGGCATATGGCACCCGTTATTACAGCCGTATTATTTACTCGCTGGTACCAAAACCCGATGGCACCTGTAAGATCATTTTTGACGTAACCGAAAACCCGTTCACCTTTGCCAAGCTGGGTATCCATTACAACCGGTTTACGGGTGTTGGTATTATCGCCAACCTCACAGCCCGCAATTTTTTCATAACCAATTCACGCAGCCTTTTTACCATTAATATCGGGGAAAGCTTTCGCATCCGCGGCGAGCACCTGCAATACATTGGCCGGTTAAAGAATTTTGCACTGGTGGCCGAAACCCAGTTCGATCGTTTTGAAGTAAATACGTATGATCAGTACAAACAGGATGGACTATACAAACAAACCTTTTTTAAAGTAGGCGAAAAGCTACAGTTCTCCCCTACCCGTAATTTTTCCATTGGCGCCGGCCACCGGTTCGAATGGGTGCATTATACCCCCAAGATCTCAAAAGGCGTAGAGTTCAGGGGGAGCAATAATTATAATACCTTATTTGGGTTTTTAACCCATAATTCACTCGATAAGGCTATTTTTCCGCGGCGGGGAGTGAAGGTATATGGTGAGGCCGGACGGGTTTTTGAGCAGCACCCGAACCTTGATTTCCTTTCAGACGGGGTGCCCATCAATCCCGATTCAGACACAACACGCGTCAACACATATCCTTACCTGCGCACTACGCTCGATGTGGAAAGTTATATCCCCATTGGCCGCCGGGCTACTTTTCTTTTGAGCGGACAGGGTGGTATAAACTTCAACTATACCCGGAATGTGTTGAATGAATTTGCTATCGGCGGTTTAACCAAAGTTTTCCGTAACCAGATAACGTTTGCGGGTTTACAGGAAGGCACGCTGTACACGCCATCTGTGGCCATGTTACAGGGCGGAGTTCGGGTAAATGTGTTTGCCAATTCATATCTTACCGGTAAGGCGAACGTGTTGTTCACCAATTTCGTAAGCAAAAGCGCCTTCTTCGATAACCCCGATTTCCTTTCAGGCTATTCATTGACCTTCTCGTATAACTTCGCATTGGGGCCGCTTGAAATAAGCACCATGTACTGCGATCAAACGAATAAACTGCAATGGTATATTAACCTGGGAATTCCATTTTAAGATGCATAACGCTTAACGCGGAACGCATAATGCATAACGCTGTACTTCAAAACTCCGAACTTTGAACTCTGAACTATTCCCCGGTATCTTCATGCGCTTTGATAAAATCACTTACCAGGTAGCTGATCAGCTTACCGGTGGTATCGTTGCTGCGGCCATCACTCAATCTGGTGGCGCCCTCGCAAATATGTAAGTAGGCAACCTGGCTTTCACGGGCGGCCAGCGTTACATACTGGCGGGCATGTAAAGGTGAAATACCCGATGGCGTCATGGCGCTCGACAGCGTGTTTTCAATACAATCGAGGTCAAGCTCTATGCCGGTGAAATTCTCTTCTGTAAAATTGGTAGCATGGGCTATGGCCTGAATGAAATTCCTTTTTTCGAGAATGAAGATGTCTTCATAGGTGATGAAATCGAGGAAGGGATTGTTTACGATATCGAGCCAGACGTTTTGCGGCAGGTAATTTTCATGCAGCCCTATAACACAGTATTTCTGCAAATAGCCATCTTCTTCGGCATAGCGAAAACCGTTGCCGCTGTGCCTGCCTTCCGAAGGGCGAAAATCGGCATG
>CBIHPC010000690.1:0-2000 GCA_966211305.1 uncultured Niastella sp.
TATGTTTCAACCGGCGGCGGCGCCATGCTCGAATTCTTTGAAGGAAAAGAACTGCCCGGTATTGCAGCTATTAAGAACAAGTAACAGCAGGTAATGCTTTATTATACCAAACCAGGTTACCACTGGGCCCGGGCTCCGGTGACCTGGTTTTTCTTTGGCACGCAATTGTTGTAATATACGGAGGCATAACGAGGGTCAGTTATTCCCAGAAATATTAGTGACAAATAAATATTCTACACTGTGTTCGTTTAATGCTTTATGGTAGTTAAATTTGGTAATACCAAAAACCAAAAAACCTTATCATGAAATGTATTAAACTAACACCTTTAGGTGCATGTTTGCTTTTGTGTCTCTGCATGGTTAAAGTACATGCACAAACGACCACATTGAGCTACGTAGGAATTCCCAATTATTTCCCAACAAATTGTTTGTTTAACACTCCGCCCGGTCCAACTAACCCTTATCTCATTGGCGGCTTGAATCACTATGCTATTGTTGGCGGCGTCGATTACACGGGCAGTTCCCTATCGCTTCCGGCCAATACTTCAGGTTCAGGATCTGGATTCGGAATATGGTACCCTCTAAACACCAATTACAAATACACGATCACCGTAAGGGCCAAAGCTTCGTCTACCTCAATGATATTAATATGGGCACTTAATCAATTTAGAACGGCAACCCCTTCCTCGTGTACTCCGGGGTTTCCTAATATTATTACTCAAAATGCCACGAAGACAGAACAAATAACCCAAATGGGAAGTTCTTATGTCGATTATACACTTGTAAGTGATTACACACCACCTAATAATAATATCAAATACCTGCTTTTCAGTGATTACTTTTCAGGGGGAGGCATTGGGACCGTGGAAATACAAACAGTAACGCTTACCGCCATACCTATTTGTTATGCGCCAACCGTAAATGATGCAGTGGTAATGGGGGGCGGCCAGGTGCAGGTTACGTATACACCGCCCGCATTTACCGGGGCCATTACCCAGTATGATCTGTATATGAACAGATACGAGATTATTTATGTCCCGTTCCCGGTCGTGATTCCAACGCAGGACAACTTTGCTTTTCCTAATGTAGGATCGAGCCCTGTTACAGTTACGGTTCAGCCGCCCGGAATGTACTCTATCTGGATGCAAAGTGTTTGTCCAACCAGCACCAATGTAAGATCTAATTCCTTGTCAAGGACCGTCAATTAATAACTTCTAAATATTTAAAATAATGAAAACCAAATTAATTCTTAGCCTGCTTGTAATAAGCACTATAGTTTTTTTCGCCTGTAAAAAAGCAAATGAAGTTAAAGAAGTTAGCACATCACCGCGTTCGGAAGAAAGCCTTAACGATGTATCGGTTGTTAAAGAAGCAAGGGCCAATATGAAAAGCGTTGTGCCGGAGAATGCGTTCAACGACCTCGATTGGGACAATGCTGTTGTTGGAAAACAGCACGGCGAGGGGAAAATTGCCATTATCAGGAGTAAAAGGAATACTAAGGACTCATTGGTATATTTTACCGTTGGAAATATACGGATGTACCAGTGGGCAGGCGAAGTACATACCCTGTTTAACAAATAATTCGATCGTAGATATTAAGCTCGTTTAAAACAAAATTATGAAGTGCCTGCTTATTGCGGCACTTCTTTTTTAAATTTATGTACCGGTAAAAGGTTTCGTATCCGCCTTCCTGTCTCCTGTATGGCACAAATATTTGTGCATTACCAGTATCCTGTTTTATTTTATATAGTAAAAATATTGTTTATGAGAACCTGGCGGCTGCTTTTTATAATTGTGACGGGGCTTTTTATTACTTCCTGCCAAAAAGAAGTGAGTACCGAGGGCCCAACCCCGCCAGCAGGCGGTCCCTTACCTGCGGATTCCATTGGTTCCGGCACGAATACCGAAACAGGCAACTGGAAATTTATTTCCCTTTCAGGTACCCTGGGTACAATTGCGGAATCGTTACAATTTGGTGGGGCGGCAAAAATGGTAAGTTC
>CBIHPC010000691.1:0-1999 GCA_966211305.1 uncultured Niastella sp.
TATTCAACTTATCTCTCGATGGGAAAGCCGGCGCAGCTTACACGGCAACAGGTTGAGCAGATCAAAAGGCAGAATGACGGTTCGCCGGTTTATAAAGAGATCATTACTGTGAATGATAAAACCCCATTTTCAAAAGATTTGGACATTCATGAAAACGATGTTTTCTTTTTGAACCTTATCAGGTTGTAATTGATAAGGTTGTTAAATAACGATTGCAAACCTTATTAAAAAACAAAGAAAATGACTAAAAAGATCATTTTGCTGTTGTTGTGCCAAATAGCGCTATATTCAGCTTTTGCACAAAACGTAACTGTTTCCATTAATGCAACCCAGAACAAACGTCTCATTTCCCCATACATATATGGACGAAATCAAACGTTTGACAAACCTGCTCAATTTTATAAAGATGCAGGTTTACGCTTCTCGCGCATGAATGGAGGTAATAACGCAACAGGGTATAACTGGCGAAAAAAAATTACCGTTCACCCCGATTGGTACAATAATGTTTATGGTACTGACTGGGATGCGTATGCACAAAATATTGCCGCAAATTATACCGATATGCAGGGTATGTTTGCTTTTCAATTGTTGGGAAGAGTTGCGTCGAACCAAAATAACAACTTCAATGACTGGGCTTATAACCAATCCCAGTACTGGTCTGGTGTTGGTCAGAATTTAGCCGGAGGGGGCACGCCCGATCCAAACGGCGGTAGTAAGGCTCTGGTTGAGGGAAACATCGATTTGTTCACGCAACCATGGCCTGCCGACTCTTCGGTGGCAATTCTAAACCATTGGTTTGGAACCAATGGTTTAGGTTTGAACAGCAACCGATTTTTATACTGGAGTATGGACAATGAAGTAGATATATGGGATGGTACACATGATTATGCCATGCCAACTTTGATAACTGCTTCTGCGTTTATGGATCGTTACATAACCCTGGCAAAGAAAGCGAAAGCTTTATATCCCGGTATTAAACTTTGCGGCCCGGTTAACACTTCAGAATGGCACTGGTACAGGTGGGGAAATACAGGTATAACCATAAATGGCAGGTATTATTGTTGGCTGGAGTATTTCATTAAACGCCTTGCCGATGAGTACAGGGCAACTGGTATTAAACTGGTAGATGTGGTGGATATTCACAACTACCCTTACTATACCAGTAATGCTGAAGCACTGCAGTTACACAGAACATATTACGATACACTCTATGACTATCCGGGAGCAAACGGCATAAAAACAATTAATGGGGGCTGGGATAATTCACTTGCAAAGGAATATATTTTCAGGCGTATCAACAACTGGTTAAACGAACATTTTGGGGCAAACCATGGTATAACAGCCGGCCTAAGCGAATGGAGCCCCGGGCCAAACGAGCCCAACCTTGCGTCTGTGATATACGCTTCACATCTTGGTACATTTGCTGATAATGGCGTTGAATTGTTTTCTCCCTGGGTATGGTTCACCGGTATGTGGGAAACATTGCACCTCTTTAGCCGGAATGCAAAGAAATATAGCGTTTCAAGTACTTCTTCAAATGAAAATACGGTTTCTGCTTATTCCTCGGTTAACGAAAATGCCGACTCTTTAACGGTGATGCTGGTAAACCGTGACATGGCTGCTTCCCGCACAGTTACGATCAATCTGAGCAATTTTACTGTTGCCAATGGCAATTATCAAACATTACAATTGTCGTCTTTACCGCCAACAGAGACTTTTGTATCGCACACGCAAAATGCGTTGAAACAAAATACAGTGGCGGTAAATTCAAATTCACTTACTATAACTGTGCCGGCACTTTCTACAACGGCGATTCTGCTGGTGAAAGCCGCGGCGCCTGTTACCTATGTTACTTTAGCTAACCGCGCTACAGGGATGCTGATCGATGGTATGTACAGGTACACCGATGGTGCAAATGCCGGGCAGTGGAATTACAGCGGCAGCGAGGCACAGCAATGGGCATTAGAAACGGTTGGAAATTATGTAATGCTGAAAAACC
>CBIHPC010000692.1:0-1992 GCA_966211305.1 uncultured Niastella sp.
CGGTTTTCTTATTGGTAACCGCTATGGCGATACCTGTCCGCGGAATGTGTGGTAGATCACCACGCATTCTTCAACCTGTCATTCGTTCTTTCGGGTACTACCACATCGCCTTCGTTCCAGCGCGCACTGTAGGGGATAAAGAATGCAAGCCAGATCGTTCTGGATAACCGCATCAACAGGGGCTGTATCGCAATCAGGATAACAGCGTTGGTGCCCATCCACCAGAAGAAACGATTGTCATGCAGCGAGAACCCTATAAGTACCCACCAGGCTACCAGGGTGGCAGCGCTAACGGCAATGGCCAGCGCGTAACTGACATAGCTGGTGCCATAGTAAAAGCCAGGCTCCATATTGGTAGCTTGTCCGCATACGGGGCATTGCTCATTCATTTTCAACATGTCGTTCAGTTTGTATGGATTGCTGTTTGTAAACAGCTTTCCTCTTCTGCAGCGCGGACAATTATTATGCAATACACTTAAAACTATATTCGGTTTTGAGGTGTCTTTTGTGCTCATATACTAACATTTAGTGGGTCATCTTTTTTCTAAAGGCTTCTGGTGTTATGCCGGTGCTTTTCCTGAAGAACCGGGAGAAGTAAGAGTTGTCCTGGAAGTTCAGTTCATAGGAGATCTCGCTGATGTCCATATCGGCATTCGTTAAAAGCCGTTTTGCTTCCAGCAGAATACGGTCGCGGATCATTTCACCTGCGCTTTTTCCCATTACATCTTTGCACAACGCGTTTAAATAATTCGGGGTTATGTACATCAGCCCGGCATATTCCTTTGGTAACCGCAACAGGCGAAAATGTTTTTCTATCAGCTGTTTGAACTGGTTAAGGGTAAGCAGTTTTTGCTGGGGAATGTTTTTCGTTCTTTCATTCACGCAGCGACGATCGATATGTATGAACAGCTCAAGTAACAACACCCTGATCATATCGAGGTTGCGCTGGCTGTTATCCATTTCCTTCAAAATGGATGTAAACAGGCTGCTCACTTTCGTTTGCAGGTCAACCGGTATATTATAAACGCCGTTCTCGCTGTTGCCGTTAAAGAACAGGAACTGCTGAATATGATCGGGCCGTTGCAGAAAGGTGCTGAACAGTTCGGCATTGAAATGAACGATGTATCCTTCCATCGGAGTTTCAAAATGCCAGCTATGTACCTGCCCGGGCGCCATAAAATAGATCTGGTACGGCCTTACCCTGAACTGGCTGAAATCGATGGTGTGTGTGCCTTTCCCTTTAGTGAACAGCACCAGGTGATAGAACGTATGCCGGTGGGCCTTGTGCAGGTTGGTATAATGCTTATCGAGATAAGTGGCCAGCGGTTCAACGAGCAGGTCCTGGTGAACGCTGCGGTCGATAGTGCATATGTCGTATAAGGGAATGGCTTTTTTCATTTGAATACTCAAAATTACAGCGATCCGGTACCATAATAGTGGCAGAATTTACGCTTTTAGTGGTACTATTTACCTGTGAGCGATATTTAGCTCGGCATCGCCCTGCCTTTCCTGCCAATTGCCCTGCAGCTGGTTGTCTATTGCCAATTGCCAAGTGGCTGCGGGACGTGTATTTTTTTCCCTGCCACGATTTACCAACCGGCTGGTACGTTTTTTTCTAACTTTATTGAATATGAATAAAAACAGATGTTATGCAAACTGTTGTGGACAATATTGCCGGGTATAGCTATGGTGCTAAAGAACTGGCCACCTCGCCGGTTACTATGAAAGACCTGGATCTGTTGAAACAAACGATAACCTTAGATTCAGAAGACTCGAGATATTTACGCATGGCGGGCGATGTACTGGAAGACCAGACCGATTCACTGGTGAACCTTTGGCGGGGTGTAATAAGTTCCATGCCGCATCTGGCTTACTATTTTAAAGACAAGCAGGGTAATGTCGATGAGGAATATAAAGCCAAAGTAAAGGAACGGTTTAAACAATGGATCCTCGATGTATGCTATAAACCTTATGACCAGGAGTGGTTGAATT
>CBIHPC010000693.1:0-1988 GCA_966211305.1 uncultured Niastella sp.
CGATTGCCGATTGCCGATTGCCGATTGCCGATTGCCGATTGCCGATTGCCGATTTACGCCATCGACCGTGAAATACCCAGCTCCAGGCCGCGCAACTCAGCCAGTCCACGCAAACGGCCAATGGCCGAATACCCGGGGTTGGTTTTTTTATTCAGGTCATCGAGCATCTGGTGCCCATGGTCAGGGCGCATAGCGATATTCACTTTCCGCTCGCGCATTACCTGTACCAGGCTTTTCACCACACTGTACATATCGACATCGCCTTCGAGGTGATTGGCTTCATAAAAATTACCATCGGCATCGCGCAGGGTGCTGCGAAGGTGGATGAAATTGATGCGGTTACCGAATTGTAAAACCATGGCAGGCAGATCATTATCGGCGCGCACCCCGAACGATCCGGTGCAGAAACAAAGGCCGTTGCTGGCGTTGGGCACAGCATCGAACAACTCCTGTACCTGCTGAGCGGTGCTTACTACCCGGGGTAATCCGAATATGGCATATGGCGGATCATCGGGGTGCACTACCAGTTTAACACCTGCTTCATCGGCTACCGGCGCCACCTGTTGCAGGAATTCGATCAGGTTTTGCTGTAATCTTTTGGCGTCAATTCCGGCGTAGGTATCGAGCGCAGCCTGAAACTGTTGCAGCGTAAAGCTTTCCTCGCTACCGGGCAAACCGGCAATGACATTCCGTTGTAACAGCTTTTTCTCATCTTCCGACATGCCGGCCAGGCGTTCTTTTGCTTTTGCCAGCTCGGCGGGCGTATAGTCTTTTTCGGCGCCCGGGCGTTGCAACATGTACACATCAAATGCTACCATTGCCGCTTTTTCGAAGCGGAGGGCTTTACTTCCATCTTCAACGGTGTATGAAAGGTCGGTACGCGTCCAGTCGAGCACCGGCATAAAATTGTAGGTAATTATATGAATGCCGCAGGCCGCAAGGTTCCGGATACTTTCACAATAATTGGCAATGTATTGTTTATAAGGCCCTTTTTGCGTTTTGATATCTTCATGAACCGGTACACTTTCCACTACCGACCAGGTTAAGCCTGCAGCTTCAATAGTTTCTTTGCGTTTCAGGATCTCTTCTTTTGTCCAGACAGAGCCATTGGGTACATGGTGCAGCGCTGATACAATACCTGTGCACCCCGCCTGCCTGATATCTGCCAGGCTAACCGGATCGGAAGGCCCGAACCAGCGCATTGTTTGTTCAAATTGATACATAATGTTATTGTTTATAACAATTTTTCACAAGGTTACAATTTGTATGAATAGGTTCAACAAATTCTCTTTTCTAATTCTTTGCAAACGATTTCGAAAAATTTGCGAAAATAGCCCGTAATTTCTTAATCTTTGTAGGGGACGCTCCTCTATGGATCAAGTGAACTTAAAGAAGCTGGCGAAAGAACTGAACCTGGCCGTTTCAACGGTTAGCCGCGCTTTGCGGGACAGTCATGAGATCAGCCCGCAAACAAAAGAACGCGTACGCGAGCTGGCCGAAAAACTGGGTTTTCAGCCCAATCCGCATGCCAGCAGCCTGCGGCAGAACAAAAGCAAGACCATTGCGGTCATTATTCCCGAGATCGAGAACAATTTTTTCTCCCAGGTGATCAACGGCATTGAATCGGTATCGCCCAACAAAGGCTATCATGTACTTATTTACCTTTCGCATGAAGATTTCAATAAAGAACGCGACATCCTGCATCTGCTGCGCAATGGCCGGGTAGATGGTGTTATGGTATCGGTCTCCAATACCACTACCAGCTTCGATCACATCGAAGCCTGGCGCCAGGCAGGCATTCCCCTCGTGCTTTTCGACCGCACCTGCGATGAGCTTGAGGTACCCAGTATTATGACCAACGATGCGGAAATGGCGTTCAAGGCAACGGAGCACCTGCTGAAAAGAGGTTGCAAACGCGTTGCGTTCCTGGGTATGGCCGGCAACCTGAGCATTTCGAACCGCCGCAAAGCGGGCTACCTGGCCGCCCT
>CBIHPC010000694.1:0-1964 GCA_966211305.1 uncultured Niastella sp.
TTCTGCCAGGCGATTGCCACCCGGTATTGCGGATCGTGCATCAGGGTGTAAATGCGGTTGGTGGCGGTTATGGTGGTGGTGAATACGCGTAATGCGCTATTGTCGCTTGTTCTCAGAATAACTTCTTCGCGCCAGTCGCCGAGGATATCGGCCGATAAATTGGGCGTGGCCTTTGTGCTGTTGTTGCTGGCGCAGCCCGTAGCCGTTAACAGCGTAGAAGCGTTGCTGCTGCTGTAATTCCATTTGCTGATGGTGATATTATCGAGCAATTCGCGCTGCAGATCGGCATCCCACCAAACGGCGAAGTTCATCGATGGTTTTGAAGTAGAAATGCTGGTGCCGGTACAGGTGTACAGGTTACCGCGCGAGGCCCACATTTCATACCCTTTATAACGTGGATCAATATCGGCTGCGAGCCCGCGGCCCACATCGGCCGATGCTTCGGCAACGGTGAAGATGCGCGCGCCGGTGGCTGCGTCTATCAGCGCTGCGCCCACGCCGCCATTACTGCCGGGCGATTCATAAGGCATCCATATTTCCTTACCGGCCCGGTCGGGGTTCATATCGCTCATATGTAGCGCGTCGCCATGGCCCATGCCATTGGCCCAGTACCCTGCGCCGTTATCATTGATGGCGCTGGAGCCATTGAAAATTTCATCACGGCCATCGCCATCGGCATCGCCCACGGTCATCTGGTGATTACCCTGGCCGGCGTAGGAACTGTTGTTATTGCTGTCGAAGGTCCAGCGATGGGTAAGCGAACCATTGCGCCAGTCCCAGGCCACGCGTACCAGCCGGGTATAATAACCACGGCCGAATACCATGCTGGGTCTTTGTCCGTCAACATAGGCAACGGCGGCAATAAACCGGTCAACCCGGTTGCCGTAACTATCGCCCCAACCAGATACCGTACCTCTTGCAGGCAGGTAATTGGTGGTAGCCATGGCGGCGCCCGTTTGTCCGTTAAAAACAGTGAGGTATTCGGGACCGGTCAATATATAACCGCTTGAGTTGCGATAATCGGCGCTGGCGCTGCCAATGACGGTTCCGGCCCCGTCAACTGTGCCATCGGCGGTTTTACAGGCGAGCTCCGCTTTGCCATCGCCATCGAAATCATACACCAGGAATTGGGTATAGTGCGCACCGGCGCGGATATTTCTGCCGAGGTTGATGCGCCAAAGGCGCGTGCCGTTTGTCTGGTACGCATCGAGGTATACGTTGCCCGTATAACCGCTTTGCGCATTGTCTTTCGCATTGGAGGGGTCCCATTTTACAATGAATTCATAATCACCGTCGCCATCGAGATCGCCTACGCTGCAATCATTGGCGTTGTACGTGTAGGCTACCCCGTCGGGCGTGGTGCCGCCGGCAGGAATTTGCAGCGGAATGTTCACATAGTTTTGCGACCATACGCTGGCCTGTTCCGAAGCGGCCTGTTCAACCCCGTTTATCACCGGGCGAACCGAATAGGTGCTGTTGGTGGTAATGTTGTCGACATAATTGGTTGAACCGGTAATGGGCGTAGTGTTCAGCAGGGTTGAATTGCGGTAAACATTGAATCCTATACCGGATGGATCGTTCCCGAACAGGCGCCAGCCGATATACACCTGGCTGCTGCCGGTGCGAACGGCTACCACGCCGCGGTTCAGGCGTTCCATTTGTTTTTGCGCGGTTAACCGGCCCGGCATAAGGAATAACAATACAACCAGGGAGAATAAACTACAGTTGATCGTAGTGAGGAATTTCGTGCGAAAAGGGCAAGGCATGGCCCTTTCCGCATGTTGTGTAAATGCGAGATTCATATGGCTGAGTTTTAGTTGAAAATCATTGGAGATGATCCTTTTTCAACTGGTTGGGTTGCGGGCAATCGTTCGTACGGATACTGTAGGAAGTTAGTATCATAACAGGGCAAAACCATCCTGAACCTTCCGGTGGGGGAAATGAAAAATTTGAAATGAGAAATG
>CBIHPC010000695.1:0-1956 GCA_966211305.1 uncultured Niastella sp.
CGCATGGTTATTTTGCGTTTCCTAAACTGGAAGGCGAGATCGGGAGCAGAATGAAGTTCAGGGGGAAGGATATGATCGTGTGGAGTCTGAACAATTATCTGGGGTTAGCGAATCATCCCGAAGTGCGGAAAGCCGATACGGAAGGCGCTGCTCAATACGGATTAGCTTTACCAATGGGCGCCCGTATGATGAGCGGAAACTCAAATAACCATGAGTTGCTGGAAAAAAAGCTGGCCGCTTTTGAATCGAAAGAAGACGCTATTTTGGTAAATTTTGGTTACCAGGGCATGGTAAGCCTTATCGATGTGTTGTGCAGCCGTCACGACGTTATCGTATACGATGCCGAAAGCCATGCCTGTATTATTGACGGGGTTCGTTTGCATCCCGGTCACCGGTATGTTTTCAAACACAATGACATAGAAGATTTTGAAAAACAGCTGCAACGGGCAACCGCGCTGATCGAAAAACAAAAAGCCGGTGGTATACTGGTTATTACCGAAGGGGTATTTGGAATGGGCGGCGATCAGGGCAAACTGAAAGAAATTGTTGCACTGAAAAAGAAATACGAGTTCAGGTTGCTGGTTGATGATGCGCATGGCTTCGGCACCCTGGGCAAAACAGGCGCCGGCGCCGGTGAAGAACAAGGCGTTCAGGATGATATTGACCTGTACTTTTCTACTTTCGCCAAATCAATGGCCTCTATCGGTGCATTTATCGCCGGTCCTAAATCTATCATCGATTATATCCGCTATAACATTCGCAGCCAGATCTTCGCTAAAAGTTTACCTATGCCGCTGGTTATTGGTAACCTGAAGCGCCTCGAGCTGCTGATGACCCGTCCCGAGTTAAAGAGCAAGCTGTGGGATGTGGCTGCCAAACTGCAAAAAGGCCTGAAAGAAAGAGGTTTCGATATCGGTAAAACCGATTCAGTAGTTACTCCCGTTTACATGAAAGGCGGTGTTGAAGAAGCAACGGCCATGGTGATGGACCTGCGCGAGAATTACGGTATTTTCTGTTCTATCGTAGTTTACCCCGTAATTCCGAAAGGCCACATTATTTACCGTTTAATTCCTACAGCGGTGCATACCGATGAGGATATTCAGCAAACACTGGAAGCATTCTCCGATACCAAACAAAAGCTGGATGCAGGTGCTTATAAAGTATCTGCTATCCCTGATATGGCTGAGGCCTAGTAACCGCTTTGCCCGGGTTTACCTTAGCGGCAAAGTTGGCAACATATTGAAAATTAATGCGTCCCGTTCCGGCTGAGCCGGAACGGGATTTTTTTTGGCCCAAATGCCCAAACAGGCGGCCGCTTTAAATAAGAAAATATACGAATAAGCGTTATTACCTATTAGAGCTCAATGATTTCTAATAGTAAAAAGACGTAGAAAAAACACTAAGCATGAAGTGAATTTTATTCCGGTACCCTAATATCAAATATCTATGAAAGCGGTCTGTGTGCTGACCATGCTGATCATGCTGTTTACAGCCGAGGCGGCAAACGCACAATATAAAAGACTTACTGACAGTGTAAATGTACAAATACGGCTCCATCCGCGGAAAGCGAATAATCCGCGGGTTGACTCTGTATTGGTCATTTTCGACCGCTACGACCATACCGGGGCCGGCGTTGTAAAGAATATCTACTACCCCAGGGATAACAAGTTCACCATTCCCAACGTGCCCGAAGGCCGATACTACATTACCATTTACTGCCTGGGTTTATACAACGATGTTTTCAACGATCTTATGTTCATCAACAAACGGCATAGCAATAAACTGCGCTATAAATTAGGGCATTCCGACGAATTTGTGCCCGGCACCTTCATTCCTACCATAGAAATTGACTTCACCAATCTTGCTATTACCAATATCAAGTCGTGTAAATAGGGCGAGGGCTGAGGTATGTACAAAAAAATATCCAACCGGAGGGGAGGCTGCACTAATCAAATA
>CBIHPC010000696.1:0-1945 GCA_966211305.1 uncultured Niastella sp.
TCGGGTTTGTATTTGGTGATATCGTCTTTGCAGAATTGCAGGTTTTTGAGAATGGTGCCAATATTCTTGGCCACTTCCCAGAAACCCATGAACGCCAGTTTGCGGTAATGTTTCACCAGTTCGCCACCTGCCTGTTGCATTCTGTCGCCCCCCCAGCACCGGATATTGGCTGCGGTATCTGATTTCCTGATCTCTTTGATAAGATTACTGCCGTGCAAATCCCCTGAAGCTTCACCGGCGATGATATAATAACGCATGAGGTAAAGATAAGAGAAAATAGCTTCACGCTGCAAGCCAATACCTTATCGCAGCATTTCGCCTGAAGCATGCAGCTTGCGGCTTGTAGCTGTTTTTATCCCCGTTTTACTTTTAAGGCAAAAGCTTACAGTTAAAGAATGAACTTCAACAACAGCGCTGCTATTGCATATATGATCGTAATGGCGAATATGCCTTTGGCGGTTTTGTCGCGATGCGTATTGATGTAAAATGTGAACAATGCTATATTTAAGATCAGGCAGGGCACCGAAATGGCGGTGATCTGGTTTTTATTCTCGCTAATAAAATTTATACAGTCCCTAACGCTGAATAAAGGATAGAACTTGATAAAATAATAGGCGATAAGGCTTAACAGGGGCGCAATAAAGCCCAGCAACATGCCAAAGCGGAGGTTGTCTTTTTTGAACATTACAGTTTCCAGGTTTTTTCCAGTTTTTCTTTCAATTGATAATGGGTCAGGTCGAACTGCACCGGTACAACGCTCACGTAATTGTTTTTAAGGGCCCACACATCGGTGTCTTTTCCTTTGTCGAAGTTCACAAATTCACCGGTAAGCCAGTAATATTTGCGGCCGTTTGGGTCGTTGCGTTCAATAAAATCCTCTTCATATTTCGCATAGGCCTGGCGGCAGATGCGAATACCTTTTATAAGGTCGGGTGCAACCGGGGGAAAGTTCACATTAAGCACCGTATGTTTATCGGGTGTTGTCTTCAGCATTTGTTCTACGATAACGCGGGCGTATTGGCGGGCAGCGGTAAAATCGGCTTCAATACTATAATCGAGCAAAGAAAAACCCACCGAGGGAATGCTTTCAATAGCCGCTTCCACGGCGGCCGACATGGTGCCTGAGTATATTACATTGATAGAGTGGTTGGCGCCGTGGTTGATACCGCTCAGGCAAAGATCCGGTTTGCGGCGCAGGATCTTATCTACAGCCAGTTTCACACAATCAACCGGGGTGCCGGAGCACTGGTACGCTTCAACACCATCGAAAAATGTGCTAACCGCACTCAGGCGTAAAGGTTGGCCGATGGTAATGGCATGTCCCATGCCCGATTGTGGTTTATCGGGGGCTACAACAACTATCTTTCCGAGGTCCTTCACTGCTTCTACCAGGTTATGTATACCTGGTGCTGTAATACCATCGTCATTGGTTATCAGAATAACGGGTTTTGCCGACTTTGCTGCCTTAGCTGCTTTCTTCTTTTTTGCCATATCTTATAACAAAAATGCTGAAAAAATCTGTCAAATACGTGAAATACACAAAATCAATTGGCAATGGGAATTGCCGATCCTGCCTATTATCGGGAATTCTGCATTATCTTCCTGTTGCCGGTTGTCTGTTGCCTGTAGGCTTTCTAGAACGTTTTTATGTCGCGATCATTATAATCACACACACCATTTTCTGGCGAATGTTTTGATGGCGGAGTAATGGGTGCAGAATCATTTGCCTGATTGTTGTAAGGCTTGCTTATGGGATTTGGGTATCTGCAGGGCCAGTGTCCTGAAGCCCGGAACTCAGAACTCAGAACCCGGAACTCTGAACTGGCAACTGTCGCCTAAAACCCGCAAGGGGCCTAAACTCTCCTTCAGGGGTTGGGAAAGGGAATTTTTAACTGCACGTGGAATTTTGGCCGCTTTCCGCTACCTTTGCAGCCGATTAAAACTA
>CBIHPC010000697.1:0-1943 GCA_966211305.1 uncultured Niastella sp.
CGGGTTTCAACGCCATGGAACGTATGATAGGCCATGGTCATTGCTTCCTGAAAACGTTTGGCCTCGTCGTATACACCGCGCGGACCAACCGGGTTTACATTGCCCCAGTACTCTTCATTTTGCGGGTGCACCAGCGGATCGCCATAGATCTCGGAAGTTGATGCAACCAGAATACGGGCATTTTTCGCTTTTGCCAACCCAAGGCAGTTATGGGTACCCAATGATCCCACCTTCAGGGTTTGAATAGGGATCTTCAGATAGTCGATAGGACTGGCGGGTGAAGCAAAGTGTAAGATATAATGCAGTTCGCCGGGAACATGAATGAATTTCGATACATCGTGATGATAGAACTCGAAATGCTCCAGCTTGAATAAATGTTCAATATTGCGCAGATCGCCGGTGATCAGGTTGTCCATACCTATAACATGGAACCCTTCTTTTATAAAGCGGTCGCATAAGTGTGAACCAAGGAAACCGGCAGCCCCGGTAATAAGTACTCTTTTCTTTGACATGGGAAAAAGGTTGTTTATTTATGTTTATCTGCCGGATCGGCTACAGCACGGCCCACACTTTCATAATAAAATCCTAATTCTTTAATGGCGTCTGCTTCAAACAGGTTGCGGCCATCGAAGATCACTTTATTCTTTAACGCAGTTACAATTTTCAGGAAATTCGGCGTACGGAACTCGTTCCACTCGGTAGCAATAATGAGTGCGTCGGCGCCATCCAGGCAATCGTACTGGTTTTCGGCAAATTCAATTTTATTGCCTACCAGTGCGCGTACGTTATTCATTGCTTCGGGGTCATACGCACAAACAAGCGCTCCTTCCTTTACCAGCTCGTCGATGATATATAAAGCCGGAGCCTCGCGAATATCGTCGGTATTTGGTTTGAAGGCCAGCCCCCACAATGCAAAACGTTTCCCTTTCAGGTTGTCTTTGAAATACCTTTTGATCTTGGGAAGCAGGTGCAGCTTTTGTTTTTCATTCACATCCATTACGGCATTCAGGATCTGGAAATCGTATCCAGCCTCACTCGAAGATTTTACCAGTGCCTGCACATCTTTTGGGAAACAGCTTCCGCCATACCCGATACCCGGGAACAGGAAGCGTTTACCAATGCGCTCGTCGCTGCCGATACCCCTGCGCACCATATCAACATCGGCGCCGAGGCGTTCGCACAACTGGGCGATCTCATTCATAAACGAGATCTTGGTTGCCAGGAAGGAGTTGGCGGCATATTTGGTAAGCTCGGCAGAGCGAACATCCATATAAATAACAGGGTTGCCTGAACGTACGAACGGAGCATACAGTTCACCCATAACCTTACGCGCTCTTTCAGAAGAAGCGCCGATTACCACCCGGTCGGGTTTCATAAAATCGTCAACTGCTACTCCTTCACGTAAGAATTCGGGATTTGAAACCACATCGAAATCGCCCACAAAGGTTTTGGATATAGCAGCATATACTTTTTCGGCGGTACCTACGGGAACGGTGCTTTTATCAACGATCACTTTATAATCGGTCATCAGTTCGCCCAGGTCTTTGGCTACACCGAGAATATATTTAAGGTCAGCGCTGCCATCTTCACCGGGCGGTGTTGGCAATGCGAGAAAAACGATCTCGGCATCTTTTACGCCCTCATACAAACTGGTGGTGAAGCGCAGGCGCTCTTCTTTTACATTACGTAAAAACAATTTTTCAAGGCCTGGCTCATAAATAGTGATCTGGCCGGAAGAAAGTTTTTCAACCTTCTTTTTATCAATATCTACGCAGGTAACATCATTACCTGTTTCGGCAAAACAGGTTCCGGTTACCAGCCCAACGTAGCCTGTGCCTACTACAGCAATTTTCATTTTTAGGATGTTTTAATAGTGCCCTTATAGCATATAAGGTTACTGTTTATTAATAAACTCCAATACTTTACTGGTAATAAACTGGAGC
>CBIHPC010000698.1:0-1937 GCA_966211305.1 uncultured Niastella sp.
AATGTGCAGGGCGATCGTACAATGGGTATTTATGAAAAACCCGGTCAGCAGTTCCTGCACAAGATCGCCGCCAATTTTAATTTTCAGCCGCCGCAACACCACGGGTACGATGTGGTGGAAGCCATAAAAGCCATGCATGGCGGCAGGGCATCGGTATTCATTGCCATGGGCGGCAATTTTTTATCGGCCACACCCGATACCAATTACACCGCCGCTGCCCTACGAAAATGCACCTTGACGGTACACGTTTCAACCAAGCTTAACCGAAGCCACCTGGTGCATGGACAGGAAGCATTGATACTCCCCTGCCTGGGCCGCAGCGATAAAGACATTGTAAATGGCGAAGAACAGATCGTATCGTGCGAGAATTCCATGGGCGTTATACAATTGTCGAAAGGCGTATTGCAACCCGTATCGAACGAGTTGCTGAGCGAACCGGTGATCGTATGCCGGCTGGCAAAAGCCACGTTGGGCAATCGCAGCAAGATCGATTGGGATAAATATTTACAACATTACGACCATATCAGGAATGATATAGAAAGAACGATCGCCGGTTTTACCGATTACAACAAACGGGTACGCGAACCGGGCGGTTTTTATTTACCCAACTGCAACCGGGAAGGCTCGTTCAATACCACCAGTAAAAAAGCACATTTCAATATAGCGCCCATCACTACCATAAAAATGGGTGAGAACGAACTGCTGATGATGACCATTCGCAGCCACGACCAGTTCAACACAACCATTTATGGGTTGAACGACCGCTACCGCGGGATTTATAAAGAACGGCGGGTGATATTGATGAACCGCCAGGATATGGACCGGCGGCAGCTGCAGCAGGGTGATGTGGTTGATATTTACAATCACCACGGCGGCATTGAGCGTGTAGCGCATCAATTCATTGTAGTGCCCTACCCCATTCCGCCAAAATGTACGGCCACCTATTTCCCCGAAGCCAATGTGCTGGTGCCGGTGAACAGTGTGGCGAAAAAAAGCAATACGCCGGTATCGAAGGCGGTGGTGGTGACCGTGAAGAAAGTTGATGCCTAAGTTGACGCGTTGGTGATTGTAGGAATGAGTTACAGGTTACAGGGTAATTTTCACATTATCACATTAACGTCTTTTATACCTTCCCATCAGCTCGCCATACCCTACCACATGCCCCTGCATAGCTTTTTCCAGTTCGTTCCGGCCAGCATCAGCTTTCAGCGTAAGCTGCGTATCCAATGCGTAAACTTTAAAAAAATACCGGTGCACGCCATAGGGTGGACAGGGACCGCCGTACTTATTTAGGCGGAAATCATTGACTCCCTGTTCTTTAAGAGAAGTGGCCTCCTTTATGTGGGTATCAACCGGGATATTCCATGCAAGCCAGTGTACCCAGGCGCGAATGGGCGCATCAGGATCATCTACGATCAGCGCCAGGCTTTTGGCAGCCGGCGGAATATCGGAAATATCCAGCGGCGGATTTACATTGAGGCCATCGCAGGTGAACCGTGGGGGAATAAAACCGTTGGGTTCGAATTCGGAACTGCTGATATGTAGTGCAGCAATATCGCGGAAAGTTTGCCGGGCTGATGTATTGGAGGTGGAAAATTTCATGGCTATACTTTAATGACCGCTTGTTTGTAAATCGGCATTGATCAAATATATTATCCCAACAAAACTTTAACAATGACGATGATCACACATTATGGTGATTGCGGCAATAAGGCGAATGGGTAATCCTATGCTATAAATCAATTAGCTATATAATTTGATAATTCACATCCAATAACTTTTCATAATTGTCCGTTATACATATACAAGCACCCTCCGCCCGAACGATCGTTCTGCCGGACATAACCATTAAACTTACCGAAAGCCCCTACGTCATACATAGTAATGATTAGTGGCGGGTCTATTAACCAGTAATCACATGGATTACAGGTTGATAT
>CBIHPC010000699.1:0-1927 GCA_966211305.1 uncultured Niastella sp.
TATTGTTTTCACGATATTGACCTGGTTGACGAAGGCGCCAACATAAAAGAATATGAAAGCCGTTTGCAAACCATCGTTGATTATGCCAAACAAAAACAAAATGCCAGCGGCGTAAAGCTGTTATGGGGAACCGCCAACGTCTTCAGCAACCCGCGTTATATGAACGGCGCTTCAACCAATCCTGATTTTGCTGCCGTAGCCTATGCCGGCACACAGGTAAAAAATGCACTGGATGCTACCATTGCACTGGGTGGTGAGAACTATGTGTTCTGGGGTGGCCGAGAGGGTTATATGAGCCTGCTGAACACCAATATGAAACGTGAGCTCGATCACCTTGCCCGTTTCCTTACCATGGCCCGCGACTATGCGCGCAAACAAGGCTTTAAAGGCGTGTTCTTTATTGAACCCAAACCCTGCGAGCCTACCAAACACCAATACGATTACGACAGCGCCACCGTTATCGGTTTCCTGCGGCATTACGGTCTCGATAAAGACTTTAAACTGAATATAGAAGTGAACCATGCTACGCTGGCCGGACATACCTTCCAGCACGAATTACAGGTGGCTGCCGATGCAGGCATGCTGGGCAGCATCGATGCCAACCGCGGTGATGACCAGAACGGCTGGGATACCGATCAGTTCCCGATCGATCTGAACGAGCTGGTTGAAAGCATGCTCATTATCCTGGAAGCCGGTGGTTTTGCCGGTGGTGGCGTGAACTTCGATGCCAAAACGCGTCGTAACTCAACCGACCTGGAAGATATCTTTATTGCGCATATCGGCGGTATGGATACATTTGCCCGTGCGCTGGTGATCGCAGATAAAGTAATGCAGAAATCGCCTTACCTGAAATTCCGCAAAGACCGCTATGCTTCGTTCGACAGCGGTAAGGGAAAAGACTTTGAGGGCGGTTTGCTGAAACTGGAAGACCTGCGCGAATTTGCGTTAGCCAATGGTGAACCTAAGATGATCAGCGGCAAACAGGAGTGGCTGGAGAATATTATCAATCAGTATATTTAGGATAACAGTTGACGAGTTAACAAGTTGACGTGTTGACAGGTAAACTCGTCTTTTCATCAGGAGTAATATACACAGGAAGCAGGAGATAAGCGGTAAGAAGAAAGAGCTTGGAATTAGTTATTAGTTTCAAAATTCGAAAACTTCGTACTTCAAATCTCTTACTTCCTGTTTTCGTTTTCACAGGCCACCAAAAAATCCATATCCACAGGATCAACATAAACGAAACGATTGTAACAAACACTTAAACTAAACCGCTTGCCATATGAATTTTATTACAGGTATCGACTGGATAGTTGTATTTATTTATTTCGCCGTTATTGCAGGTATATCGTGGTGGGCGATGAAACAGAAGAAAGATTCTGCGGAAGATTATTTTCTGGCCGGCCGGCATTTGGGCTGGTTCATCATTGGTGCATCTATTTTCGCCTCCAATATCGGATCGGAGCATTTGGTAGGACTGGCCGGTTCGGGCGCAACTGATGGCGTGGCCCTGGCCCATTATGAACTGCATGCCTGGTGTTTACTGGTGCTCGGTTGGGTAATGGTGCCCTTTTATATGCGGTCGATGGTATACACGATGCCCGAATTCCTTGAAAGGCGTTTTTCTCCCGCTGCGCGTACGGTGCTTTCCGTTATCTCGCTGATAGCTTACGTATTGACAAAAATTGCCGTGGGCATCTTTGCAGGCGGCATTGTATTTAGTGTGCTGCTGCCCGATATAAACGTATTGGGGCTGGATAGTTTCTGGATAGGGTCCATCCTGGTGATCCTGCTTACCGGCGTGTACACGATCATCGGCGGGTTAAGGGCCGTTGCTTACACCGAAGCGATACAAACCGTTGTTTTAATAATCGGTTCATTAATGGTGACCTGGTTCGGCCTGGAAGCGCTGGGCGGCTGGGACAGG
>CBIHPC010000700.1:0-1923 GCA_966211305.1 uncultured Niastella sp.
ATTAAAAAGGAACCGTGTGCAAATCACGGGCTGTCGCGCAACTGTATGTTGTAGTGAGTGGTCACAACCTCACATGCTGCATAACAAGCCACTATATCCGCCACAAGGTATGGGAAGGCTATGCAGGTAATACAACAAGCCAGGATACTTGCCTGAAAACGGAGACGAATGCTTTCGCGGTCAAAAGCAGCAGTCAGGGACAGTTAAATCACCTCACTTGTAACTGTTTCTCTCTAACACTTTATCACGAAAGCATACACATTAAACGTAAAGACATTAATACTATTCATTAATGTTTCACAAAATGTTTTATGCGTATGCTAACACACAATCATGGGTTCCCCCGTATTGGGGCACAACGCCAATTGAAAAAAGCCTGTGAACAGTACTGGGCGGGTACTATCAGCAGGACCGATCTGTTTCTCACCGCTAAAAAGATCAGGGAAGAAAACTGGTTATTGCAAAAACAGGCCGGTATCGATCTGATACCCTGTAATGACTTTGCGTTTTACGACCAGGTGCTCGATGCGTCGTTGCTGTTCGGCGTGGTACCATCACGCTATACACCTGTGGCAACAGATATCAAAGACAATACGGAGATCGACCTGTATTTTGCCATGGCCCGCGGGTATCAGCAAAACGGCCTCGATATAACAGCCATGGAAATGACCAAATGGTTCGATACCAACTACCATTACATTGTACCGGAGTTCACCGCTGCGCAGCAGTTCCGTCTTATTTCTGATAAACTGTTCAACGAATTCAACGAATGCAAACGCGTAACAGGAACCACTCCCAAACCCGTGCTCATTGGCCCCATAACCTATCTGTTGCTGGGTAAGGAAAAACAAAACGGCAATAGTGAAAAGTTCGACCGCATCGACCTGCTGAAACAATTGCTGCCGGTTTATATCGATGTGCTGAAAAAACTGGAAGATGCCGGCGCCGTATGGGTGCAGATAGATGAGCCCTTCCTGGTAACCGATCTTACCGAAAAGCAAAAAGAAGCATATAGGTATGCTTTCAAAGAAATAAGGAACAAAACCAATTTAAAACTATTGCTGGCCACTTATTTTGAGGGCTTGCACGAGAATACCAGCCTGGCCGCCGGCCTGCCTGTTTGCGCCCTGCATCTCGACCTGGTACGTGCGCCGCAACAGATAGATGATGTATTGAAAGCGATCCCTCCCAAAATGTCTTTATCACTGGGGGTGGTCGATGGCCGTAACATCTGGAAGAACGATTACAGCAGATCGCTTGCGCTGATTGAAAAAGCAAAGGCGGTTATTGGGGAAGATCGTATTATGCTGGCGCCTTCCTGCTCATTACTGCATTCACCGGTTGATCTCGACGGCGAAACGAATATCGATGCAGAGATCAAAAACTGGATGGCATTTGCCAAACAAAAACTGGGCGAGGTAAATGACCTGAAGCAGATAGTGGCCGGTAATAATGAGTTGCTGAAAATAAATAAACAGGCTATTGAAAGCCGCCGTAATTCAACCCGCATTCATAAACAGGTGGTGAAAGACCGGGTTGCAGGTATTAAAGATGCGGATGCAAAACGCAACAATGAATTTCCGGTACGCCAGCGTATACAACAGTTGCGGTTCAATTTGCCGCTGTTTCCCACTACAACCATTGGGTCATTCCCCCAAACCGATGAGATCCGCCAGTTGCGCGCCAAACTGAAAAAGGGAGAGCTTACACAACAGCAATACGAAGAGGATATTGAAGAAGCAACTGTTTCGGCCATCAGGGTACAGGAAGAGATCGGGCTCGATGTATTGGTGCATGGTGAGTTTGAGCGCAATGATATGGTGGAATATTTTGGCGAACAGCTCGATGGTTTTCTTTTTACCAAAAATGGCTGGGTGCAGAGCTATGGCAGCCGTTGTGTAAAACCGCCGGTTATTGCAGGCG
>CBIHPC010000701.1:0-1923 GCA_966211305.1 uncultured Niastella sp.
TAATGATTAGTGGCGGGTCTATTAACCAGTAATCACATGGATTACAGGTTGATATACTTGCAAACCGCAGTGCAGCCGATGTATTATTGTGATGTGGTTACATTTCTCACTAAAAAATCACTGTTATGTCCAGCTATCCTTTCAACAACAGCTTCACCAGGCAATTCAGACAGGAACAACCCGTGACATTCTGTGCTGAAGAAAAACCATTTCAACAGATCGTGTTAAGCACCTACGGCCGCAGAAGCGAAGAGGAAATAAACGCTTTAGGCAAATCGCTTAACGATCAAATGCGCGATAACGCCATCATCTTTAACCTGCTTTCAAAACTTACCCAAAAGGACAGCAGGGACGCCGCCCGCTTAACAGCCTTTGTACAGGAAACCCATAATGAATTACGCAATCATGCCAGTTCAGAACCTTTCACTGCGCAATACTATAAACACCTTATCGAGTTACTGGTTTCGTTTCAGGAACTGGTAGCCGAATACGATATGAACGGCCAGGAATTATTGCTTGGCAACCTGAACGCCTGCTATTTTAATGAAACCAGTTTTGCCGTTAGCCAGTCGGTAGACAGTGAAGAAGTGGCTACCATGCACCGCATCATTGAAGATTATCTGTACCAGGTAGGTGAATACTACCAGTATTTTCATATGCTGTTGCAAAAAGAACAGGAGCAGGGAAACGACAAAAGCCGCGTTCAGGTTATGTCGCACGTATCCTACTACCTCGATACGCTGATCACCTGCACCGAAAAAATGATCATCAATATGGAGATAACGCTCGATATGTTGCTCGAGTGGGAAACCTCACTGCAAAACCGCGAGTCGCAGGTACTGTTCAATTAAGTTCTAAGTTCCCAAATTTGAGAGTAATTTATTTGGGTCTTGTGTTTTGGGAATTTATTATTTGGTTCCTGGGATTTGCGATTTGAGTTTTTCCATTCGTATCGCATTGTCTTTTCAACTCATGTTCTATCGTTCTCGATACAACAACCATTCTCACCAGGCTTTTACTTTTCCCGGTATATTCACTGAATTCTTCTATGGTAATAACATCACGCCCGGATTTACCATAATATTTACGCACCTGCTGCATCACCTGCCGCGCATCGGTATAACTTATTGAATTGATCTTGGAAACATCGATCGCATGTATGTGCCATTGCCTGAAGAACGGCCTGGCTTCATTGGGGAGTTTACAGAAGCAGGGAAGCGCTGCCAACCTGATGCGCCTTTTTTGATGGATTGTTTGCCTGGCAGTAACGGATAATTTCTGTGGAACTAAGGCCATGCTGAGTTTTCGTTTAATGCCCGTCCGGCATATCACTGCCGGTCAGACGTGGGTTTTGCCAATAGCGGCATTTGGCTCACCAATCAGAATGCCTTACCAATACGCTGAACGCTCAAGGCTTAACGCTTAACGCCAGCCATGCTGAACGCTGAACGCTTGCCTCCGATATTCGTTCTTCCCGAATATTTTCGAGCAGCCCGAAATTCGGGATGTAGCGTTTTGCGCTCTGCGTTTTGCGTTCCGCGTTAAGCGTAATTTACAACTTTCAGGCATATACTAAGGCAAAAACTAATTGACATTTGATAATAATCAATCATGCTATTGTCTCTAAAAATGTGTTAACAATACCCGATCTTTACCCTGTTCCGTCATAAAAAGTAACATAATTTCCCTTCTGGCATAAAAATTATGTTCAATAAAGAATACATACAACAGGGGTATCATGGAAAAGAAAATAAAAACCACCAATCACATCCTGAGCGATAAACTGCACTGGTATAAAGACGCCATAATTTACGAGCTGCACATAAAAGCCTTTTGCGACAGCAATGGCGATGGCATCGGCGATTTTGGCGGACTGATGCAAAAACTCGATTACCTGCAGGAACTGGGCGTGAATACGATCTG
>CBIHPC010000702.1:0-1902 GCA_966211305.1 uncultured Niastella sp.
AAAATAAAATTAAAAACGAATAGATGAAAAATTTTTACCCAATGACAAGGTTGTATGTATGGTTAATGGCATCATTGTTATTCATGATGCCATGTTTTGGTCAAAGTGTGGCTATCAATGAAGATGGTTCTTTACCCGATCCTAAAGCTATACTCGATGTAAAGTCGTACAACAAAGGTATTTTGATTCCTCGTATGAGCACTTCAGACAGGCTTGCCATCGAAGCGCCCAGAGGCTTGCTGGTGTTCGATACCACCACCAACTCGTTTTGGTTTTGTGACTCTGTAACAGAAACAGACAGGCATTGGACGTACCTGGCAAAGGGTGATAACTGGAGCCGTTCGGGTAACATGGTAAATGATTACAATTTCATAGGCACCTGGAACCTTAAGCCGCTACAAATAAGAGTAAATGCATTGCCATCCGGCGAAATTCATCCTGTAAAGGGTAACAGCTTTTGGGGGTTCGGGGCAGGAAATACAAATTCCGGTCCCTGGAGCGATTCAACCGGTATCAGAAATACAGCAACCGGATGCTATTCCCTTTATTCAAATCGTAGAGGAATAAGTAATACAGCATCAGGCGCATCTTCGTTATACTCCAATATAAGCGGTGATTCAAATACAGCAATTGGCTCGTCGGCAATGTATGCAAATACCACCGGATGGGGTAATACTGCCTGCGGTTCTGCAGCATTGCAGAACAACATAAGCGGGTATAATAATACAGCTATCGGCACCTATGCATTAAGTCATAATGTAACCGGATCAAACAACACCGCTATAGGTAGCTTTGCCTCAGTGAGTGGAAATTTGTCGAATGCCACCGCAGTGGGTAATGGCGCAATTGTGAATGCTTCCAACAAAGTGCGCATCGGCAACAGCGCTGTAACCAGCATCGAAGGCGCGGTGCCCTTTACGGTGCCCTCCGATGGCCGGTACAAATTCCAGGTAAAGGAAGATGTGAAGGGCCTTGCATTCATTCTGCGGTTGCGCCCCGTTACTTACCTGTTCGATGTAAAAAGGTTTGATGCGCAATTCACAAATAATGCGGGTGCCGAAGGGTATGCTGCCTATGCAGCAAGTTATAATAAAGCAAACAGCCTTCGCCGCAGTGGGTTTATTGCGCAGGAAGTAGAGAAAGCCGCCAATAGCGCGGGATATGATTTTAGCGGTATTGTAAAACCGCAAACGGGCAAGGACCATTATAGCCTGAGCTACGACGCTTTTGTAGTTCCCATGGTAAAAGCCATTCAGGAATTGAATGAAAAAAATGAAAAGCTTCAAAAGGAAATTGAAGAATTGAAGCAATTAATACAAAAGATCAGATAAATGCCGGCAGGCAATAATAGTACCATTATGAAGTCGACGTTTTATATAAAGGTAATAGCTTTCAATTGGCTGATGTTTTTACTGCCTGCTGCCATTTATGCACAAGGTATTCTGATAACTCCGGGCGCTCACATGGTAGTGAATGGGAATGTTAAACTGGTATTGCACAACGCTGGTATTACCACAAACGGGAATTTCACTGCGGGTCACAGCACGCTTATCTTAAGCGGGGAAAATTCGGCTCAATCGTGGATCGGGGGCAGCACTGCTGCCACCTTCCACCAGATTGTCGTCAACCGCACGGCTGATGTAATGCTGAAAGGAAATATCAGCATCAACGATACCCTAAAGATGGTCAAAGGCAATCTGCAGCTGAACAAATATACTCTCGATCTGAACGGATCTGTAACCGGGGAAAACAACATGTCGTCTGTTACCGGTATCAATGGCGGTGTTATGCGGGTGACCACAAAGCTGCAGGCGCCACGGGAAGTAAATCCTGGTAATATCGGGGTAGAGATCACCACTTTAAGCAACCTCGGCATGACAGTGATCGAGAGGAGACATGAGC
>CBIHPC010000703.1:0-1893 GCA_966211305.1 uncultured Niastella sp.
GCAATACCGAAGGACTGTTCTATTTATCAACTACCCAGGGCGATTTCAATTTCTATAACAACCTGATAAAAACCCCGGCCATATCGGAAACGCCGTTTTTGTCACCCGTCAGTTACAGTGGTTTACTGGCTTATCGTTTCAGGATATTGAGAACCGAAAAACAGAACGGCCGCAAAGTATTTGTTATTGGCGTAAAACCGCGCCAGGTAAGCAATGCAACGGTAGAAGGGGAAATAACCATTGCCGATAGTTTATGGGTGATATTGCATACCCGCCTTAAAATGCCTTCCTATCATTTACCTGAATACGATTTCTTTGAAGTGGAGCAGCACTATGAGCTTATTGCCGGTACCGCCTGGATGATCACCCGCCAGCAGTTCACCTACTATAGCAAAAGCAATAAGGCAAAAAAATCGGGCATAACTGTGGCAACATACAGGAACTTTGAGTTGCAAAAGCAATTCCCTAAAAAATATTTCGGCACCGAGGTAAGCGCCACCGCGCAGGAAGCGTACCAAAAGGACAGTGTTTTCTGGAAAAGCAACCGTACCGAGCCGCTCACCGAAAAAGAACTGCGGTTCATTCATTATAAAGACAGCATTTATCGCGCTACGCATACCAAAGCTTACCTCGACTCAATAGATCGTATAACGAACAGGGTCACCTGGAAGAAATGGCTGTGGAGCGGCCAGGAATTCAATGACCATGAAAAGGAACGGCACTGGTCGTTTCCACCGTTACCCGCATTGTATCAGCCATTCCAGTTTGGCGGTACCCGTATTATGGCTTCGGCTTATTATAGTAAACGGTTCCCTTCGCGCAAAGCGATCTGGATCACACCCAATATTAGTTACGGCATCCGTAATCGCGATATAAATGGTAGTTTAACAGTAAGGCATTTGTACAATCCGTTCAACAGGGGAATTTTAAGTGTATCAGCGGGCCGGCAGTTTGCAGCCATTTTCGCAGGCGATGCATGGATCAACCAGATCAAACGCAGCAACGTGTACCTCGATAACGCCTTTGGCGTGGCACATGAGCTGGAACTGGTGAATGGCTTATTTCTCTATACCGATTTTGATATCGCATTCCGCCGTTCGGTAAGCAGTTATAAAACCAATGCACAGGTTGATAGTTTATTCGGCGATGTGCTTGACAATAACCAGGCGGTTGATTTCGAAGCGTACAATGCCAGTTATGGAAAACTCAGGCTGGCGTATACACCCCGGCAAAAATATATCAGGGAACCGAGGGAAAAGATCATCCTCGGTTCAGCCTGGCCTACGTTTTATGTGAGCCTCCGTAAAGGCATTCCCAACCTGTTTCAAAGCAAAGTGAATTTCGATTACCTTGAATTTGGCATAGAGCAGGAACTTAAACTCGGCCTGGCGGGTATATCAACCTACAGTATCAGAACCGGCAGTTTCTTCAATACAAAAGACCTGCGCCTGGTTGATCATAAATGGCAGCGCCGCGGCGATCCGCTGCTGTTCATGAACCCGCATGAAGCCTTTCAGTCGCTCGATTCTACATTCGCCGTATTCAAACGGTTTTACCAGGGGCACTACATGCATGAGTTCAATGGCGCGCTGATCAATAAAATTCCCATCCTTAAAAAACTGCAATTGCGTGAAGTGGCCGGCGGCGGTTTCCTTATCGCCCCTGAACGCTCGCTTCGGTATGTTGAAGCCTTTGCCGGTATAGAACGGGTGTTCAAATGGCCGTTCAATCCGTTGAGCAAATTCAAACTGGGCGTATATGTAGTAGGTTCTGCTGCCAACAAGTTCAATAACCCGGTGCAGTTCAAGATCGGTATCACCAGCTGGGACAGGAGGACGAATAAATGGAGATGATCCTTCGACATTGCCTTTTCGGTGAAGGCCGCTTTGGCGG
>CBIHPC010000704.1:0-1891 GCA_966211305.1 uncultured Niastella sp.
GGGTTATATAAATAAGGTTATTTTTCAGTAATACATCCGTTCCATACACATAACAGCCATACGTATTACCGGCGGTTGCCGCCGCATCGTCGAGCACAAAGGTGTTATGATAGATATTCCAGTTATTGAAACCGGGACAGTAAATACCATACACCGCCCCTGCGCCATTATTCATGTTATATACCAGGTTATTTTCAACGCGGTTAGGCTGCGTGGCCGAAGCGCCGCTGCCGCTGATATATATACCGTATGCCGTTGAGGTACTGCTGGTAGCGCCATCGAACAGGTTATGGATGCGGTTTTTTTCGATCAGGGTATTGGTGGTTGTACCGGCATACACCCCGTAAGCTGTTGACACGGTTGACCGCGATGGCCGCGAGGCATCATTACCGGTTATCAGTAAATTGGTATTGCCATACGCATAAACAAAATACATATACGCATCGCGCACATTGTTCTTTTCGATAATGTTACCGGTATTGTAAGGCGATGTACTGCCATACAGGTAAATACCGTAATAACCGCCATTGATGGTATTGCCCTTAATAAGGTTACCATTACCGTTATTACCCGAAACAGCGGTGGCAGTAGCTGATCCGTTTATTACGATACCGGCATAGTTCGTAGCTGTTGAGGATGTGCTTGTGGTAATAGTGTTTCGCCTGATAATATTGCTATCGGCTTTATTCATGAGCACGATACCCCAGCCATAACTGCCGCCCGATACATCTACATTCAAACTATCAATGGTTATATGTTTGGCCCCGTTGAGGATAATGGCCGAACGATTGTTGGCATCGGATGCATTATAAGCAAGCGTTGCCCCGTTACAATTGAAGGTAATGGTGTTTACCGTTGATGCGCCGCCGATATTCGGAATGGTCACTGTTTCGGAATACGGACCGCTGCCCGCCACTACATTGAAAGTGACAGGACTGTTGATACCGCATTTAATATGGTTCACCGCATCGTTGAACGTCTGAAAATTCGTTCCGCCGGTGGGTTGCGCGCTGTTGATGGTAAACACCCCGCCTACCAGTGGCGGCGAGGTTATCTGCACCACGGTTGACGTATCGGTTTGCCCGCCATTGGTACAGGTTACTATTGCCCGGTACCAGTGCGTTGCGCTTTGCGTGCCCGTATAGAACGGCGTTGTGGCGCCGGGTATATCGGTCCACGTACTATTATTTACCGATGACTGCCACCTGTAAGTAATGCCCGAAGCGATGGTTTGTCCGCTCAGGCTTAAGGTAAAGTTTTGCGCCATGCACACATTGGCCAGTGTGGTGGAAGCAGTGCCGGCATTCGGTTTTCCGCTACAGGCATTGGCGGGCGTCCAGGAGAAAACGATATCGGGCCGCGTTGTTTGCGCACCGGAGTTCGCCGTACTGGTAGTACCGCAAAGATTACCCTGGTTATCGGCATTAAAGGTATGCGAGCCGTTGAAAGATAAACCGGTTGTCCATGCGATGGTTGGGTTTTCAATAAACCAGGTACCGGTAGTATTGCCTGGATCGCCGTCGCATACTTCAATTAAGATATTGTCGGTTCCATTCCAGAAGAACGGCGCAGGAAATGTAAAGACGTTGGAACCCGCCACCGCCTGGTAGTCGACCGGTTGGGTTTCAACGGGTGTTGAAGTGAAATCGTCCCAGGAATTGGATGAAAGCGTGGCCACGGTGGAGCCGCCGATCTTCATCACAAGTTTATCCGTAACCCCGGCCCCATTCACATTAAGTACGTTAAACTTAATGGCCTGAATGGTACCCGGGCCCATACCCGCTGCTGACAATTCGGATGCCAGGTAGAGGTATTGCGCCCGGCTACCTTCAAACCAGTCCTGAATGGGACAGGGATACGTATTATCAGCATTACCTGTAGTACCGTTTCC
>CBIHPC010000705.1:0-1891 GCA_966211305.1 uncultured Niastella sp.
CTACCGTTGCATCGGCTGGTTCAGTGAAGGTCACTGCCGGTGCCGGTGTTACGGTATAGATGGCCTCGACTGTAGTGGTGTCGCACTTATCAGTGATGGTCCAGGTAATAGTGATATTACCGCCCGCACACAGGTTGATGCTTTGGTTAGTGAAGTTGCTGGTGACCTGTGGTGCACAACCGCCGGTTGCTGCAATGGCTGTTGTCTGCTGTGTTACCCATGCGGCTATCGCTGCATCTAGGGCTGCCTGATCAGCAAACGTACAGGCGGCTACCGTTGCATCGGCTGGTTGATTATAAGTGAATGGTGGTTGCGTAATATCAAAAGTCTGGTTACATGTGCTTGTACAACCGTTCGCATCAGTAATAGTAAGGGTCAGCGTGAAGCTTCCACAACTATTATTGTTAAGCACTGAAACGGTTTGTTCATTCGTAGCTCCTGAGATAGTTGCATTTCCACTGATTGACCAGCTATAAGTCGTCATACCCGAAGGTCCACTATAGGTATTTGTGGTGCCAGGGCACATGTTATTATTGCCGGTAATTGAACATACGGGCAGCGGATTCACCGTCACGGTTCCACTTGCAGATGATGACCCACAACCTGTTGCTGTATTTGTTATCACAACACTATAAGTTCCGGCTATTGTGGAAGTGAAGCTGGCCACATTACCAGGGTCAGGCACTCCTGCCGGCACAGTCCATACATACGTGTAAGTGCCTGGTTCACCTGGTGTTGCTGTTATTGTTGCCGCTGTTCCCTCACACACCGTTGACGAGTTCACCGTTACAGTTGGCAACGGGTTCACTGTAATGACAATAGTAACAGGATCGCCCACACAACCTTCGGCATTGGTTTCAATTACCTGCATAGTATAGGTGCCGGGTGTAGTCCAGGTTACTGTAATCAAATTGGGATACGTTGGGTTGGGAGTCATCGTAAACCCGGTATTGGGCGTTATGCTCCAGGCATAGGTTGATCCGGTATGGAGCACCACACCGTATTCTTTCGTTGTATTAATACATACCGAATGATCACCAGGGATCGGCGGAGGCGCCTGCGCTATTGCATTAGTGCCAAATGCTGTAAACAACAGCATAAGTCCCCATTTTATAAGCAGTTTAGCTGGGTTCGCTGGGTTCATGTTCGGTAGTTTTTTGTTCTTAATTATTGATGCAGTGAGGGGTGCTAAATTCATTTTGTAGAAAACAGGGGGATCCGGTTCATGGAAGTAAATACAGCCCCCTTCTTCTTTCTTTCGCGTAAATGAGCGTACCAGCAATCGCAGCCATAGCAAAAGATCTGACCAAAAATGCCGGACCTGCCTGCCGGTATTTTTTGTTTTGTATGCGTTGCTGTTACATTTCATAAACTGTAATAATTAATTATGATAAATTATCGGTGCCGGCTTTGGATTAATAGTTACCGTTGATGTACAGGTAGAAGTATTACCACATACATCTGTAGCTGTCCATGTTATTGTTGATATTCCAACATTGAATACGCCACTTGCATCATTGCCTGTTCCACTTCTTGTAGTTGCTCCTGTGATTTGATAAGTAATATTCAAAGCGCCACTGCAGTTGTCAGATGCCGTTGCTGGCGGAATAGTATAAGTATTGCTGTTAATTACACAGAAGACCTGTGCCGGCGGACAGGTAATTACCGGTGGTATATCATCCGCCACGTTGATAATTTGCGAAACCGATGATGTGTTGTTACATGAGTCGGTGAAGGTCCAGGTTCTTGTAACGGTATAACCGCAGGCTTTAGCAACTTGTACATCCACACCCGTTGCGGTAATATTGCCACTGCAATTGTCAGTTGCAGTCAGCGTGCCGGGAGCAGGCACATCAGCAAGGCACTGGAAGTTTTGCGATGCAGGAGCCGC
>CBIHPC010000706.1:0-1873 GCA_966211305.1 uncultured Niastella sp.
CCGGGTTGATAGGCGTTGCCGATAAAATAGGCAGTATTGAAAAAGGCAAACTGGCGGATGTAATTGCGGTAGATGGCGATCCCGTTAAAGAAATCCAGGCGATGGGAAGGGTGAGTTTTGTGATGAAAGACGGGGTGGTTTATAAATAAAAAGTTGACGAGTTAACTGGTTAACTCGTCAACTCGTAAACAAGTTAACTGTTCTTTCTTAATTGTTGTAATAACGCCCTCATATCCTTCGGCATTTCAGCGGCCAGATCATACTGGTTCCCATTCATATCAGTAAATCGTAGCCGTTGGGCATGCAGCCCTGTGCGGGCGAGTATCGGCCTTTCTTCTTCCTCGTTTTTCGAGAGTTTATAATTCCGTTTGAAAGAAGAGATCTTAACCGGTAAACCATCGCCATATATTTCATCGCACACCAATGGGTGACCGAGGTATTGCATGTGCACCCTGATCTGGTGCGTACGGCCGGTATGAATCTGGAATTGCACGAACGAGAACTTACCAAATTCTTCCAGCACCTGGTAATCGGTAATGGCGGGTTTGCCTCTTTTATGAATGATCATAACGCCCCGTTTAACGGTGTTCTCGGTTATGGGCGCCTCGATGGTCTTTTGTTTATCGGGTAATGTACCTGCCACCAGGCCTACATAATACTTCTCTACTGTTCTTTCTTCAAATGCCTGCGAAAGGTACTTATGCGTTTCAGCATCTTTGGCAAATACGATGATGCCGCTGGTTTCGCGGTCGAGCCGGTGCACGGTGAATATCTGTTCGTATTTCTGCTGTAAGATCTCTTTCAGCGAAACTTCTTTCCCTTCCCGGTCTGGGATACTCAACAGGCCCGGCGGTTTATTGATGACGATAAAATGTTCGTTCTCTAAAATGATCTCCGGTGATACTTTAACCACGTGTAGCTGTTTTGTTTTTTGTATAGGAGGCGTTCAGGTATTTAAGCAGGCGTACTTCCTTTTCTGTTAAGAAGCGCCACTTGCCTCTGTCTACATTTTTCTTGGTGAGGTTGGCATACATTACCCTGTCGAGGTTACGCACATCATACCCCAGGTGTTCGAATATACGGCGAACGATGCGGTTGCGGCCGCTGTGAATTTCGATACCGATAACGCTTTTGTCTTTCGAATCGGCATAGGCCAATGAATCTGGTGAAACGAAACCGTCTTCGAGAGTAATGCCGTTCAGAAGGGTATCGAAGTCTTTTTTTATAAGGGGCTTGTCGAGTTTTACTTCGTAGATCTTTTTGATCTCGTAGCTGGGGTGCGATAATTTTTGCGCCAGCTCGCCATCGTTGGTAAGTAACAAAACACCGGTGGTGTTCCGGTCTAACCGGCCAATGGGATAAACGCGTTCTTCGGTTGCGTTCTTTATAATGTCCAGCACCGTTTTACGGCCCTGCGGGTCTTCGGTGGTGGTGATAAAATCTTTGGGCTTGTTGAGCAGAATATAAACGAGATTTCTGCGAAGGAACAGCTTCTTGCCATTCACTTTGATCTCGTCTTTATCGGAAACCTTATGGCCCGGTTCAACTATCTTTTCGCCGTTCACGATCACTTTACCGGCTTTCACCAGGTCGGCTGCATCGCGGCGCGAGCAGATACCGGCATGGGCGATGAATTTGTTGAGCGGCATAGCGCCGGCAACGGCGGTTCCACTTGTTTGTGGTTTGTTGTTAGTGGTTTGTGGTTGGGTTCCCGATTTGGCGGTTTGTTGTTTGTTGTTTGTTGTTTGTGGCTGGCTTCCCGAATTTCTGGCTTTCCCTTTGTCCGCCGAAGACCTGGCGTAGGTGGAAGCTTTTCCCGTATTGCTTTCGGCTTTCGGCTTAAAGCTTTTGGCTCTATCTGTATTGCCTGCAG
>CBIHPC010000707.1:0-1862 GCA_966211305.1 uncultured Niastella sp.
ATCGCTGCGGCTTTTGCCCCGCGCCATGGGAATGGTGCAGAAAGAACAATTGTAATCACAGCCGTCCTGCACTTTCAAAAACGTACGGGTACGGTCGTGTATCGAGAACGAGGAATTGAAACCGCTTACTTCCCCGATATCGCAACTGCAAATTTTAGTGGGATCGCCCTTGGTAAGCTCTTTTAAATGTTGGGCAATGTTGAATTTTTCGGCAGCGCCCAACACCATATCAACCCCCGGAATGGAGGCAATTTCCTGGGGCTTCAACTGGGCATAACAGCCGGTGATCACTACCAGGCTTTCCGGCGCTTTGCGTTGGATCCGGCGCACCAGTTGACGGCATTCCTTATCGGCGTTATCGGTTACCGAGCAGGTATTGATAACATACACATCTGCATGATTTTCAAAGGCAGTCTTCTCAAACCCTTCATTTTCAAGCATGCGCGAAAGGGTAGAGGTCTCTGAAAAATTCAGCTTACAACCTAACGTATGAAATGCCACTGTTTTTTTTGCGCTCATAGAGGGCGCAAAGATAACTATTGTTTGTGGTTTGTAGTTTATGGTTTGTGATGACTGAGGAGTGAAACATTAGCACATTAGCTAATGATCACATTAGCACATTTGCTTAACTTGCCCTTCCTTTTCCATTCATTATGAAGCAAATAATTTCCCGCCTCCTGGTCTGCTGCTGCGTTTTGGTAATGGCCTGTGAGGGTAATGCCGGCAGCCGGGAGCGCCGCCAGGATCAGAACGATTCGAAAAGCAGTCACCGCCAACAGCATCATAACCGATACCGCGGCAACCGCCCCGAAGATCCAGATAAACCGGTTAGCAGCGATGACCGTGCACCCGCACCTGACAATAACCTGAACGGCTCCGATGGGGTCATCGACCGGCATCCCGGCAAACTTATTTACACCAGACATGCCCGCTGTAGAATGGACTGCCGCCATATCGACGAGGCGGAAGTGGAGGAAATTCTGGCCGAAGGCCGCATTAATTATCGTAAAAGCGAGCCCGCCGGCCGTCCCGATCCCAAATATGCGCTGGAAGGCACCACCCGCGACGGGCAGCAGGTGCGCATCATTTTCGCGCCTGCCAAACGCGGTATGGTGGTCATTACCGTAATCGACCTCGATACCGACTGGAGCTGCAATTGTAAGTAATAATTGGCAGTCTGCAGTATCTGCTGCGGGGACAATTACGATAAAATTGGTGCCGGAATGGTACAGGAGTGGTACAGGAATGGTACAGGAATGGTAGGGTAATTGCCTGGATACTGTACGCGGATGCTCTACGAACCCTCTGGGAATACATGGGTGTAAGACCATTCCCAGACAAGTCTTAGACAACTCCCAGACAACTCCCAGACAACTCCCAGACAACTCCCATAGCCTTTCCCTACAATTACTGTCTCGCCCAAGGCACCTGCAATTCAGCATTAGCGGCACCCGAATGTACCTTACCGTTGAAGGGAGCCTGGTTAAATTGATCCGGCTCAATACTTTCTATATTATTATCCCCGTTCCTTTATATTCATTTCAGATGTAGTATTTTTCTAAATTATTGATTCCGTTTACCCATTGTTATTCACATGAGATTCCTGCGACTGATCTATTGTATTTACGCATTGGGCACATTTGTCCTGTGTATGCTGCTGGTAATTCCGCCGGTGGTGATAGCTTCCTTTTTTGGCAAGGTGCGGGGAGGCAATTTCATTTACCGGTTGTGCAGCTACTGGTCCGATGCCTGGTTCTTCCTGATCGGCATCAGGCACAGCAATTTTTACGAGTACCCGCACGATAGGTCAAAACAATACATTTTCGTTGCCAATCATATTTCTTACCTCGATGCCCCCGTGA
>CBIHPC010000708.1:0-1861 GCA_966211305.1 uncultured Niastella sp.
ATCGGTAAACCGCCTGATAAGCAGGAATTGTTTATAGCGCAGCAGATCGATGGCCTCATGGCCGGCATCAAAACCTTTGGGCGCGGTTTTCAATTGTTCGCCCTGCAGTACGCCAAAGGTGGATACAAATGTTTTACTTTTTAATATTTTACGCAGGGGGCCGGCGTCAAAGGCAATTTCATCCCTGATGCGTTTCATGTCCTGCGCATTGGGGCCCCAGAATCCGCCGGCAAGATAACTGTTGCCGGGTTCAAGATGGAAATAGTAACCGCCGCGGCGGTATTTGGTTGCGCGTTTGAAATTGCCGCTCCAGTTCGTTTTATAGGGTGTTTTATCGCTGGAGAAACGAATGTCGCGGTAAATGCGGTGCAGGCATTTTTTTCCCGATAGCGTTTCAATTTCATCGTGCGTGTTAAGCTCGCGTAATAATGCTTCAGCAAATTGTTCTACCAGTTCCAGTTCTTTCTGATAGATGTGTTTATTATCATTGAACCAATCGCGGTGATTGTTCTTTTTCAGCTTTTGTAAGAAATCGAAACCCGATCTGTATATTAAAGGCGCCCGCTGTTGTTTTACCATACTGTGTATTGTTATAGCTGTTCGAAAAGCCTAGTCTTTCGACATGATCTTTTTCCGGTGTCTGGTGCCCCATTTGTACAGTTCATTGATAATATCATCGAGCGACTCACCATATTCGGTAAGTGAATATTCAACCACTACCGGAACAGTATCGTATACCGTTCTTTTGATGAGTTTGTTCATTTCCAGATCGCGCAGCTCTTTCGAGAGCATGCGATCGGTGATCTTTGGAATGTCCTTTGCAATTTCACTGAACCGTTTGTTGCCAAACTGCAATGATATTATTATTGGCAACTTCCATTTACCGCTCAGCGTGTTTATGGCGTCCGACACGGGAAGTATCAGGCCGAGGCATTTCTGATGTTCCCTTTCTTCCTTTTTTACCATGATGCATATTTTTTTATTACTGCTATACTCCTGTATAGTGCTATACCGCGGTATAGAGCTATACGAGCGTATAGTACTTACTTATGTATAGCAAAGGTAGGTAGCTTTGTGATGAAAACAAAAGCGATTACTACATAAGCAAAACTTAAATTAAACTACAATGAAAAAGATACTGAATATAGTTTCAAGTGCAAAAGGCGATATGTCGTTCAGCAACAAACTGTCCGGAGCTATCATAGACAAATTATTAACAGTTTACCCGGGCAGCAGGGTGCAAACCCGCGACCTGGCCACCGAGCCCCTGCCCCACTTGCAGGGCCACCAGATCGCCGCATTTTTTACGCCTGCCGACCTGCGCACCGAAGAGCATAAGGAAGCTATCAGGAATTCAGACAATGCAGTTAAAGAGTTGATGGCCGCCGATATCATTGTCATAGGTGTGCCTTTATACAACTTCGGCATTCCTTCCGTATTAAAAGCATGGGTTGATCACATTGCGCGTGCCGGGGTTACATTTAGTTATGCCGATGGAACGCCCAAAGGTTTGGTGACCGATAAAAAAGTATACCTGGCCATTGCATCGGGTGGCATTTATTCCGAAGGGCCTATGCAGTCGTACGATTTTACGGAACCCTTCCTGCGGAAATCACTGGGTTTTATCGGCATGCACGATATTACGACATTCAGGGTAGAAGGCACTTCTATTCCGCAATTCAGCGAAAGCGCCTTACCAAAAGCAGTTGGCGAGGTCAATGAATTTGCGTTTTAAGGATAGGATGAATAATGAAGTCATCAGGGTGCCACACCTTTTTTAAAAGTGGAGCACCATTTTTTTTTTAAAGTTGAATTTATAAAAAATTTAAAAGAAATAGTAGTTTGGCTTCAAATTTGTTCG
>CBIHPC010000709.1:0-1845 GCA_966211305.1 uncultured Niastella sp.
GCTGATTGGCTGTTGGTAAAGATTTTACGGTAATGGTATGCGGCTCGGTACGTAAAATAGTGCGGTGTTTGATAGCCGAAGGGAACATTGGCGTGGCGCTCCTGTTTGATAACCCGCCTGAACCTTTTTTGCCCGCCGGTTCATCGGTTTTAATAAAATGGATCACACTTTCAATCTCAGCCGGGTCAAGCGTATATTTTCCTTCCTGTAACGGAAATAACTGAACTTTCCGCACCAGGTTCGTATAATAGAACCGGCCATTCAACTTTTCAATTTCAGGTTTTCCATCATATGCATCTACCATTTCCATAACACTAAAACCGGTTAGGGAAGGCCGCTTCACTACCTGCGAATTTGCATTCAATCTGGAATACGCCTTATACACAACCATCAGGGGTTCGCCAACAAAACAGGTGTTCTTGCTGGTTTCAACCCGCAGGAACAGGTTCTTTTCTATTTTATCGCGGATATTATCACCGGGGTATAATATTGATTCCTCCTCCGTATCAATATCATCGGGATCGATGTTATTCATACCCGGTATGCCCGACAAAACCGCAATTCCGGCGGTATTGGATCGCATTTGTTTTCCATTGATGACTGCAGTTGCGGCAGGAATGGTAAACCGCCCTTTTTTCCGGGCGATCAGCACCACAATTTTCGAATAAGAATCGGGCCGCTGACCATACGTTACTGGATTGTAATCAAAAGCATCGGCAACCTGGAAATCTTTAAAACGGGGTATTTTGAACTGGCGAATATCACGGGTGCCTTCAATAATATACTGCACCTGAAACGTTTGCCGCACAGAAATAGTAGATTCGCTAACCATTGCATAAAATCTTACCTGTGCATGTAACGACCCGGTAAACAGGCATAAAAACAGCCCTGTTAAAATAATATGTATATTTTTCCTGATGCTTTGCTTATTTATACGTTCCACATATTATCTCCCGTAACAAATATAAATTTTGACGGTTTAGGCCGGTAATAATGTTAGCGTTAAAGGTGCGTTAAACCAATAGGCAATGGACAATAGGCAATAGACAAGGTTGAGTGGCAATAAAGCTCCAATTTTATTTGCCTTGTTGCAGATTGCTTATTGCCAATTGATTCTACAGATCACCCAGTTGCGGACGAAGGATAATTTCCTCAACGCAGGCCTGGGGAGATAAATGCGCGGCGGCATAGATCATGCGGGCAATATCGTTAGCTTCCATAATACGTTTGGGATCAACACCGCTTCCTTCCCATGAATCGGTGTAGGCGGCCCCGGGATAAACAGCAGTTACTTTTATACCATGAGGTTTCATCTCCTCACGCAGGTTGGTTGAAAAACCGGCCAGCGCATATTTACTAATGCTGTATGCACCCCCGTTTGCATACGCCTTAAATGAGGCAATGGAGCACATGTTGAAAATATGGCCGCTTTTCTGCGCTATCATGTGGTTGATCACCGACCGGGTTACATGGTAAGCGCTGTACAAATTCACCGCCATCATATGCTCCAGCGTTCCATCGGGTTCATTATAAACGCTGCCCGGATCGAACAACCCCGCATTATTAACCAGCACATCAATTGAAACCTGCAAACCAAGTACCCATTTACCAAATGCCTGCGCTTCTTCTTTTACAGACAGATCAAATGCTTTGGCTTTTACCGATATGCCGTCGTAAGCCGTCGTGATCTCCTGTACCGCATTGTACAATGCCACTTCGTTTCGGGAAGTAAGGATCAGATCGTGCCCGTTCTGTGCAAATAAATGAGCAACGGCTTTGCCCAATCCTCGCGATGCGCCGGTAATTACAACATTCATAATTGCAAATTAAATACAAAACCGGTGT
>CBIHPC010000710.1:0-1838 GCA_966211305.1 uncultured Niastella sp.
AAATCGTTCGACGATACCGAAGCCCGCAAAGTGCCGGGCGTCAAAAACGTCGTTCGCGCCGAAAACGTGGTGGCAGTTTTAGCCACTAACACCTGGGCGGCGAAAAAAGGCCGCGATGCATTGAAGGTAGAATGGGAAGAAGTTAGCAAACCCGAAAGCACTACAGATCATCTTGCCGCCTTTAAAAATCTCATACTACAAAAAAGCGAAAAACCCGACCGCAACGATGGCGATGCCGAAAAAGCATTGGGCAGCGCAAAGAAAGTGCTGGAAAGCGTTTATGAAGTGCCGGTGCTGAGCCATGCGCCCATGGAACCCATCAACTTTTTTGCCGATGTACGTGATGGCAAAGCTGAGTTGTACGGACCAACCCAGGTGCCCGGCAGGGCTATAAGCGATGTGGCCAAAGCACTGGGAATTGCCGAAGCCAGTATTACGCTTGGCCTTCCCCGGCAGGGCGGCGGTTTTGGCAGAAAACTGCGCAGCGACAATGTGGTGGAAGCCGCACTGATCTCATCCGCAGCCAAAGCGCCTATACAAATGTTATGGACACGTGAAGATGATATGCAGGGCGATTTTTACCGGCCCTCCGGCATGTACCGTTACCGCGCCGCTATCAATAACAATAACGAGCTCGATGGCTGGTACCTCACCGCCGTGGCATTGAACGGCCGCGCCGCGGCAGTCGATAATTTTCCCGCCGGCGCACTGGCCAATTACCGGGTCGACGGGCATAGCCTGCCAACCAATATACAAACCGGCCCCTGGCGCGCCCCAACGCATAATGCCGTGGGTTTTGCCGAGCAGAGTTTTCTCGATGAAATTGCCCATGAGCTAAAGAAAGATCCTATTGCTTTCCGGCTCGAACTGCTTGAAAAAGCGAAAAGCAATCCAACAGGCAAAGTGAATTATGATGTTGAGAAATTCAAAGGCGTTATTAACCTCGTGAAGCAAATGAGCAACTGGGATAAGAAAACCCCGGGCAGGTTCAAAGGCTTTGCAGCGTATTATTCCTTTAGCACCTATGTAGCCGAAGTAGCGGAAATTTCTATAGTGAATGGTAAACCTAAAGTGCATAAAATATATGCAGCCGTTAACTGCGGACAGGTGGTGAACCTGAGCGGCGCCGAAAACCAGGTACAGGGCGCTATTGTTGATGGGCTGGGCCATGCCTGGTTCACCGAGCTCACTTTTGATAAAGGCGCGGTACAACAAAAGAACTTCAACACCTATAAAATGATGCGCATGCAAGACGCACCGCTCGATGTGGAAGTGCAGTTCGTAGTCACAAACGATGCGCCAACCGGGTTGGGCGAACCAGCCCTGCCGCCTATCGCCGGCGTGGTATGCAATGCGATCTTTGCAGCAACGGGTAAGCGAATAAGGAAGTTGCCCTTTGGAAAAGAATTGAACGCATAAAACAAAACATAAAAATAACTATGTAACGGCGCGTACAGCAAGGCTGTATGTGCCGTTGCGTTTTCAGCATTGTGCATTCAACTTGTGCGTTCAGCGTTTTGCGTTCAGCATCACCACCCATCATCGTCGCAATAGGCGCGGGTCCACAAGGTAACGTGCAACAATACGGCTTTACACCAGGCTTTGTGCATTTTTTCGATAACACCGAGGCTATGTCCTTTCTTAGCCAGAAATGGTTTTATGGTATCATTCACCACCGCTGTGAAAGCAATGACATAGCGCATAGGTATATGCGGTGGCGCATCAGCCGCATCGGTCTTATTCTTCTTCGTATACATATGCCGTAACCCGATCTCATGCTGGTAATTCAACCACTCCTGGTCATAAGGTTTATAGCATACATCGAGGATCCATTGTTT
>CBIHPC010000711.1:0-1836 GCA_966211305.1 uncultured Niastella sp.
GACAGCACCTGCGGGCATTTCTTCTGGTTATATACCTCGCACGATAACCCCGGCCGCGTGCAGAGCGGGGAAGGGTACCGCGAGCTCGACCGCATAGGGCCCGTAAACTATAAAGGATTATTAACGCCCTGGGAAGAACCGCTCGATGTGTTTTATATGTTCCGCGCCAACTATGCACCGAAAGAAACCTCACCCATGGTGTATATTGTTTCGCACACCTGGCCCAACCGCTGGACTTTCCCCGGCAAAAAAGACGGAATTGTCGTTTACTCCAATTGCGATGAAGTGGAATTGTTCAATGATATCAATGGCGCCTCCCTGGGAAAACGCACACGCAATGGCGTTGGTACTCATTTTCAATGGGATGGTGTAGATATTAAATACAACGTACTGTACGCAACCGGTTATGTAAAAGGAAAAAGAGTGGCTTCCGATATTATCGTGTTGAACCACTTGCCAAAGTCTCCGAACTTCTCCAGAATACCGGTTACGCTTCCTTCTGCCGAAGGCATGCTGCCGCTATTGGTAGCACCGGCTAAAGATTACAAATATCTATACCGCATAAACTGTGGCGGTCCCGATTATACCGACAGCAAAGGCAATACCTGGCTGGCCGACCGGGAGAAGAAAATGAAGGACACCTGGGGCTCCGTTTCCTGGACGAATCAATTTCCCGGTATGCCGGCATTCTTTGCCAGTCAGCGCTCTCGCAACGAACCGGTGCTGAACACCGGCGACTGGCCGTTGTTTCAGCATTTCCGTTATGGACTGCAACAGTTGCGGTATGAATTTCCCGTGCCTGACGGCGATTACCGGGTGGAGTTATATTTCAGGGAACCCTGGTGGGGTATAGGTGGTTTGAATGCGAAAGGCTGGCGCTTGTTCGATGTGGCCATTAACAATAAGACGGTAATAAAGGACCTCGACATCTGGTCAAAAGCCGGTAACCGGGCGTTGAAGCAGGTGGTTGATGTGCATGTTACGGGCGGGCAGCTTGCCATTTCATTCCCGAACACCAAAGCAGGGCAGGCAGTAATTGCGGCCATTGCCATTGCAACAAAAGATAGTAAAATAACTGCTGCGGCACCATCGCCGGAATTGATCGGAAAATTGTCTGTAACTGATCCTGTACTGGCTGAAAAAGTGCATGCAAAATCGTGGCTGAATACCGGTGATAAACAATACAGCGATAGCAATATTGCCTTCTCCGCATTGCCTCCTACGTTGTATGGTGCGGAATGGATACAGATACCCAGTATTACGACTGGCGATAAATTATCAAATTGGGCCTCATTCACTCTTACGGGCGATGCTGATGTGTACATAGTGATGAATAGTGGCTTGCAACTGCCCGGGTGGTTAAAAGAATATGAGGATACAAAAACATTACTTCAAACTGTAGCGCCGCCAGAGATCAGCCGCCCGGAGGCTAACGATCTTTCTGACAACATCGATCTTTCTGCTGGATGGGGTGGTGGAGGCCCAAGGGTGGTTGACTTCAGAATTTACAGAAAACGCTTCTCTGCAAATGCTGTTGTTACGCTTGGTGCCAATGGCGCTCATTTAGCCAGGATGTATTCGGTGATCGTTACTCCGGTAACTACCCTGCAACCGCCATTTGATCAAAAACCAACTACCAGCATCAAAATGGACCAGGCAACAACAACAGGTGAAAGGAGCAGCCGGCAAACCATTAATAAACGAGAATCGGTGGTGTTTACAAAACCCGCCGGCGCCCAAATCGATTTCACCATCACGCCCGGCGTGGCCGATGTATATTCAATTACTTTCCGGTATTCCTATTCGGGCACAGATACCCGTAAAGGAAGCTGGCAA
>CBIHPC010000712.1:0-1828 GCA_966211305.1 uncultured Niastella sp.
CAGCAGAATATTCCGGATGACGATAAGTGGTGAATAATTCCTAAGTTCGCTACATGAACCTGACAGAGGTAGCAACTTTAAAGCAGGCCCGTGACTTTATTGACCTGCCCAAAAGACTATATGAAAATGATCCGCACTGGATTTGTCCGTTGGATAGTGATGTGGAAGCCATATTCGACCCTTCCCGTAACGTTTTTTTTTCGCATGGTATATTGAACCGCTGGCTGCTGGCCGATAAAAATGGCCGGTACATAGGCCGTATTGCCGCTTTTATTAATTATGAAAAATCGCATAAAAACCCGCAGCCAACCGGCGGCGTAGGTTTTTTTGAATGTATACAGGATGAAAAAGCCGCATTTTTACTGCTCGATACAGCAAAAGCATGGCTGAAAAGCAAGGGCATGGAAGCCATGGACGGCCCTATCAATTTTGGCGAGAACGATAAATACTGGGGGCTGCTCATCCATGGGTTTAAACCACCCAGCCTCGGCATGAACTATAACCCCGCCTGGTATAAAGATATTTTTGAATCGTATGGTTTCACCAAGTTGTACGATCAGCTTACCAATTTTTTAGACGCCACTACCCCCCTTCCGGAAAGGTTCACCAAAATATCGGATTGGGTAATGAAAAAGCCCGACTATTCCTTCCGGCATTTCGACAAATCGCAGTTCGACAAATTTGCCGCGGACTTCAGGGAAATCTATAACGATGCATGGAGCGATTTTGAGAATTTCACCCCCATTGAAATGGGCACCATCAAAGAAAGTTTCAGGCAAATGAAAGCCATTATGGATGAGAAGATCATCTGGTTTGCCTATTACAAAAATGAGCCCATAGCCGTTGTGTTATGTTTACCCGATGTGAACCAGATCCTGAAACACGTTCATGGTAAACTAAACCTTTGGGGTAAACTAAAATTCTTCTGGTATTCCAAAACAACTACCGTCGACCGCCTGCGCATCATTATTATGGGTTGTAAGAAAAAGTTCCAGAACCATGGTATTGAATCGGCGCTTATCCGTTGTCTGCAGCAGGAAGTGCTGCCCCGCAATACTATTAAGGGCGTTGAACTGGCCTGGGTAGGCGATTTTAACGATAAAATGATCGCATTGCACGAAGCCACAGGGGCAAGGCAGGATAAGATACACCGCACCTACCGGTTAGTATTCAGTTAACAGGTTGACGAGTTAACTGGTTAACTCGTCAACTTATAAGTTTTAACCCGGAGGTATCAATAAAACGATAATTACCCTTTGAACATCAACTCCTTTACCTTCTCTTTATCTTCTTTTTCTTTCTGCAGGTCGAACATGGTGCCGAAGACCCTGTCCCAGAAAGTGGTGCTAACGCCATATCCCTTATTATCATCTTTATAATGATGCAGGTGATGGTTGCGCCAAAGGGGTTTCATCCATTTAAAAGGCGGGTTCCAGGCGTGAATGGCGTAATGCATGGTGCCATATAACAGATAACCCAGAACAAAACCGGGAAAGAACATAAATACATACTCACGCATAACCAGGTACATAAAAGCAAAAATGGCAGAAGCCATAATGATGCTGGGTACCGGGGGCAGAAATAACCGTTGCCTGTCGCGTGGATAATGATGGTGATTTCCATGCATGGTATATACAAACTTCTGGATCTTTGGGTTTTCGCTTACCCAATGATATAAAAAGCGGTGCGCAATATATTCAAAGAAGGTCCAGAAAAGAATTCCGGCAAAAAAGGTAAGTGTAATACGCAAGGCCGAAAAGCCATAACGATCCTGGCTGTAATACAGCAGGTAAATGATCACCGGCACGTACATACCCCAAATTACAAG
>CBIHPC010000713.1:0-1815 GCA_966211305.1 uncultured Niastella sp.
CGGTTTGAATTTCATCGGCCATGAACAGTACATTGGCTGCTTCGCAATATTGTTTCGCGCGTGACAAATAACCTTCATCAGGCACTACAACCCCGGCTTCGCCCTGTATAGGTTCAACCAGGAAACCGGCCACGTTGGGATCCTGCAATGCCTTTTCAAGCGCCGGCAGATCGTTATAGGGAATAACGGTGAAGCCCGGCATATACGGACCAAACCTGCTACGCGAAGAAGGATCGGTGCTGAATGAAATTACGGTGCTGGTGCGGCCATGAAAATTTTCGCTGCATACAATGATGGTGGCTTTGTTTTCGGGAATGCCTTTAACGGTATATCCCCAGCGACGGCACAGTTTGATGGCTGTTTCAACAGCTTCAACGCCGGTGTTCATCGGCAGCACTTTATCGTAGCCGAAATACCGGGTGATGAATTCAGCATACTCACCCAATGCGTCGTTATAAAATGCCCGCGATGTAAGTGTGAGTTGCTGCGCCTGCAGCATGAAGGCTGCAATGATCTTTGGATGGCAATGACCCTGGTTAACGGCAGAATAACCGCTCAGGAAATCATAATATTTTTTGCCATCTACATCCCATACATAAACGCCTTCGCCTTTTTGCAGCACTACCGGCAGGGGATGATAATTGTGCGCGCCATACTGTTCTTCGAGACCGAGATAATACTTCGTTTTGTCAGATAGAGTGGAAACCATAAACAGGTAAATAAATATTATAAATAAGCAATGCGACGGTAAAATATTGGTAAAGGCCGATGAGATGGGCAGAATGCCTTATAACCCCGACCAAGCGGGGACAGCATGGGTTATCCTCGATGATTCAGGAAATCGAGGTTGAAGTGAAGAAAGTGTGGTATGTTGGCTTTGAAAGTGATAACAACACTATTTGCTGCAAATATAAGCAATTTGGGCGAGGGGTGAAAATGATGAAAATATTAAACTACCGGGTTGGTAGACAAGTTATTTAAGGTTAAATACCGCGTAATTGGAAGGCCATGGCAGGGCCGGAAGTTGTTCTTTGTTAAAAATGCCGAAGAAACAGGAGCCGCTGCCCGTCATGGATGCATACAGTGCGCCGGCTTCATATAATTTATCTTTAATGGCTTGCAGATGGGGATGCTGCCTGCATACCGGCGCTTCGAAATCATTTTTAAGCGCATTACGCCAGTTGGCAATTGGTTGCTGAATGATCTCCTGTAATGGTTGTGGCGATGGGGCGGGAGTGAGTTGTGAAAATGCCCAGCCGGTATTGACGTGAACGCCGGGATGCACTACAAGGAATGAATAGGCAGAAAGATCGAGTTGAATGTTTTGCAATACTTCGCCGCGGCCGGTAGCAAAACAGGGTTTATTGATGATGAAGAACGGGCAGTCGCTACCCAGTTGCAGCGAATAATCGAGCAGCTTTTCGCGGGTAATGTTCAGTTGAAATTTGTCGTTGAGCAGTTGTAAGGCAAAAGCGCCATCGGCAGAACCGCCGCCAAGGCCGGCGCCCATGGGAATGGCCTTGTGCAGGTACATGTCAACGTCAATGAGCTGCGGATGATCTTTCTTCAGTAGGTTGTATGCTTTGATGCAGAGGTTGTCTTCCGGTTTTCCATGCACAGGCAACCCGCTCAGGTGAATGGCCGGATTTTCCGTTTCACGTTTCACAGCCTGTTCCGGCTTGTCGGGATTTTCCGTTTCACGTTTCACCATTTCCAACGCGTCGCGCAGGGGCAGGGGATAGAAAATGGTTTCCAGGTTGTGGTAACCATCCTCCCGTTTGCGTACAACATGAAGGCCCAGATTTATTTTGCAGT
>CBIHPC010000714.1:0-1813 GCA_966211305.1 uncultured Niastella sp.
ACTGCAAAATAAATCTGGGCCTTCATGTTGTACGCAAACGGGAGGATGGTTACCATAACCTGGAAACCATTTTTTATCCCCTGCCCCTGCGCGATGCACTGGAAGTGGTCAGCCGGCAATCGGTCCCGCCTCAAAGCGGGAGCAATCGGCAAATGCCCGATAGCGCAGCAGTCTCACTTCATTTAAGCGGGTTGAATGTGCAGGGCAGGCCGGAAGACAATCTCTGCATCAAAGCATATCACTTACTGAAGAAACATCATCCGCAGCTCAGTGACGTCGACATGTACCTGCATAAGGCCATTCCCATGGGCGCCGGCCTTGGCGGCGGTTCTGCCGATGGCGCCTTCGCCTTACAACTGCTCAACGACAAATTTCAACTGAACATTCCCCGCGAAAAGCTGCTCGATCATTCGCTGCAACTGGGTAGCGACTGCCCGTTCTTCATCATCAACAAACCCTGTTTTGCTACCGGCCGCGGCGAGCTCCTGCAAAGTATTCAACTCGATCTTTCTGCTTATTCATTCCTCGTAGTGCACCCCGGCGTTCACATCAATACCGGCTGGGCGTTTTCTCAACTCACGCCTGCCCCATCGCCGCAACCTTTACAGCAGATCATTCAGCAACCGGTTGCCCGCTGGCGCTATGCGCTTACAAATGATTTCGAAGCGCCTGTATGCAAACAGTATCCCGAACTGCAAGCCATTAAAGACAAACTGTATGAAGCCGGCGCATTGTATGCATCCATGACGGGCAGCGGCTCCTGTTTCTTTGGCATTTTTAACAAAGAACAACTCCCCTCTCTGCAATGGCCTGATAATTACGCCGTATTTAACCTGAAATAATCTGTCTACCAACCCGGTAGTTTAATATTTTCATCATTTTCACCCCCTCGCCCAAATTGCTTATATTTGCAGCAAATAGCATTGTTATCATATTCAGGGCCAACATACCGCACTTTCTTCACTTCAACCTCGATTTTCTGAATCATCGAAGATAACGCGTTTGTTTCCCGGCCTCTGCCGGGCGTATAAGGCATTCTGCCTGTTTAATCCCTTACGATATATTTTACCGTCGCATTTATTTATAATATTATTTCACCTGGTTATGGTTTCCACTTTATCTGACAAAACGAAGTATTATCTCGGTCTTGAAGAACAGTATGGCGCACACAATTATCATCCCCTTCCCGTAGTGTTGCAAAAAGGAGAAGGCGTGTTTGTATGGGATGTTGATGGCAAAAGGTATTATGATTTCCTGAGTGGCTATTCAGCCGTTAACCAGGGACATTGCCATCCCAAAATTATTGCTGCATTCATGCTGCAGGCACAACAACTTACGCTTACATCCCGTGCATTTTATAACGATGCATTGGGTGAATATGCAGCGTTCATCACTAAATATTTCGGCTACGATAAAGTGCTGCCGATGAACACAGGGGTTGAAGCTGTTGAAACAGCCATCAAACTGTGCCGTCGCTGGGGATATACTGTCAAAGGCATTCCTGAGAACAAAGCCACCATCATTGTATGCGGAGAGAATTTTCATGGTCGCACCAGCACCGTAATCTCGTTCAGCACCGATCCTTCTTCACGGAGTAAGTTCGGCCCATATATGCCGGGCTTTACTGTTATTCCCTATAACGATCTGCCTGCGCTTGAAAAAGCGCTGCACGACCCTAACGTGGCCGGTTTCCTGGTTGAACCCATACAGGGCGAAGCTGGTGTTGTAGTTCCCGATGAAGGTTATTTGTCAAGGGCAAAACAATATTGCGAAGCAGCCAATGTACTGTTCATGGCCGATGAAATTCAAACCG
>CBIHPC010000715.1:0-1810 GCA_966211305.1 uncultured Niastella sp.
GTTACAGTCACCTGATCGGTATTGCTGCAGCCACTGGAAGTATTTGTTTTCGTTATGGTGTAAGTAGTAGTTGATGATGGGTTGGCAGTAGGGTTACTGATACCTGCATCACTTAAACCGGTGGTTGGCGACCATGAATAGGTGAACCCGGCTTCGGATGCCACCCCGATTTGTTTACCACTGGTATTCGAAATACAATTTTTAGTGAAGTCGTCCCCTGCATTCGCTACCACAGCAGCGTTATTTACCGTTACTGTCACCTGGTCGGTATTGCTGCAACCTGAGGCGGTGTTGGTTTTGGTTACTGTATAGGTTGTGGTAAACGATGGGTTGGCAGTAGGGTTGCTGACAGTTGCATCGCTTAAACCGGTGGTTGGCGACCATGAATAGGTAAACCCGGCTTCCGATGCTGCTCCTATTTGTTTTCCGTTTGCATTGGAAGTACAGGTTTTGGTAAAGTCATCTCCGGCGTTGGCAATAACGGGAGCAGAAGCTGTAACGTTCGCAGATCTTGTGGAAGTGCAATTTAAAGCGTCAGTAATTGTTACGGTATACTTTCCTGCTACCAGGCCGGTAAGGTCCTGGCTGGTTGACTGACCTGAAGGGACCACGCCTCCCTCACTGGCGGTCCAGGAATAAGTATACGGCGATTTTCCACCCAACGGGGTCATATTGATAGCACCCGGCACGGTGCAGGTAGCGTTGGTAACACTAAAGCCGGCGTCGAGCCCGGTGTTGATTTGTATGGAATCGAGCGTACCGCATTTGGGATTGATGGTAGCTGAATTGATAGAAGCACAGGTGCTGTTTGGAGAAGCGTCTGTCCATGCCAGGAACAGATCTTTTATGGTTAACGACTGGCCACATACATAACCAATTTGATTGAACAGTAAAGTTGTAGTCGTATTTTTCGCTACCGGACCTCCGCAGCCCTGAATTGCCTGAGTAGAAGAAATGGTACCGTTACTGTTCCGTATTACGAGTGTGCCCCAGAAAGCAAAAGCGGTTCTTGTTGAACCTGTTTTGTTGTTGATAGACAGATTTAATGTCCTGTATACCGAATCACCCGATACGCATACATTACAAAGATCAGTGCCCGGTAAGGCAGCGCCTACAAGCGTAAGGTCCTTGGAAGTACAGGACGAAGCGGAAGGAAAAGTTGAAGTTGTTTGTGCAAAGGCCCGGGAAGAAAACAAACAGACCAGTAAAAAAAGAAAGTGCAGGTTTTTAATGATCAAATCGTAAAAAGTGCTATGGAGAACATATACTGCAACCTGATAGGGCGGCAGGTTATCGGTTTGGGTAGAAAAAGGAGAGGTCATAATAAAAATTTTTAAGTTCAGGGATAGTTGTTATTGGGCAGGAGCATTGGGGAACCTTTGTTCAGGAAATGTTCAGCAATGGTTTGATATGGATAAAAGGTAAAATAATGGATAGTATGTAAGAGCTGCCGGGCGCTCTTGCCCTGTGGCAGGCATAAGAATGCCATTTATGCCGGGATGTCTCCAAATGACCTGTTATCATAACGCGATCGTTTAATGCATAGAGATAGATCACCCATTCAGCAACCCGGTGTATTCGCACACGAGTGCCGATAAGTATTAAGAGCATTAAAATCAATAAGAATTAATGCAGAAAAGAAAAAGGGAAAAGCAGGGGATATTGGGTACCCTTTACGGTTCTGCCATAATAAAAAATAAAGCACGGAGCCGGTGAGATATCGAAATACTATAGAATACGAAAAAGTTACTTCATGTGAGCACAGACGTTAGTATATACGCAGCTTCAAACGGAGGATATTAAATTGCTT
>CBIHPC010000716.1:0-1799 GCA_966211305.1 uncultured Niastella sp.
AAAAAAGCAAACAGTTCATGCACGTGGTAAAGATCGGCCGTACGCACTTTATGGATGCTACACCGCTCACTGTTGGCCAGGAATTCAGTGGTTATGTTTCTCAGCTCGATCATGGTTTAAAAGCCATTAAGAACACACTGGCGCACCTGAGCGAACTGGCGCTGGGCGGCACTGCAGTTGGTACCGGCATCAATACCCCGGCCAATTATTCTGAGAACGTAGCGAAACACATTGCCAAACTCACCGGCCTGCCTTTCGTTACCGCTGAAAATAAATTCGAGGCCCTTGCCGCCCACGATGCCATCGTGGAAGCGCACGGCGCCTTAAAGACCATTGCGGTCAGCCTGATGAAAATAGCCAACGACATCCGTATGCTGTCTTCAGGCCCCCGCAGCGGTATCGGCGAATTGTTCATTCCCGATAACGAACCCGGTTCTTCTATCATGCCCGGTAAAGTAAACCCTACCCAGTGCGAGGCATTGACCATGATCGCTGCCCAGGTAATGGGCAATGATGTGGCCATCAGCATCGGCGGCGCCAACGGTCATTTTGAACTGAACGTGTTCAAACCCGTTATGATCTATAACTTCCTGCACAGCGCCCGCCTTATTGGCGATGGCTGCGTAAGCTTCAACGATAAATGCGCGGCAGGTATTGAACCTATTGAAGCCAATATCAAAAAGCACGTTGATAATTCGCTGATGCTGGTAACATCGCTCAATACGAAGATCGGTTATTACAAAGCCGCCGAAATTGCGCAGAAAGCCCATAAAGAAGGCACTACGCTGAAGGAAATGGCGGTGAAGCTGGGTTATGTTACCCCTGAGCAGTTCGACGAATGGGTGGTTCCGAAAGACATGGTAGGAAAGATATAATTAGTTTGTGGTTTGTGGTTAATACCTAAATCATGCAAACCCTTTTAAAAAGGCCATCGTGAATAACGGTGGCTTTTTTAGCTTAAAGCCTGAAAGCTAAGGCCTAAAGCAAATACACCTTTGATTCGGCGTTGGTTGTGAAGCGTTAAGTTGTTTTCGCTTTAACCTCTTTACTATGCATAAAAAAGCCGAAGTGAATCACCCCGGCTGCTTTTTTTATTTTCATTAGTTTAACGCTTACTGATCGCTATACACTTTCACTGTATCCTTCACTTCATCTTTCTGCAGGGTAACCGGTGTTTCTTCTAAAAATCCTTTTTTGAAGAACCGTTTCTGGAAGATCAAAATAGCGATAACACCAACAGAGATAGATGCATCGGCAATATTGAAAATGGGTGAAAAGAAAGTGAAACGCTCACCACCCCAGAAAGGGATCCATGCTGGCAATGTTTTATTTTCGATGATAGGCGCATAGATCATATCAACCACTTTACCGTGCAGAAAACCTGCATAGCCGCCACCGGGAGGGAACATGGTTGCCAGCGGCGCACCGTCGTTACTACCGGTGAAGATCATACCGTAGAACATGCTATCGATGAGGTTACCAAGCGCACCGGCAAAGATCATCGATACGCAAAGAATAAAACCACGATGATATTTCTTTTGTATGATACTGCGAATGTAGTACACACCAAATATTACAGCTATTAACCGGAAAATAGTGAGGGCCAGCTTACCGCCGTCGCCACCAAATTTCCAACCCCAGGCCATACCTTCATTTTCTATGAAATAAAGCCTTAACGTTCTTCCCAGCAAAAAGATCTGTTCACCATAAGTCATGCTGGTCTTTACCCATATTTTCAAAGCCTGATCGGCGATAATAATTCCAAGTATTACGAGGACGACTGTTCTGATCTTCACTAC
>CBIHPC010000717.1:0-1761 GCA_966211305.1 uncultured Niastella sp.
AAGATACTGACTTAACCCGGTGAATATAATACAAGAAAGGGTAATAATACACCCCGGCAAAAGCGCACAAAACGGAATGAACTGTAACTGCGCTGGTTACGTTAAAAAAATATACTGAACGAAATAAAAAAGTTCCACTGTAGATACAGCGGAACCATTACTGTTTACCTAATATGAGGACCATTTAAACCTACAACATTATTCTCTTAACCTCGCTCCAACCCTTGCTATCACTAACCCGTACTGCATACACACCGGAGCCGGCGCTTATCGCATCAATGATAAGCCGGTAAGAAGCCTGACTGAACTCTTTACGCACTATAACCTGTCCGCTCATGTTTATCAACTGTATGGTAACGTTATCTTTCACATCGCTGTTAAAATCTATCGTTACTGTTTTATTTGAAGAAGTATAAATATTGGTTACTGTTCCTGTTTCATTGTTGCGCAGGGTGCGAACGGAAGAGTAAGTTGCTGCTCCATTCATATCTACCTGGCGTATGCGGTAGTATGCTACTGCATCGTTGCTGTTCTTATCGGTATAACTGTATTTGTTAACCAGGTTAGCGGTGCCGGCGCCTGTTACAGTGGCAATTTGTTTCCAGGTACGGGCATCGGTGCTTTTTTCTATTGCATAATAATTGTTGTTCAGCTCTCTGCTTGTGCTCCAGCCAAGCTGGTTGTTTGCACCCTGGCGTGTTACATAAAAAGTCTGGAAGTTAACCGGCAGTGTGCCCGGAGTGGTGATTATAAAACCGCTGGGGTACGTACCTGTAGTATTATCAGCATAGCTATATCCTGTTTGTGCTCCACCGGCGCCTTTATATTTCATTACACCGCCAATTGATAACTGGTCGTTATTGTTTACACCGGTTAACATACCGGTAAGGTGAATGATCATGCGGCTGGCATCATCCAACCTTAATTTACCATTGGTGAGGTTCAATGTGCCGTGAATAACGATTATCACATTATCGAGGTTATGAACACCGTTTAACGTTACTGTTATATTCTGTGGAATTACAATACTATCGCCGTTTTGAGGTACCCTGTTCAAATTCCAGGTACCATTTGCATCCCAGTCCGAATTGCTGTCTGCAGTAATTGTAGTTGCTGTGGACGTAAGGCTAATAAACAGCGCTAAAATTGAAGTGTAAATTTGTTTCATGGGGTAAACAGTTTGGATACTGGATATTTTCAATACACGTACCTGAAATTTCCGGCATGGGCAAAACCCTGTGCTAAACACAATACCGGAAACAGGTCAAACACCATGTAAGTATTTAATAGTCATATACCTTTCCGTTCTTCCCATATTCTCAAAAAAAATATTATTTCCGGTCGGGGAACCGGTGCCGAACACATGGAATTATTCCCAGATATGGAAAAATTTTACAATAAGGGGAAACAACTACAATGTGCTAATGAGATAATTTGATAATGAGATAATGGAAATCCCTGGTTTCCGGGCCTTTTAGCTTTCCGGCTAAACGCATTAGTCAAAAGATGCATGCTTTCCGGGGGAAGAAATGAAGCATTAACAATGAGCATTAAATAAGAGTGAATAATAACACTCAGGGTACCAGAGGATGAGCAGTGAGGAACTGAAAACGAATGTCGAAATGAAGTGGGAAGTCAGCGGTCTATTGCCTAATGGTTATTCTTCTTCTGCGGCTTCGGTTTTGTTCAGCCCGAGTTTATCTATGGCGATGGCGGCAGCGATCTGGCTGGCGTCTTTTTTATTATAGGCCTTGCCTTCGG
>CBIHPC010000718.1:0-1754 GCA_966211305.1 uncultured Niastella sp.
ACAACCATAGGATTTACATCCTGTAAGAAAGAAGGCCATAAAGGCGGTATTTATAAAGGGCCTGTATCAATGTTTCAGCATGGCTCAGCCTGGACGTGGGTAGAGCTGGATAGCGATAATAAACCCGAACGCATTGCTATAAGTATTGACGATGCTGCAATGAAAAGCCTCGATGCCGGTACGGGAGGGGATGGAGGAGATCATCATAAAAACGGCTTGTCGTTAAAGTTTCACCCAAAAGCATCCAAAACGCCGTTCACCCATGCTTTGCTCGATTGGAACCCGCATGGACATGAGCCTTCAGGCGTTTATGACAAGCCGCATTTCGATTTCCATTTTTATATGATATCCCAAGAAGAAAGGCTGGCAATTCCGGCTTATCAGACTGATAGTACAGGTTTTTTAGGTTATCCGGCACCTGGCTACATGCCGGCTACATATGTACCAATTCCGGGCGGGGTGCCACAGATGGGCGTTCATTGGGTTGATTTTACTACCCCCGAATTAAACGGCCAACCGTTTACGCAAACATTTTTATACGGTTCGTATAACAGTAAAGTAGCTTTTTACGAACCAATGATAACCAAAGCATTTATTGACGCAAATGCTTCTTTTGAAAGGACCTTCGGAGTGCCGGCCAAATTTAAAACAAGCGGCTACTATCCCACCAAAATGCGCATGGTAAAAGCTGATGGAGTAACCCATTTCATTCTGGAAGATTTCGTTTACAGAACCCAGTCATAAATAACACTGCAACAGAAAAACAATCTGCAGCTACGTAAGGTATTGCAGGTTGCAGTGCTTTGCAATAGCTCTTATTACATTTAACCGATAAAACTTTTGGTATGAGAAAAATTTCTTTGTTACTGGCCGTAACAGTCTTGATTTCAGTTCTATTGATATTTTGCAACCAGCCACGTAAACAGGATGAAGCTATTTTAATTAAAAGTGGAAATAACACAAATGACAGTCTTGTAAAAAGGGGAAAGTATCTTGTTGAAATAATGGGATGTCATGATTGTCATTCTCCCAAAAAAATGGGCCCGCAGGGGCCTTATCCCGATCCTGACAAATTATTATCAGGACATCCTGCCGACATGCCAATTGCAAAATTTGATACGGTAACTGCAAAAAACTGGGTATTGTTAAATGGAATGCTTACCTCGGCGGTAGGTCCATGGGGGATTTCATTTGCAGCCAATATTACATCCGATTCAACCGGTATTGGCGGGTGGACGGAGCAACAGTTCTTTAAAGCCATACGTGAAGGAAAGTACAAAGGGCTCGACAACAGCCGCCCGTTGTTACCACCCATGCCCTGGCCCGGAATTGCCAAAGCCAGTGATGACGACCTGAAAGCTGTTTTTGCTTATCTTAAATCAACCAAACCTGTAAACAACATTGTTCCCCAGCCGATATATAATAAGCGGTAGAAAAAGTAGATGTCCGCTATTAAATGCCTTTTGTACAAGCATCTAATGGTATCAGATTTTTTGTCAGCTTCTCATACCCGCTGTAGCATTGCTATGGCGGGTTTTTGTATGGCCCTCAATCAGGGGCATTCTGAGGTATTGACCGTTGTTATAAAAATTTGACTTGATCCTAAAAAGACTGAAAAATTCAACCTGATCCAAAAGAACGCGGTAACTGTAAAGTTGAATAAAATGAAAAAAGGACCGCGATTATGCGATCCTTTTCAGAGGTTCCGACCAGATTTAAATTAAAATTCGTATTTCATTGTTAATCTATAAATT
>CBIHPC010000719.1:0-1751 GCA_966211305.1 uncultured Niastella sp.
TTGAGCGGGTCTTCGGCATACACCCGTAACTCCAGCGCATGGCCGTTGATGGTAAGATCATCCTGGCTGAACCGGAGTTTTTCGCCCCGCGTTATTTTTATTTGTTCTTCAACCAGGTCAATGCCGGTTATCATCTCCGTTACGGGATGCTCTACCTGCAGACGTGTGTTCATTTCGAGGAAATAAAAATTGAGATCTTCATCGAGCAGAAATTCTACCGTGCCTGTACTTCTGTAATTACATGACCTGGCAACCATCACAGCCGCTTCCCCCATTTTTTGCCGGAGCTCAGGAGTTAGAACAGAAGAAGGCGATTCTTCTATTACCTTCTGATGGCGCCGTTGTATGCTGCATTCGCGTTCAAACAAATGCACGGTATTGCCATAATTATCCGCCAGTACCTGAATTTCAATATGACGGGGCGACGCCACATATTTTTCTATAAATACCGACCCGTCGCCAAATGATGATTGTGCTTCGCTGGTGGCGCGCTCCATTTGTTCTGCCAGCTCACTTTCTTTTGCGGCTATGCGCATTCCCTTACCCCCGCCGCCGGCGGAAGCTTTTATCAGGATAGGATAACCGATCTCCGCGGCTATCTTTCGGGCTATGGAAATATTGTCAATGGCTTTATCTATCCCCGGCACCATGGGTATATTATATTTTTTTACGCATTCTTTGGCTGCCAGTTTGGAGCCCATAATGCGCATGGCTTCATGGCCCGGACCAATGAAAGTAATACCTGCTTCTTCTACCTTTTTTGAAAAGGCGGCGTTCTCGCTGAGAAATCCGTAACCCGGATGGATACCGTCGACCCCCAGTTGTTTTGCAAAGCTGATGATCGCATCGCCGTTCAAATAACTTTGGTTCGAGGGTGCGGGCCCTAAACAAACCGCCTCGTTGGCAAAAAGCACATGCGGTGAATGGCGGTCAGCTTCTGAATAAACAGCCACCGATCGTATCCCCATCCTGTGTATCGTTCGCATGATCCGTAAGGCAATTTCTCCGCGGTTCGCGACTAATATTTTTTGCATCGTCAGTTGTTCTTTTTGTTTTATTCGATCCGGGGTTGATTTATTCCAGTTCTACCAATACCTGTCCTTTTTCAACGGCCTGCCCGGCCTGTACATTTATTTTTTTTATGGCGGCGTCGGCATGTATCAGAATGCTGTTCTCCATTTTCATGGCTTCAAGTATCAGAATGCGGTCGCCTTCTTTTACTGCCTGCCCTTCTGTAACGCTTACCTCAAGCACAAGGCCCGGCATCGGTGCCTTGATCTCTTTCACCTGTTTTCCGCTGGTAGTGCTAAACCCCATTTCTTCAAGCTGCTGGTCAAGTGCATCTTTTATTGCTACATCAAATGTTTCGCCGCCGGTTTCAATGATAAACGTTTTGGTGAGCAGATCGGCATTGGCCAGTCTGGCATTAACCGATCGGTGATCTTTATTGATGGCGTTATATTCCGCTGGGGAAATGGCAACCAGGTCAAGCGCATCGATGTCGGTTTTTGTGAAGTAGAAAGTAAACCCATTGACAAGGACCTTATACGAATCGTTAGCGGGCATCAGCGATATTTTGCTGTAATTTAAGTAATTGGATGGATGCCATAAAAACAAAAGCGTCCCGGTTAAACCGGAACGCAAAGCAAAATCTAAAATGTAGTGATGGAGATCTCAGTTTTTGATCACTTTTTTCACGATCCTGTTGCCATCGATGTCTACCTGTACAAAGTATATGCCAGCACCCAGCG
>CBIHPC010000720.1:0-1746 GCA_966211305.1 uncultured Niastella sp.
GGAACAAAATATTATTCTCCAAATGTATATGGCGGTGCAGGTCTTCTTCAAACGATTTCAATTCGGCCAAACTGATTCGGAATGTAGTACAGGCATCGGCCGGCGGCGTGTAATTATTCGTCAACCGGCGGATCTGCGCCAGCAGTTCTCCCGCCTCCTCATGCTCCGCTTCCATCATATGTATGGGGCTGTTAATATAACCTGCATTCAACGCCTGAGCGTTATTTTTCTGCTCCAGCGCTTTTTCTGCTTCTTTTATCCGGGGAAACAGCACCATTTCCTCCTTTTGCATATGCGAATCCATTTCCGTTTGCAAGGTGCTGAACAAATTAAACACCTGTTGCATATAGGGAAACCGCTCACCATGTTTGGCAGCCACCCGGTTCAAATGCTGATAAATGACCGGCATAGCGTGTTTAACGTATACATGGTGTTTCAAAACAATATAATCGGAAAGTTGTGAAACCGACATGGTTGCCAGTAACTGGTCCTCTACTCCGCTGCCCGGTTCAAATACCTGTTGCAATTCTTCCAGTATTGGTTCTACGGGAATGTTCTTTTCAGCACATGCATCCTGCAGGGTACGTTTGCCTTTACAGCAAAAATCGAGATGGTATTTTTCAAATACAGCCGCCGCCTGGTGCCTGTCAGAAACGATCGCCGCTAACGTATGATCTTTATATTCCAGCATGATATATATTTTTTGTAAAATTCCATCATGCCGAACCGACTGCTTATGACTTCGATCATAGCCCGATAAAATATTGAATGTTAAATGTTGAATAATGAAATAAAAAGCAGATGTATCAGATTTAATCAAAGAATACTTCCTCAACATTTTCTTTCCTTCAACATTCAACATGGGATATTCAATATTCATCATTAGCCTCCCGTAACCTGTTAAACCGGATTCGTTATATTTGAACCAACATGATTATTTGAAAATAAACCGATAAAAACTTATGTCCCGTAAAGACAAAAAAATAGTTCAGGTAACATCTGAAGTAGGCCGGTTACGACGATTGCTGGTGCATAGTCCGGATAGTGGTTTGGGTAAGGTAGTGCCCTCAAAAGCGCAGGACTGGTTGTTTGAAGATATTGTGCATCTTGAAACCATGCGAAAGAAAGAATACGATCATTATACCAAAATACTCCTGTACTTTTTAGACCCCGAAAAGATCAGGGGCCGTTTGCACCAGGTAGACGCACCGGAAAACAACCGCGATTTTTATAAACCCGAAAAAAAGGACTTCTATAAATCTGATAAAGTAGTTGAACTGGAATGGCTGCTGGCCGATATCCTGGAAGACCAGGAAATAAAACTAAAGCTCATTGCATCGGTTTGTGCGGTGGAGGGTTGTTCCTATGCCACGCAGAACGAGTTACTGGCGCTCTCGCCGGTCAAATTATCAAAGGTTATCATCAGCGGCACTTTTGAAGACGACCGGCTGATCTTTGCACCCATTCCCAATTTTATTTTCACCCGCGATATCGGCATTGTTATCAATGAATATGTTTTGCTGAACAAACCAGCCAAAACTGCGCGCCTTCGCGAAGCCCTGCTGGCCAAATACATTTTCTTCAACCATCCCTTATTTGAAGCCTACCGCGATAACATCCTTGAAATACCCGATACAGCCCCTCACTTTCTGTTACCACGCGATGGCGATGAAAAAAAGGTGACGCTGGAGGGCGGCGATGTAATGGTTGTACACAAAGATCACTTACTGATCGGCATAAGCGAAC
>CBIHPC010000721.1:0-1745 GCA_966211305.1 uncultured Niastella sp.
TACCGCTTTGATCACATATTGATTATTCTGCTGTTTGGTATCTACCAGCCATTCATCCACCCCCTGAATAATATGGCCTGCTGAGTCGGTTTTAGGGTAGTAAGGGTTCATTCTTACATAGTTGGAGAAACTGCCATAGGGCGACTCGGTGCCATCTACCCCGGTAATGGTAAGTTTGTTCCTGAATGTAAACCTTTTGTTAGGGGTATAGGTGAGCTCACTGCCAATGCCATACCTGTTGCGGCCTGAGCCCTTCATTACACCTGGCTGGGTTTGATAACGCAGATCGATGCCGTAGCGAATGGCGCCGCTTCCACCTTCAATATACATGGAATGCTTTTGTGCAAAGGCCGTTTTTACCGGCTGCGACAACCAGTAAGTGTTCACACCGGCTATTACATTCGAGTACTTTTTATAATAGATCTCCTGCAGATCATCTTTGGTTATTCCACCAAAACCTTCTTCATATAACCCGGCCAGCCTTTCATATTCCAGTTTGTCAGCTGCGTTCAATACACTATAACCGTTAAGATCGGGTGCGGTAACTGTAAGATCGGTATTGTACGACACCTGCAGCTTTCCTTCTGCCGGCGCCTTGGTGGTGATCACCAATACGCCATTGGCGGCACGGGAACCATATACGGCTGTTGCTGCCGCATCTTTCAAAATGGTGATCGACTGAATGCGGTTCACATCCATATCGTACACTTTTTCAACACCTACTTCATAACCGTCGAGAATAAAGGTGGGCAGGTTTACATTACCGGCCAGGTTATTGCGGGTTAACACCCCTTCTGAACCTGTGGGCAATGAAGCCGAACCGCGAATATTTACATTGGGAAGCGCATTGGGGTTTGAACCGAATAAGTTATTCTGTTGAACCTGGAAGGAAGGATCATAAGCCTGTATACTTTGTAAAATATTTATCGGGTTCACCCGCTTCAGTTCATCGCCTGTGACGGTAACCGCGTTTCCGGTAAAACTTTCTTTTTTGATCTGCTGGTAACCGGTGATCACCACATCGGTCATGGGCGTTTTGCTGTTCTTCATCTTTACCGACAACTGCAAATTTTCCTTTACAGCTACCTGCTGATTTTCAAAACCCACATAACTGATAGTAAGTACCGTACCACGTTTTGCCTTAATGGTAAAGGCACCGTTTACATCGGTTGTAGTACCGTATTGATTTCCTTTTATCACTACGTTGGCGCCCACTACCGGTGTGCCCGAGCTTTCATCAACCACCTTGCCATGCACTTCGAGCAGCGGCACCGTATCGGCTTTTGTTTCACCAATTGGAATGGGCGGCCGGGGCGCTCTTTCGCTAACTACAACAGTTTTGTTCACAATACTGTAGGTAACAGGCTGGGCCGCAAAGATCTGATCAAGTACTTCTTTCAGGCCCCTGTTCTTTACATCGATGTTTACCGGATGCGTTTTCTGTAACAATCGCATGTTATAGAAAAACACATAACCTGTTTGCTTCTTGATTTCCCTCAGTAGCTTCTGCAATGGAATGTTCTCTTTTGAAATAGTAACGGTTTGCGAAAATCCCGCTGCAGAAACCTGTAAGAAGCCCGCCAACAAAAAAACAGCGGTTAACTTCATAACCAGAATAGTTTTGGACTTTGCCCGTTGTGGTATACCGCGGCGACGCAGTACGACTTGGCAAAGAATGGTAAAAATCATACTTTTAAAATTGGGTAAACAAATAACAGTTTCGACGCTTTTACAGAGTTTGCCCA
>CBIHPC010000722.1:0-1744 GCA_966211305.1 uncultured Niastella sp.
GCCATCGTCAGCGAACCCACAAAAGATATTACGCTGTTAGCGATGTTGCCACACGAAGAGGCAAATAAGATCTGTACGCAATTCAATAATAATAGCTGGCATGGACATGCGCAGGAAAATATGATTTCCCTGTTTGCCCGCCAGGTACGGGAACGACCCGATGCGGTGGCCCTCGTATATGCAGGCGATACACTCACCTATAAACAGCTGGATCAGCGCTCGAACCAGCTGGCGCATTTCCTCCTCACTAAAGGGCTTACAGCCCCCATGCCCGTAGGCGTTTGTCTTCATAAAAGCATGGAGATGATGATAGCCATCCTTGGCATTTTAAAGGCCGGCGGCGCCTATGTTCCGCTCGATCCCGCCTATCCGCCTGAGCGCCTGGCCTATATGGTCAAAGATGCGGGCGCGGCCCTTGTCATTACAGCATCGAAACACATACAACTTTTTGACTCCGCAGCAGCTCACATAATTTGTGTCAACGAACAGGCAGCGAACATCGATACCTGTTCAGCTTCTGCTGTCAACCTGACGATACAACCCGATCAGCCGGCTTACATAATGTACACTTCCGGCAGCACCGGTGTGCCCAAAGGAGTACGCGTAACCCATAAGAACGTAACAAGCCTTGTTCATGAGGTGGACTATGTTAAGCATGGCTATGAAGATGCACTGCTGAGCACAGGGGCGGTAGGCTTTGACGCCACCACGTTTGAATACTGGGGCATGCTGCTCAATGGCGGCCGGTTGGTATTATGCAGCACCGACGTGCTGCTGGATGTTCCGCTGCTCAAAGCGCTGATAGCCCGGCAACACGTAACCATCATGTGGTTTACGGCGGGCTGGTTCAATGAGCTGGTAGAAACCGATATCAGCCTGTTTGCACCGTTAAAAACGGTGGTAGCAGGCGGTGATAAATTATCGGTGTATCATATAGCGCAGCTGGCAGCGGCGTATCCCCAAATGCAGATCGTTAACGGTTATGGCCCTACGGAAAATACCACCTTCTCCTTATCGTACCGGGTAAACCAGGGCCCCCTGTTGCGGCAAAAAGAAATACCCATAGGCCGCCCCCTGCCTGGAAGGAGCGCTTATATCCTCGATGAACGCCTGCAGCTTTGCGGCATTGGCGTTGCGGGCGAGTTATATGTAGGCGGTGTTGGCCTTAGCCTCGGTTATGTGAATAATGAAGCGCTGACAGCAGAAAAATTTATAGCCAATCCCTTTGGGCAGGGAAAATTATATCGAACCGGCGACCTCGGTCGCTGGGATGCGGAAGGCAATGTTGAGTTTTTAGGGCGCCGCGATGAGCAGGTGAAGATCCGCGGTTACCGCATAGAACCGGGCGAAGTGGAGCGCGTACTGCAGGGCGGCCCGGGCGTAAAAGGCGCCGTAGTGTTATGCATGGAAGCAGGCCCTGCCGGCCGCCGGTTAGTTGGCTTTGTAGTGGCAGATGAAACCTATGAGCAAACGGCCCTGGAACTATACCTGCAGGGAAAATTACCCGAATATATGTTACCTGCCCAACTGGTGCAGCTGGAAAGCATCCCGCTAACCGGTAATGGAAAAGTAGACCGGGCGGCCCTGGCCGGACTGACGCTGCCCGCCGTGCAGGAAAGTTCGTATGCAGGTGCGCGTAATCCACTCGAGGAAGCCCTGTTGCTGATCTGGCAGGAACTGCTGGGCGTTGAAAATATAGGGATCTACGATAACTTCTTTGAGCTGGGCGGGCATTCCTTACTGG
>CBIHPC010000723.1:0-1736 GCA_966211305.1 uncultured Niastella sp.
GCTTTAACGGCAAAGATGGCGCAGGTAGGCATATCGTCTATCCGCACATCGGTAAGTTCGTTGGCAAATTCTGTAATGCCGGGGTTGTGGGCAAAAACTGCGATTGTATTAGCAGCAGCAGGCGCCTTCGCAATGGCTTCGTAAAAGGCATCCGGGCCAGCCAGGTACAGCTCGGGTGTTAAAATGAGCTGTTCTTTGTCGCCATCGAATTCTTTGATAAAAAGGGCGGCTGTTTTGCGGGCTCTTTTGGCCGAGCTCGAGATGAACGCATCGATTGAAACATGCCGTTCAATCAATCGTTTGGCCATTTTAGGTGCATCCTCTTTGCCCCGGTCATTCAAAGGCCGGTCAAAATCACTTTCACCAATGTTATCCCAACTGCTTTTTGCGTGCCTTATGATTAATAGTGACTTCATAAAATAATAATAGGGGGATTAATCCCCCTAAAAATAATGAGTTCGATCAAAGGAATCAGAAATTTTAACAGGCCTGTTATTAAAATTGGTTCCCCATAGGAAGCTAAACGGTCGGCAAGTGCATTTGTCGCAAATACTTTGCCAAACGCACCCGCCTCCGGGGGAAAATACGTTTTATTTAGGTGTAAGTGTACTTATATGGTAGAGGAGAATTACAGTCCGCTTGAGTTGATATAGTTAATAAGGGAAGCGGTGTTCTTTACTTTTAATTTCTTCAGAATATTGTGGCGGTGTACTTCCACTGTTTTTATAGAGATGGCCAGCTTATCGGCTATTTCTTTCGACGACAATCCGTTCCTGATAAGGTTTATCACCTCTATTTCGCGTTCAGAAAGCTGGTTCAGTCCGTCACCACCTTCATCTTCATTCATCATTTGTTCAGAAAGAATGTTTTTCACCTCCTGGCAGATGTAAACATTACCGGCGGTTACCTGGTGAATGGCATCGAGCATTTCTTTACGGGGAGAATTCTTGGTAACGTATCCACGGGCGCCGAGGCGCAGCATTTTTTTGGCATACGCGGGCTGTGAGTGCATCGATACGGCTATAACTTTAGAACCGGGAGATAACTTACGGATCATTTTCAAAATATCGAACCCGTTCAATGGCGACATATTGATATCGAGCAGCACGATATTAGGTCGTTTATCCCTGGCAATTTCAATGGCGCGCTGACCATCCCCTAATTCCGCAATAACTTCCAACTCTTCGTTCCTGCCCAGCAGGTACGACCAGGTTTCGCGGATCAGGGTGTGATCATCAACAATCATGATGGTAATTTTACTCATACGAATTTTTTTTTCAGTAGTGTGTGAATGAGCTTATTATCTGCACAACGGCACGCAAAACAACCAAAGGTTGTTCATTGACCTCTTGTACAACTACTAATGGATGAGCTTATACCGTTGTTTTCTGTGGGGTATAGAAGGAGTTACATATATTCCCGTACCTGATATTAAGCATTTTTTCTGATATACGCAAACTGTATTTTAAAAATGCATTAATAACAGGGTATAATTCAATATGATAGGCAAATTTAATACCCTCTTACGTTTTTACCCTCCATATAGTTAATAAATGCCTTGTTTACCACCCGGTTGCCACCAGGGGTTGGGTAATTACCGGTAAAATACCAGTCGCCTGTATTGGTTGGACACGCTTTGTGAAGGGACTCTATTGTCTGAAAGATCACCTGAACCGGCAAATTAAGCCCTTTAGGTGTAATTAATTCAGCAATTTTATCTGAGATCTGTTCGGTTG
>CBIHPC010000724.1:0-1736 GCA_966211305.1 uncultured Niastella sp.
GTGCAAAGCACCGCCTATTATAATAACGATGGCATCGATATCGATGACTGCCGCAATGTAAAAGTGACCCGCTGTAATGTAAATGCCGATGACGATGGCATTTGTTTGAAATCGGGCAACCCCGATACGTTTTGTGAGAATATCGAGATCAGCAATTGCGTGGTGCGTTCGAGCGCAAGCGCGTTGAAGTTCGGCACGGCCTCGCATGGCGGCTTCAAACGGGTAAAAATAAGCAATATAAAAATTTACGATACCTATCGGTCGGCAATAGCGCTTGAGTCGGTAGACGGCGGCACGCTGGAAGATGTGTTCATTGAAAATATAAAAGCCACCAATACCGGCAACGCCATTTTCATTCGCCTCGGGCATCGCAAAACCGAAGCGGCCATCGGCAAAGTGCGCAATATCGTTATCACTAACGTGAAGGTAGAAGTGCCGGCCGGCAAACCCGATAAAGGGTATGAGATGGAAGGGCCGGTAGTGCCTGCTCCGCACAACGTATTTCCGGCAAGTATAACCGGTTTACCCGGTCACCCGGTCGAAAATGTGATCCTGGAAAATATCAGTGTTACCTATGAAGGCGGCGGCAGCAAACAGGTGGCGCATTTTGCGCTCGACTCCCTGCAAAAGGTACCCGAAAAAGCGCCCGACTATCCCGAGTTCTCCATGTTTGGCGAACTGCCCTGCTGGGGACTGTACGTTCGCCATGTGAACGGATTACAATTAAAGAATATCAAACTGCAATATAAACAACCCGATTTCAGGCCGGCGGTGATCTTCGATGATGTGCAGCAACTGCGTGTGGATGGCCTCAATATCCCTGCGGCGCAAACCGCTCCCGTACTTGTTTTGAAAGATGTTCCTGCTCCCTCGCTTGGAAATCTGAAACTCCCTTACGAAAAAAATAAGGCTGTAATGGTTTGGAAATGACTGCCATAAGTACTTAAGTAGATGAATGGTAATTTGTTGGAAGCTGTTGCCGGTTCCCGGGCGCCGGGAAGTTCGTCACAAGTTGCATGGCTTTAATTTCGGGGTACTTGATAAAACTGGCGGACTGCGCGTTGCAGGCCCTGCAACCTGAAACCGGCACCTGCAACTGCTCCTTTGCTCACAATTGACCAATTTTTCGATCAGATTCCTGCGTAAATTTGGTAGTCTACCCCTCATGCAGGAAATTGCAGCCCGGTTTACATGAAAAGTCGTGAAACGGCAAACGGCAAAGAATTCGACGCCTCCGCTTTCACTTTTCACCTTTCACGTTTCACAATTGGAGCTGTAACGGGAAGGAGATTCACCTTTACTTCCATTGTATTAGTTAACAACATTAATTATGAGCATTCTTTCAAAATTTTCATTGGCAGGCAAAACAGCGCTGGTTACAGGTTGCAAAAGAGGCATCGGTAAATCAATTGCCGTTGCGCTGGCCGAAGCAGGCGCCGACATTATTGGCGTATCGGCCAGTCTGGAATTGACCGGCAGTAAAGTTCAGCAGGAAGTAGAAGCTACCGGCCGTTCTTTTAAAGCCTACCAGGCCGATTTCAACGATCGCAAAGCCATTTATACCTTCATCGATAAGGTGAAAGGCGAAAATGCGCCTGTTGATATTTTATTCTGTAACGCTGGCACCATTATGCGTAAACCCGCCGCCGAACATCCCGATGAGTACTGGGACGAAGTGATTAACGTAAACCTCAACGCACAGTTTATTTTAGCCCGTGAGTTCGGTAAGGATATGA
>CBIHPC010000725.1:0-1733 GCA_966211305.1 uncultured Niastella sp.
ACGGCTTTGCGAAGGGAACATCTTCGATGCAAATTGTGTTTCAGCGCGCGTCAGTGAACCGGAAGGTTCACGACACAGCGCTGCACGGATTTGCAGATCGATTCATCTCTAGGTTTGCACATGATCGTGTAAACATACAGACGCTTCCTTTCTCCTCGCCCCAGATCGCAATGATCGGTGCGATTCGATCGTATATCGAGAAACCGCTCTGACCGTGCTCTCAGCCACTGACACCCTAGAGTGCCAGTTTCGAGAGCCATCAGAACGGGTGATGTCTTAAAAAGTTGAGTTACTCGCGCTTAAGTCGCTTGGCGGCTGCTCTGAACGGTTTAAGGCCCAGAAACAGCCAGCTACCCAGTTTGCTTTCACTAGCACCAACTTTCAATCCAGTCCTCCTCTTATAATATCCTAACCCATGGTGATATCGAGACGAGACCGGGGGAACTTAACAAACCGGGAACGCCCGATTTTTTGGACTTTAAATTTTTTCGATCCGACTTACTCTGCCCGCGCTAGGCCAAATACAATTTTTTACAGTTTTTCGACTTAATTTTGATATTGCAGGAAAGCTAGAGACCCCAAATTTTTACCAGCTGTTTTCATTTTCAGAATCCACATTTGCGCCAAAAATCAGCCCGATTGGCACAGGAATGAGCCCGCTAGAAGGTCGCAAAGTTAAAAAAGGGGGTGTCGTTGCATTCCGAGCCAAAAAAAAATGTGATGCTCTGCGCGTGTTCCGGACCTTAGTGGGTTGATCGCGTTTCCCTTTGTTTAGCTTTTACTGGGTAAAAGAATCTCGTCGATCCGATTTGGAATGCCTCCGCTAGACCTTATACAAAGTACGGCGACCGGGTCAAAAATTGACTTTTCGCTGTGGGAGCGACCACGGAGCGGTGGTTCCGCTGGTGAGAGTGGAGTGGAGTGGAGTGGAGCGGTTTGGAGCGGCGAGTGGAGCAAGAGTTTGAATCGATTTTTTGAAGCCGCTCCTGGGCCGTTGGGGGAGATTCCAACTGTTTTGGAACGAAAAACGGCCCGAGAATCCGAATCCGGGCCCAGCTCGGGTCGAGGGAGAGGGCGCGGGGTCGATTCCGGTCCAAGAGTGCAAAATAGGGGGGTGTCGGTGCGTTCCGAGCCAAAACAAATTGTGATGCTCTGCGCGTCTTCCGGACCTTCGTGGGTTGATCGCGTCTCCCTTTGTTTGGCTTTCACTGAGTTAAAAAATCTTGTCAAATGGATAAGGATTGCTTTTGCTAGACCTTATACAACATACACCCAACCCTAGTAATTCTATGTTATAGCGTTACTACTGCTTGTAGTGCAGCGCTCATTGGATCGGAAATGTTCCTGCTTGGTCTGTCAAAGAACCTCGTCTTACCTCAAGCACTAACCTTAACCCTAAAAACCCTTAACCCTAATAACCCTAATAACCTTAACCCTAATAACCCTAATAACCCTAATAACCGTAACCCTAATAACCTTAACCCTAATAACCTCAACCCTAATCCCTATTCACTAACCCTATCTTCACTCTCTTCCCTCCCCTCCCCTCTCTTCCCCTTGCATGCCCAAGCCATACCCTACCCTCCCCTACCCTACCCTACCTTGATATCTCCCCTGGTCAAAAAAAGGGTCAAATAAAAAACCCTAGCAAGAGCCATAGTCTCAGGGGAGCATGTGCACGTCCTGCTTGGCGCTTGCTACAGTTAGTTAGTATAGACCAACTGCAGCAGCAC
>CBIHPC010000726.1:0-1728 GCA_966211305.1 uncultured Niastella sp.
CCGTTTCCCCTTTGGGAAAGGGCCATTGCACTGTCCTCCTGTTTTTTATAGTACTATAGTTTAAACCACTGATGTCGATATTGGTGCCTTCGGTTAGTTTTGCATGCTCATCATAAATAGCGGAAGCGTCTTTATAATCGAAGCCATGGTAACCCATTTTCTTTGCAAAGCGGCAAATGATCTCCGCATCGGGTAACGCTTCCCCAGGCGCGTCTACAATCTTATTCAGGTAAGTTATCCGGCGTTCGCTATTGGTCATGGTACCCTCTTTCTCCGTCCAGGTGGCGGCGGGCAGAATTACATCGGCATATTTCAGTGTTTCGGGCCGGTTGCTCATTTCCTGCACCACCACAAATTTCGCTTTCTTCAGCCCTTCTTCGGCAACACGCACATTGGGCAAACTGACCAGCGGGTTGGTGCAAATGATCCAGATGGCTTTTAACCGGCCATCGTTCAACGCATCGAACATTTCCGTTGCGGTGAGGCCCGGTTTGGGATTTATTGTAGTGCCGCCCCAGAACTTCTCTACTTCGGCCCGGTGCTCAGCATTGGCCAGGTTACGGTGCGCAGGCAGCATGTTTGCCAAACCACCCACTTCACGGCCGCCCATGGCATTGGGTTGGCCCGTCAATGAAAACGGACCGGAACCTGGTTTACCGATGTGTCCGGTGATCAGGTTCAGGTTGATGAGACTTAAATTCTTATTTACCCCAACAGCGCTCTGGTTAAGCCCCATGGTCCAAAAGCTCATAAAACCTTTGGCATTGCCGATATGCTGCGCTGCCAGTTTGATCGTTATTTCATCAACACCGCAAATTTCCGCGGCCTGGGCCAGCGTGCGCTGAAAAACGATCTTTTTATATTGCTCAAACCCTTCGGCATGGTTCTTTACGAAATCGAGATCTACATCACCGTTCTCTATCAGCAACCTGCCAATAGCATGATTCAGCGTAATATCGGTACCGGGGTTCAATTGCAAATGAACATCGGCGATTGAACAGGTATCGGTTTTTCGCGGATCAGCCACAATGATCTTTACATTTGGGTTAGCCGCTTTATGCGCTTCTACGCGGCGCCATAAAATAGGATGGCACCAGGCGGGGTTAGCGCCGGTAAAAAATAAACAATCAGCCAGCTCGATATCGTCATAACAACCGGGCACACTGTCTTCACCCAGCGACATTTTATAACCAACCACCGCGCTGCTCATACACAACCGCGAGTTGGTATCTATATTATTACTGCCTATAAACCCTTTAATGAGTTTATTGATCACGTAATATTCTTCGGTAAGACATTGGCCCGATACATAAAAAGCAACGGAATCAGGACCGTATTTATCGATAAAGGTTTTGAAAACAGCGGCGGTACGGTCAAGGGCTTCATCCCACGATACGCGTTGCAACGGCATGTTCCTGTTGTAACGCATTTGCGGGTAAAACAGGCGATCGCTTCTGTCATTGACCGTGTAATGCAGGTTCATGCCTTTGCTGCACAGCATGCCCTTGTTCACCGGATGGTTTTTGTCGCCTTCAACCGTTATGTTTCCCTTCTTATCTTTATTTACAACAATGCCACATCCAACGCCACAATAGCTGCAGGTAGTAGTCACTGATTCGGGATGCTGATTATTCATATAATTCTTTAGAAATGTTGAATATTGAATGTCGAATGTTGAATACTGAAATAAAAACCGACACTCTTTTTACTCATGTCCTTATTATTGAT
>CBIHPC010000727.1:0-1719 GCA_966211305.1 uncultured Niastella sp.
TTACGTACCGAGCCGCATACCATTACCGTAAAATCTTTACCAACAGCCAATCAGCCCGATGATTTTGCCGGAGCTGTGGGCCAGTTTATAATTAATGTTAAAGTGCCGGCCTCCGACATTCATAAGGGCGACCTGGTTAAAATACAGGTAACTATAAGCGGTAGGGGCAACCTGTCGTTGATAACACCGCCGCCTATAAAATGGCCCAGGGGGGTTGATACGGCCGAACCTTTTGTTAAGGAAAATATTAATAAATATAATTTTCCTTTAAGCGGTTCCAAAACATTTGAATATTCATTTGCCGCACCGGATACCGGCGATTATGTGATCCCGGCCATTCACCTTTCGTATTTCGACCCGGCTGAACAGAAATACAAAAAGGCAAAAAATGACTCCATTACCCTGCATGTTTTGCCGGCTGTTAAAAAAGAAGATGTGGAAACCGATGCGGTTGCCAGGCAAGGAACTGGCATTCAGCCGAAATATTATTGGTTTGCCTGCATAGTGCTGGTAATTATTGGCAGCATTGTATATCAGGTGATCTCTTTGGAAAAGTCGAAAAAGAAACCGGTTGCAAAAGTTTCGGTTCCTGTACCGGTTGAGGAAACGCTTTCACCGCAGAAAATAGCCACTGAATTGTTGGCAAAGGCAGGGCTTGCCATTCAACACCGGCAGGCAACGATCTTTTATCATGAAATTGAACAGGCGCTGTGGAAAGTGGTTGCCGATAAATGGAATATTTTGCCTTCAAAATTGAATAAATATCATATTACCCGGCTGCTGGCTGAAAAGAATATTTCGGCTGAAACCATCCATAATTTTATTGCGATACTGGATGAATGCGAATGGGCGTTGTATACACCCGGTCAGTCGGTAAGCAATATGGAAACATTGATCGGTAAAACGGAAAGCTTATTGACGGAATTACTTGAAATAAAAAGCTAAGGCTTTTACTCGGTGTATTTATAACCTACGCCGCGTACCGAATGAAAATACCGGGGATTGCGGCTGTCGTGCTCGAAATATTTACGAAAGTTCAATATGAAGTTGTCGATGGTGCGGGTGGTTGGATAAACGTTGTACCCCCATACTGTTTGCAGAATTTTTTCCCGCGGCACTACATCATTCTTGTTTTCAAATAACAACTTCAACAACATTGCCTCTTTTTTACTGAGCTGAATGCGTTGTCCTTCTTTTGTTACCGCTTCCTGGGCATTGAAATCAATTGTATGACCGCCAAACTCATAGGTTTCGCCCACTGAATCCTTGTCCTGCATCTTTTTGTTCTTTTCGATCAGTTTTTGAACCCGCAGCAACAGTTCTTCAAGGTTGAAGGGTTTGGTAAGATAGTCGTCTGCCCCTTTTTTAAGACCCAATACCCGGTCGGAGCTGGTATTTTTTGCACTAAGAATTAAAATAGGCACCTGGTTGTTTTGAACGCGGATGGTTTCGGTTATGCTGATGCCGTCTACATCGGGCAGCATAACATCGAGTATGATAAGATCGAAGTATTCGCTTTGTATCTTTTGCAGTGCCTCGCTGCCGGTAAAGGCGGAAGTGATCTCATACCCTTCGAGCTCAAGATTCAGTTTGAGTGCTTCGTGCAGGTTTTCTTCGTCTTCAACCAGTAATATCGATGGTTTATTGCTCATGGGTATGTTTTACGGTAAAACTTACCATAAAATTACTTCCTCTGTTCAAATTATCAGCCACCCTGAT
>CBIHPC010000728.1:0-1696 GCA_966211305.1 uncultured Niastella sp.
CCGGCGATGGCATTGATGCAGATGAAGGAGTAGCTGTTGTCGGCGGCATGGTGGTCGGTACTTTCGAGGAGGACCGTATCGCGAAAACGATCGCGCACCCGGAGATAGATGCCCACCGGCGTGAATACATCAGCCAGCAGCTTTTTACAATTGGTAGTAATATTTATCTTTTTCATTGAGCATAGCCCTTAAAAAATTCAAAAAAAAACCCCGACGGTAACGTCGGGGCCTGAATATTATGTTTTAATAAAACATCAATAGCAGCTTACAAGCCCCTTTTAGAGTTTGTATGCCACCACCAATGATTATTTTGTAATTGCTTTTTCATTACGTTTACAAAAGTGCTTTGCAAAAATGAATTGACCAAATTTATTTTGATTTAACTGTAGATATTTTTATCAGGATGCCATCCCGGATTAAAAATATTTCAACCAACCCAGCATTCCATTGTTGACTTTATAATACAACCGGTTATGTTTTGAAATTCTTTTCTTTCAATTTCTTCTTATCCATAACCAACTATTTAAATAAAAATACGAATTTTAGCCCTCAATTGCCGTTGGCCGGGAAGAACCTGATATTAAACAATATACAGCCACGCAACAACCCAAATACCCTGAACCGCTTGCCGGCGCCGATAGTTTATCGGGGAGAATAATATTTACAACTATTGCATTATTCCTATTCATTATGGTAATACAACACAAACAGTTAAATGGGAAAGGTATGTTCTATGTTGGGCAGGATGGCGCCATCCTTGCCGAAATGGTGTATACTATGGCTCCTAACAAAATGATCATCGAACATACTGAAGTAGATGATTCCCTCGGCGGAAAAGGCGTTGGCAAGCAAATGGTACAAACCGCCGTTGAATATGCCCGCACCCATAACATCAGGATCGTTCCCCTCTGCCCCTTTGCCAAATCTGTATTGGATAAAATGACTGAGTGGCAGGATGTATTGGCGTAAAGCTGAAAGCTTAATTCAGCTACAAGCACGCTGCAAGCTGCAAGCAATTACAGCCAAAGCCAAAATCAAAAAGACCCTTACGGTACGTACCGTAAGGGCTTTAACTTTTATAATCGTATTAACCTGTTAACCAGTCAACCTGTTAACTCATCAACTGTCTTTTATACAACTGAATGGTATTCTCATACCCGAGGTACAACGCATCACATATCAATGCGTGGCCTATTGATACTTCAAGCAAACCCGGAATATTTTGTGAGAAATAAGCCAGGTTGTTCAGGTCGAGGTCATGGCCGGCATTGATGCCCAGCTTCAGTTCATTGGCCCTTTTGGCAGCCTCAACATAACTGGCAATAGCCTTTTCTTTGCCATTCGCATATTCGCGGGCGTAGCCTTCGGTATACAGCTCAATACGATCGGTACCGGTTTCGGCAGCGCCATTCACCATTTCCACCACCGGGTCAACAAAGATCGATACGCGAATATTAGCCTTCTGAAATACCTCAATCATTTCCCGCAGGTAATCGCGGTGTTTAATGGTATCCCAGCCATGGTCGCTTGTCAACTGTCCTTCGGCATCGGGCACCAGCGTTACCTGATGGGGCTGCGTTTCCAGCACCAGGTCTACAAACTTTTGCTCACTGCAATTTCCTTCTATATTAAATTCGGTAGTGATTATCTTTTTAATATCGCGCACATCGGCATAACGGATATGCCGCTCATCGGG
>CBIHPC010000729.1:0-1692 GCA_966211305.1 uncultured Niastella sp.
TACCGATAAATTTTCTTTCAGGGAAAGGTTCATGTCCCAGGTCAGCGTTACTTTGGTGTTCTTATTGATTTCGCCATGCAACAACTTTACCTGGTAATAGGTTTCAATGCGATCGAGCAGTTCTTCCAGCCTGATGTTCTTCAATCTGATCTTTGGTTGTAACCACCAGTCTGCCGCACCGGGGTCAATGTTTTGAACCGTACCGGTAACAGCCTTTGCAGTACATGCCTGCTGGCCTGCGGTGAGCAGAAGGTTGCCGCCTGTATTTTTCAGGGTAACCCTGCCTTCCTTTACGGTCAGTTGCAGATCAACCGCATCGAGTTTACGAATGGTAAAGGCCGTTCCTACAACAGTTACCTGTTGCTGGTTTACTTCAATAGTGAACGGGTGTAGTGCATCTTTTGTTACATCAAAAAAAGCCGTTCCCCTTGATAATACAGTGCTGCGCCTGTTTTTGAAACCGGTATGCACTTTTACTTCCGACCAGGGCGCCAGCCATACAACAGAGCCATCTTCAAGTATGATCTTCTTTGAGCTGTCGGTACTGGCCAGTTCCTGCCATGCATTGGCATTTACGGCCGAACCATTGCCTGGCATTTTAATGAAAAATGCCACCAGTATGGCAGCAGCAGCGCTTAGGCCAATAAAAAAGATTTTCCTTTTTTGTCTCCGCCGGTTGTCGATCCGGTCATTGATGCTGTTCAGCAGGATCTGTTTTTTCTGCATACCCATGCCTTCGGGCGATTGCCATGCCTGCAACCATTGCTCATCAGGTTGTTTGTCATTATTATCGTTATTGGGCCTTGGTTTACGGGGCATGCAGAAACAGCTTTAGGTAATAGACGTTGGTTAAATGAAACTGGTACTAGAGGAAATGTAGAAAAAGGCGGGTGTTAACAATTTGGTCATATTAAATCGTGAAACGGCAAACTTGAAACGTGAAAGGGCTCGCGCTTGTTCAGGATATGTCACCAGATTGTTCCGAACAAAACCCGCTTGCCATTGGCAAGGCAGGCTTCAGCCGTTTGAAGTGAAAACAAAAAAAGAGGGAATCCTCTTACATTTGCCGTTTCACGTCAAAAGAAGATCTGCACCTGCCGCAGCATTTTTATTATCCGCTGGCCGGCGGTATGCAACTGGTTCTTTACAGTTTGCTCGCTAAGCTGTAATTCAGATGCGATCTCTTTTACTGACAATTGTTCTTCATTCTTCATGGAGTAGATGCGCCGCATTTGTCCCGGCAGCTTATTGGTGGCATTGCGCCAGATATGATAGGCCTGTTTGTATTGGTACTGCTCATCGGGCAGGGGTCTTCCTTCTGTACGTTCAGGCATTTCTTCAGGCAGGGTATATCTTTTGCGTTTGGAAGCCCGCTGGTGATCGCTGATGCAATGCTGAACGATGGTGTACAGGTAATTGCGGAAAGAAGTATGGATCACAATAGACTGGCGTTTGTTCCACAGGCGAATGAAAACTTCCTGCAGAACATCGTCTGCCTCTTCCGAACCGTTCAGCCGTACGCGTATATACGTATGGATCGGATCGGCAAAGCGGTTAAAAATCTCATCAAAAGCAATACGGTCCCCTTGTTTCAGCTGCAGCAATAATTCGCCGTGCTCGGGAACAATTGGCTGTAAATTCATATGGCGCAAACTTAGCATCCAAATGTAACAACATAAAGTAAGTTGTTTT
>CBIHPC010000730.1:0-1681 GCA_966211305.1 uncultured Niastella sp.
GGCTGCGCTACGCCCCCGGAATTAAAGAACTCAGGGTCCTGACCACGTAGTTTTTCATCGCTATAGATCAGCCAGGGGTTGGTAGCGGCAGCAGTAACAGATGCGTTGTTAAATCCAAGTTTCTTTACCATCGTAGCAGGCACGGCGTAAGACAGCGATATGGTTTTCAATCGCACCAGGTCGCCTTTAGCCACCCGCTGTGTTGAATAGTTATAATTGTTGTAAGGATATGCTCCGTTCAGTTGCGACTGGGCAAATGCATCCAGTATGGAAGGAACATTGGTATATTTTTCATCACCGGGCATGCTCCAGCGATCGTAAAATTCTTTGGGCATGGCATCCAGGTCGGAATAGCTGGTTCTGAATGCAGGGTATAACCTGATGGTATTGCCTGCCTGATAAGTGATGAAAACGTTGAGTGAAAATGCCTTGTAATGGAAGGTGTTTGAGAAACCACCGGTAATGGGCGGATCAACCGGTCCCTCGTATTGCAGGTTACCTGTCGATTCAGACTGCATATACACTGTTGCACTGGTCTTTCCTTCCTCATCGATAAAAGTGGGATAACCGGTGAATGGCTCAAGCCCTTTGTATTTTATAGAGAACAAACTGCGAACGGGATAACCTTCTTTATTGCCGCCTTCCGCACTTACCAGGTTGAAGATATTCGGCTCGTTCTTCGCATTGGTGATCTTGGTGGTATTGTAACCAAATGTCACCGTAGTCTTCCAGCCCCAATCCTTTTTACGAATGATCTCGGCGCCTACCAGTATTTCCGCACCTCTGGAGTCCATATCGGCATAGTTGGCCGCTTTATAAGGCTCACCGCCGATACCCGATGTTTTGATAGTGCTTATAAGATCGAAGCTTTTACGCTGGTAAACATCGAGGCTCACATTCACCCGTTTGTCAAGGAAACCGGCATCGATACCTACGTTGGTAGTGTACAATTTTTCCCAGGTAAGATCGCTGTTCTCGAGGTTGATCAGTTGGATCACAGACTCCGTTTCATTGGCAAACGGGCGTCTTGAAGTAGCGTTCTTCAGTACGATGCTCGAATTGGTGGCAGGGCCCATACTGGCCGTTAAACCATACGTACCGCGCAATGTGAGGTAATCTACAAAACCGAGATCACGCATGAACTCTTCCTGGTCTACATTCCATGAACCGGCCACGCTCCAGGTAGGCAGCCAGCGGGCTTTGGGCGATTTTCCCAACCGGTTGGAACCATCGTAGCGTACCGTGCCGGTAAAATTGTATCTGGAATCGTAAGTGTAAGTACCGGATGCATATAAAGCCACAAAGCGGTCATATTCCTTGCTCATTTCATAGTATGGGAAATTCGCTTCTATCGATTGCTTCAGAATGCGGTAATCGGTAAAGGGCACTCCGCCATTCTCATACTGGTAACCATAACCGGTATTGGAGTAATGCTGCCTGTCGGCATACTTTATCTGCTGGCCAGCCAGCGCATTGATAAAGTGTTTGCCGGAAATAGTTTTCGTATAGTTCAGACTGTTGCGGATATCGAAGTTCACCAGGGCGTCTTCAGACCGGTTGTAAAAACCGCCATAAGGCAACACTACCTCCGGCAAAGCTTCGGGATCATCAGGATTGGTGTACAGGAATTTATTGGCGTTGCGAATGGTGGATGTTTGCGCAGCGCGATAGGCGTTTGCCA
>CBIHPC010000731.1:0-1672 GCA_966211305.1 uncultured Niastella sp.
TCATACTGTTGTCCTGCCAAACGATCCAGCTCCATGTACCACGTCCATACTTATAATTTTGCGACGGCATATACAGCGGCTCCACCACATCAAAAGGTATAGTAGTTTCAACGATTGGTTTAAGGTTATCGCCCACCGTTATTGTTCGCCAGGGCGTAACGCCCGGCAATGCCACGGCGGCCCCTGAACTTCCAAAACCATTATTATGTTTCGGGCTGGGATAATCAATAAAATACACCCCATCGGCTGAGATCTCACTTAAGTGAGAAGCACAATACAAACTGCTTACACCTGTCTCAGAGATCAATACCCAGCCATTATTATTTATACGAAAAAGCCCGGGAAATATATATCCCTCTTTCGCCCTGTTTGTTTTATGCATGGGCGCATCGGCCACGTACGGGTTTTCATAGCTGGGAGTGGTACGTTTCCAACCAGCCATCGGGTCCATCATTGCTGAGAGGAAAGTAGTTGAAGCGGCCGGGAACCTGAAACCGGTTGTCTCCTTTTCCACTACACAGGCAAGCGTCTCATTCCAGGCCGGCATTTCATAACGAAATGCAATATCATTATTACTTACCTGGAACACGATACTGATCTTTTTCTGCATTGCATTCTCCAGGTGCAACGTTAGCCTGTTGGCCACGTAATGAATTTGCGAGGTTTTTATTCTATCCTGGGTATAGATTTTATCGATACTACTATCAGCTTTACCCAAAAACTTCATTGCCGTTGAAAAATCGCCCTCATTGGTTTGTAACCCAAGCGGTGATTTTTCAAGCATGAGTTTGCCCTTGTATGTTACAGAATATAGTGGTTTACCATCCGTAACCCCAACACTTAACATCAATTGCTTATCAGGACTATACACAATGGCATCCTGAGCAAAGCCTGCGGTAAATAACAGGCAAACATGTAGCGTTAAAAATAATTTATGCATGGAAGATATCGGCTGAATGCTGTTATTATTATTGTTATCTGGGTATGCTAACAGGATTTACTGTTTCAAATACATCTACGGGTAATATATTACCCCTGTCATCGAACCTCATGGGCGAAATACAGGTTTCACGATTATAGCCGTTGCCATCAGGAATTTTGAACCGGTGGTAAACAATGTACCACTCGTCCTTACCGGGAACTTTCACAACAGAATGATGACCGGCGCCTTTTACAACTCCCCTGCCCTTCAAAACCGGACCGGTTTCTGCTTTTGTAAAAGGGCCTAAAGGAGAATCAGCGGTAGCATAAGCTACCGAGTACCTGGGATCGCGGGTGTCATATTCAGACCACATCAGGTAATATTTCCCCTTTCTTTTAAATACAAAAGGGCCCTCATTATACCCCTGTGGTTGAATTGAAACGATCTTTGTTGAATCGAATGAAACCATATCGTTAGCCAGCTTCACCATATTACAGTGGCCCTGTCCAAAATACAAATAGGCAGCGCCATCTTCGTCAACAAAAACCATTGGGTCTATCATTTGACCACGCAGCATTCCTCTTCGCACCAATGGCCTTCCAAGCGCATCTTTAAAAGGGCCGGTTGGTTTACCGGCAACCGCAACGCCAATATTTACATCGGCAGAAAAGTAGTAGTAGTATTTTCCGTTTTTGTGCGCAATGGCCGGCGCCCAGGCCCGTTCCTTCGCCCACGTGAGATCTTTGGGCA
>CBIHPC010000732.1:0-1670 GCA_966211305.1 uncultured Niastella sp.
GAACAAATCCCGAACAGTTATTTGCCGCAGGCTGGTCGGCCTGTTTCCTGAGCGCTATCGGTATTGCCGCAGCTAAAAGAAGCGTGAAGCTGCCTGCCGATGCCGCGGTTGAAGCAGAAGTGGATCTGGGTAATTCAGCCGGCGCTTATTTTTTACAGGCACGCCTCAATGTTAGTTTGCCCGGCATCGATACCGAACTGGGTGAAGAACTGCTCGGGGAAGCGCATGCAATCTGTCCGTACTCAAAAGCAACAAGTGGTAATATTAATGTTGCCATCAACCTGGTTTAATGTAGGTAATTACTAATTCAGGTAGTATAACAGGTGACAGGCTGAACCTTATGGGTTGAGCCTGTCACTTTTTTATACCCGGGTACAGTGAAATTTGCGGTTGTATTTTAAGTTTTGAACAACTTGTGTAATTTAGCCGCCATTAATATCCTTTCTATGAAAACTGCAGTAACCGCATTGCTGGTATTTTTTTCCATTTCTATGGCCGCCGCGCAGGCAATATGTAATAATATCCGGTTTATCGACAAAACCTCCATTCCCGGTTTCGACTATCCCTACAGCACCTTCAAAAAATACGATAACGCCGGTATTGTTCCCGAAGCGGTTAAACAACGCATTGAACAGGTAACCATTGAGGAAACATCGCGCAGCTTCTTTCAAAAGCTGATCGTAAAACAGGTGTTGGTTTGTGATGCCGATGTTAAGAAAAAAATGACCGATGCGTCGCGGTTCAAAGATGAGAACGGCAACCAGATCGACTATGTTTATTCATTTCTGTATGAGGTGAAACTGAATAACAACATTCCCTTCCTTTTCAGGGTTGATTATAACAAAAGCGGAGAGTTGATGCGCAAAGTGCAATTGTCGTCCCTTAATTGCAGGCGATTGAAAGTGATCAACTGCGACAGGGCCATTCAAACCGCATTGACCGACAAAACCCAGCCGATCGTTCAGGGCATCGATGAAAGTTTCCTCGTGGTAAACCCGCTTAAAAAAACACTGGTGTACCAGATCACTTCCGTAATGGACCCCGAAACCGGTATGGTATATATAAAATATATCGATGCTTACAACGGAAAAGTGCTGGCAAGAAGTTATTATAAGGTGGAGATAGAAAACCCAAAAGAAGTGAGAGTAGGCGGGTAAGATAAATGTTTGGCAAACGGTTTAAGCGGCGGTATCGGTCAGCTTGGTTTCGCCACCCTGTTATATACAAGACCATAATTTATTATAAGATCCAATATCCGCAATCCAAAATCCCGTCCCCCTTTACATTTTTTTAGTCCCCGTTGGAAGTAAGGAGACACGGGAACAGAAATTCCGCAAGGCCCCGGTCATTCGGGGGGCTTTTTTTTTATAACCGTGTCAGGGTTTCCTGACAGCGATATGGTTAAAGCAATCTTTGAATACTATTAAAATGATATTAGAAAATCATTAGCATTAATTGCTCAACTGATCAGCAGGTAATTTTGCATCACATTTTTGCAAATACTTAACCACAATAAAAAAATAATGAATAATAAGGGTTGAATTGCAACCGTTTTAATGATAATTCAATCTGTAACTATAGTTTAGTGTGTACAGTTCATCCTGAAAATAAATCATGATTGTGATCAAGAAATACTTTCTTCAATTCATAGTTTATTTATTGTTCGGCCT
>CBIHPC010000733.1:0-1666 GCA_966211305.1 uncultured Niastella sp.
ACCGTAATGATGGCCACCAGTATTCCCACAATTACATCGGGCTTTGGCATTTTATTGATGATGCGCAGGCTGGTCCACTCGAACGTACCAATAGCCACCATGATCATTACCCCAACCAGCGCAGCCATAGGTACGCGCTCGATGATGGGCGCGCCCACCAGGATCACAATTAATATGGTTATGGAACCGATGATGGCGGAGAGTCTGGCCCTTGAGCCGGCCGATAAATTCACGAACGACTGTGCGATCATGGCGCAGCCACCCATGCCCGTGAAAAAGCCATTGACTACATTCGCTGTTCCCTGCGCCACACATTCTTTATTGCCGCGGCCCCTGGTGCCGGTTATTTCATCGACTATATTCAGCGTTAATAAACTTTCTATCAAACCCACACCGGCCATTACCAGTGAATACGGGAAAATTATTTTCAACGTATCGAAATTAAATGGCACCATGGGAATATGGAATGGCGGCAGGCTGCCGCTGATAGAGGCAATGTCTTTAACCGTTTTAGTTTCTATGCCAAACCCCAGCACCACCAGGAATACAACAATGATAGCCACCAGTGAGGCGGGCACGGCTTTCGTGATCTTCGGAAATACGATAACGACTGCAACGGTCAATACTACAAGTGCAAGCATCGTCCATAGCGGCGTACCGGTTAGCCATGATGTACCGGTGGCGCCTGTTGTGGTAAACTGTTTTATCTGCGCCATGAAGATGATGACGGCAAGCCCGTTCACAAAACCATACATCACCGATTGCGGAACCAGGCGAATGAATTTTGCCAGTTTGAATACGCCCACTGTTATTTGAAATAAACCGGCCAATGCCACCGCGGCAAATACATATTCCACCCCATGCGATTGCATCAATGCGATCAATACAACAACGGTAGCGCCTGCCCCACCGGAAACCATTCCCGGTCTTCCGCCCAGCACAGCGGTGATCAGTCCCATCAGGAATGCAGCGTATAAACCGGTCAAAGGCGACAAACCCGCCAAAATTGCAAAGGACAATGACTCGGGGATCATGGTCATGGCAACGGTGAGCCCGGCCAGCACTTCTGTTTTGTAGTTTACTTTTTGTTTGAAGTCGAATAAATTCAGGAAAGCCATTCTTCAGTATAATCAGTAATTAAAATAATTGTTGCCGGAAATGAAAAGTATTATACAGATAGAGGTATTTATTAAGGCAAGGCAACCGGAGCAGATGCAATAATGCCATTCATTCCGGGCGCGAAGGTAGGTAAAAAAAGTGAGGGGTATTTCCGTATTCCCTGCCCGGGACAGACCTTTTTGCGGTGTCATTTTACACCCTATACAGATCACTGATATACTTCTTTAATGATTCGAGTCACGCGAAAAAATTTATGCGATAACTGTTTGCTGTAATCGATTAATACATATATTTGATTTTACAATCTATGCTACGTTAGGTCTCTCTGATTTTAGAAGCACCATATCTACATACTCCCGGCAACCCCGAACGTCCCAACCAGTGCAGTGCATTAACTATTATATTGTGCAAGACATATGTCTTGACGTATTTGTAATTGTTTAAAAACTATTACCATGTCGTTCATTGCCAGGCTGCAACTGCAGAATGAGGATGAAATAAATGTGCTGCGATGCGGCTTTAAATTCAATCAGTCAATCGATGTAAC
>CBIHPC010000734.1:0-1657 GCA_966211305.1 uncultured Niastella sp.
GTGTAAGTACTATAAAGAAACGAACCCCGGCTGGCACCACCTTCCGGGGTTTTTTGTTGCCCTTTACGTGCTGTTTATGCGAACATTCATCTATCTGGTTCGTTATTTGAATGCTATTGAGTGTAAAAATGAGAAGGCATATCGTGTTAGTAGCCATAACATTGGGGATGCTTATTTCTTCCTGCGAAAAAACAGTTACGTTCAGGCCGAACGATTCGGAGCCTGTTGTAGTTGTGGAGGCTTCAATTGAAAATGGCGAAGGGCCGGTAGTTATTTTGTCGGAAAGCCTTAATTACTTCAGCCAGATAACACCCGAACTGCTGGCAGGTTCCTTTCTACGGAATGCCGGGGTAACCATTTCAAACGGTTCCCGAACCCATAAGTTGAAAGAATATAAAATGCCGCTGGCCAACGGGTACAACGTGTATTATTATGCAACCGATTCTTCCAGCCTGGGCACTGCTTTTACCGGTGAATTCGGCAAAACATACTTTCTTTCAGTAAAAATCAAAGAGCGGGAATACACAGCCACCACCACCATTCCTGTGTTAACCAAAAGACTCGACTCATTGTGGTGGGAAGATGCGCCCAATAGCCCCGATCCGGTAAAAGTGATGGTGATGGGCAGGTTTGTTGACCCGCCCGGACTTGGAAACTATACCCGCTATTACACATCGGTCGACGGGCTGCCCTTCCTGCCCGGCTTCAATTCGGTATTCGACGATCAGTTTACCGATGGCGTTACCTATAACCTGCAGATTGAAAAGGGGGTGGATCGCAACAATGATATCAACCTTGAGAAATATGCGTTTTTCGATCATGGCGATTCCGTGGTAGTGAAGTATTGTAATATCGACAAAGCCACTTACGAGTTCTGGCGAACCATGGAATACAGTTATGCCAATATCGGCAACCCGTTTGCCTCACCCAATAAAGTGCTGAGCAATATCCGGGGCGGCGGACTGGGATACTTTGGAGGGTATGCGGCCCAATATAAAACCATAGTCATTCCTCAATAAAAACAGCCTGGCAGTTGGCGGTTACCGGTTACCAGGGGCCAGTTACCAGTTACGGGAAGGAAAGGCTGAAAACTCATAACGAGCCGGGAACCCTGCAACCCACATCCCCGGCAGCCTGCCTTTATTCACACCCTATTCAGGTAGTTTGCCTTTATCATTTTTGTAACTCATTTTCTGGTAAATTTGTCAACTTTTCTTTAGAATAGAAGGATATAGCATTATGGAAATCGAAAAAATACATTGCCTGATTATTGGAAGCGGGCCGGCAGGGTATACCGCCGCTGTTTATGCTGCGCGGGCAAACATGAAACCGGTATTATACCAGGGTATTCAGCCCGGCGGTCAGCTAACCATTACAACCGAGGTAGAGAACTATCCCGGTTACCCCGATGGCGTACAGGGACCTGAAATGATGGTTCATTTTGAAAAACAGGCTGCCCGAATGGGAGCCGATATTCGTTTTGGCCTCGCTACAAAAGTTGATTTTTCAGCGCCGCCTTTCAAGGTCTGGATCGATGAAGAGAAACTGGTTGAAGCCGATTCTGTGATCATTGCTACCGGCGCCTCGGCTAAATGGCTTGGGCTGGAAAGCGAACAACGCCTGAACGGTTTTGGCGTAAGCGCCTGTGCCGTTTGCG
>CBIHPC010000735.1:0-1654 GCA_966211305.1 uncultured Niastella sp.
CCGCTCAACCCGGCCGTCAATACAAAAAAGATCATGATGGTGCCATGCATGGTGACCATGGCATAATAAAATTCCGGGTTCAATACACCGCCTTCAGCCCAATGTCCCAACAGGGTTTCGAGAAAAGCAAAACGTTCACCCGGATAACCAAGCTGTATGCGAAACAGCACGGAGAACAATGCCCCAATAATGGCCCAGATCATGCCCGTGATCAGGAATTGTTTGGCAATCATTTTATGGTCCTGGCTGAATATGTATTTGGTCCAGAAAGATTGTGCGTGTTCAGCATGCCCGTTCCCATTATGTATTGTAACGATACTGGTCGCACCGGTAGGCTGCTGTTCCTCATTGTTGTTCATGATAACTGTAAGTTTTAGATCGCATGTAGAAATTTATTCCCGGTCAACTGGTCGGTTTCATGAAGGAGTTAAGCGTTTAGAACAAAGGCAGCAAAATTTACGCCAGCGGAGTCAATGGGCAATTGGCAAAGAGCAATTGGCATTAGACAATTGGCAATGGCAAATAATACAGGGTCAAGGATATTATACTGACTATAACGCGTACAAACAATCGAATAACTATGGTTAAAACAGCCGGTGTTTATCGGGTGCATGAGATGAGGCCATAAAAGAGGCCGCAATGCCGGGCGCGGTGCCGGCTGCGGCTTAGCCTCCTGGCTGGGCTTAACCGGTTTATTATGTGTAAACAAGTGAAATTCATATGAAACAGGCCCAAACCTATGGGCTGCGCCGAAAAAGCGGCGGCCCGGCGGAATTAAAATTGATACCCGCAACCGGTAATTTTTTATAAATAGCGCAGCAATTACTTCAAAAAATTGTCTAAATTACAGGGCAACCAAACGGTTAATATGACCGACGACGCCATTTTACAAGGCTGTTTACGTAACGACACTTCTGCCCAGCGGGAATTGTACAACAGGTACAGTCCCAAGATGCTGTCTGTCTGTTACAGGTTCGCCCACCACCGGGAAGATGCTGAAGACATGTTACAGGAAGGGTTTATAAAGGTATTTTCACAAATACATACCTTCCAGAACAAAGGAGCATTTGAGGGTTGGATACGGCGAATCATAGTTCATACCTGTATCAACCATCTCAAAAAGAACAAAAAGTTCAACGAAAGCGTCGACATCATCCATGCAACCAGCATCCAGGTGCGCGAAGAATCAGTGCCTTCGATTGTACAGGCAAAGCAGGTAGTGGAATGCATTCGCTTACTGCCAATAGGTTACCGTACGGTACTTAACCTGTATGCCATCGAAGGTTACTCGCACAAGGAAATTGCCGAAATGCTGGATATCGAAGAAAGTACCAGCCGTTCGCAATATACCAGGGCAAAACAAATGCTTGAGGACATCCTTGTGAAGAAGAAAATCATTATGCGCCCCAGGGAAAAGACAAACTGGTTAGGTGTAGCAGCAGGGAGATAAGCCTTAACATCACTCTTACTGATATATTTAACCCTATGAAAAACATACCGTACAAACACTAATTGATATGGAGCGAGGTTTTTACAATGAGGATATTGAAGAACTGCTGAAAGAAAAAGCTGACCAGTATAAAATGTATCCTTCTGATAAGGTGTGGAAGGGCATTCACCGCTCATTACACTCCAACAGAAAGTGGTATTGGTT
>CBIHPC010000736.1:0-1637 GCA_966211305.1 uncultured Niastella sp.
GGGTCAGCTTTCTGAATATAGAAAATTCATCGGAGTGATGCGGTTTGGCTTTTATAACCCGCCATTCATTGCCTTCGATGGTTAATGTAATGGGTTTGTTAAACACGGCTGGCAGGTGATGAAGCAATACTTTATACCTGCCTATATGCTGCTCTGTAACGCCATCGATACAAGTTACTTTTACCTTGCGGGGGAACATCGTCAGGGCAGCATCTAATACTTTTGCATAGTTCATTTGTCAATGTGAAGTTTACTTATCCTTACACGAAGATCGTTAATAATGCACTGGCGGCATAATGTTTATAAAGGTGCTTATAAAGCAGGGGTTTCCGCGCAAAATAAGCTGTTATAAAAGTGAATGCATTTCCCGACTTGCCTTCACTCCACCAGTGCATTAATTTTTTGGTTTATCGGATCGCCATGTAAATGTTGACCGGGGTGAATGGTTGCCATTAAATTTCGTAACGCCCACTGCAGTCATCCTGCAGTGGAATATTAAGTTTTACAGGCGGAAACATCACCCTCTATTCATTCAACTCATGGGAATAGTTATCCAGCAACGGCTGTAACTTGCTTTTCGGGAAGAATGCGATCACGAAAAAGCCCTCTTCTTCATAAAAATAACTTTCACGGTAACTGTCGAACCTGATAGGGCAACCCAGCCCTTTCATGAAATTGATGTAATCGTAAATACTTCTTTCAGACAGGTTTAATCGCTCCGCCAGTTGTGCCGGTGTTCCGGTGCCTTTGATTCGAATCAGGTGGTCTAATCGGGAGAGCCGGTCAATGATATCTCTTTGCATACGGGTGAATTTAAGTGGCGATGGTAAGTCGCCACGGGATAAGGAATCGGTTTCCGTGCGTTACGTTACGGACGTAACATGCCCTTCCAATATAGATCTTAACAGTGAGTTGATTGATTATGCCAAGGCAGGTAAGTTGTTGGTTGTTCGTCGCTTTTTTCGTTGCAGGTAAATACCGAAGGCCGACAATGCTACAAAAGCGCTGTTGAATACAATATGCGCGCCCCACGACATTTCTTCTACAATACCGCCGCAGCTGCAGGGTATGTCGCTGCCAGACAATAGCATGGCTGCAATATATACGGTGAAAAGCGACATCAGGATGCCGGACGCAAACAACCCCGCTAATCGTATAGCAGGTATCACCAGCATAACAGCAATGAGATTTTCACCCACCGGTATCACCCAGGCAAGGATGTTGGCAAAGGGTGCAATAAAGGGTGATTCAGAAAGACCGGATCTAAAATTGTAGTGATCGAGCAATTTAGTGCTGGCTGTGTACACGAACAGGATAATGATCAATGTGCAAATGATCACAATGGCCGCGTTACTCTTTTTCATAGCATTGCAGGTTCTTGATGTTGAAGAATAAGGTTATGGTTGCTCCGCCAAATGACGAAGTATTAGCTACAAGATCATTTTTTCCTTATGTGGTTATTTTTTACGGTTTGGAAGGTTATTCATGAGGAACGGAAAATAACAAATCTGCCTGTTTATCCTGTGAGAATGAAACGGCATAATATAATACGCAAACCGGATTTTGAAAAGAGGTTAGAAGGAGTGTCGGGAGCTGGCTTTAACCTCGGAATATTATCTTACTGTAAAATTACAAAG
>CBIHPC010000737.1:0-1618 GCA_966211305.1 uncultured Niastella sp.
CTGAAGCTGCCAGCGGCTGTTAATTTCCTCCCAAACTATATAGAATGAAAGCGATCATTATGAAAGTTATGACCGCTTATTTATTTTTAATCAATCAACGAACTCCTCCGGGTGAAAACAGCTGCCTCCATACTGGGTTCATTCATTGCATATGCAGCACTCTGCATTGGAACTTATCTTATGCTACATATGGCTATTGAATATTCTTCCTTTGAAACAGATATTCATTTTCTCAGGTACAAACAGGAGTATATTAACATTCCACTATGGAAAGCGGCCTTTTATACCCACGTGTTCAGCAGCGTGCTGGCGCTTGCCGCCGGCCTCACGCAATTTTCAGATATCATCTTAAAAAAATACCGGCGCTTACACCGTATTGTAGGGTGGATCTATGCAGTGGATATTCTTATCGTTAATTTTCCCGCAGCCATGATTATGGCATATTATGCAAACGGATTGCTTCCTTCGAAAATCGCTTTTATACTCCTTGACTGTCTTTGGTTCTGGTTCACCTTAAAAGCCGTTATAGCCGCGCGCAACAAAGAGATTAATAAGCATAAACGATTCATGATCCGCAGTTTTGCATTGACCTTTTCAGCCATTACTTTGCGCTCATGGAAAATAATTCTTTCGAGTGTATTTCATCCCGACCCGCTTACCCTATATATGATAGATGCCTGGATGGGATTTGTTCCCAACCTGTTGCTGGCTGAATGGCTGATCTGGAAAACAAATAAAAAACAGGCTATCGCTCAAAGGGAATGTTAAAAAGTATAAGAACGAGAATTGCAGCCAAAATAACAATAAAGCTTCCAATCATTGTTACAATACGAATTACATTCGCGTTCGGCTTTTCAGCTTTGGTCAGCGTTTTATACACAACGCGTGATATTGAATAAGCACCTAAAACAGGGATCAGAACAACGGCCAGAATTAACAACGGGAAGAGCATAACATAAGGGTTATATCATAATATTACTCTTTTGTTCTGAAAACTAAAAGTTAAGTAAATCCTAATTGCTAACTCAACTCCATACATACATGAAAACCTGGCAGGGCGTGAAGAATTCGAATCTTCTGTGACTTCTGTGAACAAGATTTACAGGCTGGCGTAACGCCTCCGTCGTTACCAACGCCCTGAATGAGATTGATAAGTAGTAAACCTGCCTTCATCAAGACTTCGGTTAGTGAAAGCGGAGAGCAAAGGAATCGAACCTTCATCGCGTATTTAAACGAGAAACATCTTAGCAGGATGCCGCAGCAAACCAATATCTGACCTACTCTCCGTAAAAGAACTCATGTGTTATAATATGCGCCTTCTCCCTTGGCCGCCATAACATTATCTGCGGTGGTAAGACTTCGGCGAGCGACGCACACATTTATCAAAACTTTGGCGCCTGATGCCCGCCTTCGTTCTTTGACCGCCATAGAACTGGCAGCAGCAGTAAAACTTCGGCGCGCGACGCGGGAAAGTGCAGGACCCGAACCTGCAAACGCAGTTACACGTACGGCAGTTTTCAAGACTGCTGCATTACCGGTTATGCTAACCTTCCAATAAAAATAGAGAGCAGGATGGGAATTAAACCCACGTTAAATTGGTTTTGCAGACCAATCTCCA
>CBIHPC010000738.1:0-1613 GCA_966211305.1 uncultured Niastella sp.
GTAATTCTGTTAACCGCCAAAAGCGCCATCGAGAGCCAGATAGAAGGGCTGGATTATGGCGCGGATTATTATATCACCAAACCGTTCCGGCACGATTTCCTGGTAGCGGCGATCAGGAACCTGATCAGTCAGCGGAATAAGGTACTGAACTCATTGCTCGAAGAAAAGAAAACGGTGCAACTGGAACCGGGCGAGGTAACCATCACTTCCCGCGACGAAGCCTTCCTGCAACAGATCGTAGCGATCGTGGAAGAGAAAATGGCCGATGCCGATTTTAATATTGACACGGTTGCCGAAACCGTAGCTATGGGCAGAACTACCTTCTATAGGAAGTTCAAGGGCCTGACCGGACTGGCGCCTATAGAATTTGTAAGAGAAATGCGCCTCAAACGCGCAAAGCAACTGCTCGATTCCGGTTACGGCAATATTTCCGAGATCGCTTATTCAGTAGGGTTCAGCAATGCCAAATACTTCAGCACCTGTTTTAAGGCGAAGTATGAGATGACGCCGTCGGAGTATGTGAAGCAAAGAGTAGCTAGCGGCAGGTAGTTAGTGGCGGGTGGTGGTTTTATCCGGAAAGCGCAATTAATTTAACCTCGCGTTTATCAGGGCGTTTAAATGGTCACTTACCTCAATTATACTTAGTAAAATAGCGAGCGGGTTTACATTCCCACTCGCCATTTAATTATCTTATACTATATCATGCGGCCTTACACTTGCGGCCTTTTATTTGGTTAACATAGTGCTTTGTGTTTCTCCGGTTTTAGTGTCAAAAAGTTTTAAGGCATATGCACCTTTCGGCAAATCGCTGATATACAGTTTAACCTGAGCCGATGCATCATTCAATCTTTGCCTTTTCACCACAACGCCTGCCATACTCACCAACATAACTTCTTTATTCAGAAAATCATTACCCGGATATTTCAGGTAAACATAATCCCGGGCAGGATTGGGAAACAGGGTAAAGCTACCGTGGGCAGACTGCTGCGTAATGCTTTTAATGGTAATGATCTTTGAATAGATCTCCTTACTATTGGCTTCAACACCCTTAATGCGATAGTACTGCACGTCGCCTTTAACATCGCCATCGGTGAACCGGTATATTATGCTGGCTGCACCCGCGTCCGCTTCCGTTTTATACGGAATTGTCGCAATGGAGCTGAACGTTTGGCCATCATTGCTTTTCTCCACTTCAAAGTGTTTGGCCAGTTCTTTATTGGTTTCCCATTCGATGATATTTCCGACAGTAGCAGCGTAACCCCGTGACGACAATATTTCCAGCGGGAGCACGATCGCAATACTTTCAATGATCCCGGCATCGGGCAAACCACCATACGGAACCGGCTTACCCTGGAAATCTTTATCGATACCGGTGAACTGACCAAAATCGATAGCAGTACAAGCGGGTTTCAGATCATAATTCCACAAAAGCGGATTGCTGGAAGAAGTTATATCGATGAACGGAGAAAAGCCGGCCGGAAGGTTGGTTTCGGTTACGTCCATATTATAACCAAGGCTGCCCCCACTCAAATGGAACATATTGTTCTGATGGATCAATTGCGGGCCATTAAAAGGCTGCGCATTGGGATCAGTGATATTTTGAGCAGTGGCAA
>CBIHPC010000739.1:0-1613 GCA_966211305.1 uncultured Niastella sp.
CGGTTATATTCCGCATAATAAAGTGCAGGAATCGGTGGCAAAGGCCATGGAGTATTGCATCAGCGATGGCAGCATTGCATTGATGGCAAAGAAAATGGGCAAAAAAGAAGATGCCGCACTGTTTGCAAAACGCGCGCTGTATTACCGCCATTATTTCGACAGCACTACCCAATTTTTCAGGGGAAAGAACGAACAGGGCGGGTGGAATGCATCGTTCGGTCCGGGCCGCACCAGCCATCCCTGGATCGATGATTATTGCGAAGGCAATGCCTGGCAGTATACCTGGCTGGTACCGCAGGATGTGGAAGGATTGATAAAACTGCTTGGCGGCGATGCGGCATTTGACCGCCGGCTCGATACCTTCTTCAAATTGAAAATAGAGTTCGATCCCAATTCGCCGCCTGATATTTCGGGTATGATCGGCCAGTATGCGCATGGCAACGAACCGGGTCATCACACCACTTATTTATATGCCTATGCCGGCAAACAATGGAAAACAGCGGAGAAGGTGCGGTTTATTCTGAAAGATCAATACCTCAATACCATAGACGGCATCAGCGGTAATGAAGACTGCGGGCAAATGTCGGCCTGGTATATTTTTTCTTCTTTAGGTTTCTATCCCGTATTTCCTGCAAACGGCGCATATGTGTTGGGCAGTCCGCTGTTTGATGGAGCCACCATTCAACTGCCGGGTAAGAAAACGTTTTCGTTAAAAGTAGAACAGAACAGTGCAAAGAATATCTATATTCAACGCATAATGCTGAATGGCAAACCCTGGCCCAACTCCTATATTACGCATCAGCAGATCATGCAGGGCGGTAAAATGACGATCGTAATGGGAAGCAGGCCGAATGGGAAGTTTGGAAAACTGCCTGCGAACAGACCGAGATCAAGCTATTAAGTTAACGAGTTAACCAGTTAACTCGTTAACTGGTTAACTTAATACATACATATGAAAAAAGCAAGCCTGTATTTGATTCTGGCGATTGTTACTACAACAGTATTTGGTCAAAAGAAAATATTCGATATAACAACATTCGGTGCGGTGGGCGATGGCCATACAAATAATGTAGCGGCTATTCAAAAAGCCATCGACAGTGCAGCTTCAGCAGGTGGAGGTCAGGTATACATTCCCGCCGGAAAATTCGTAACCGGGGTTATCAATATAAAGTCAGGAGTTGAATTGCATGTGTCGGCCAATGCCTTTTTGCTGGGCAGTACCAAACGCAGCGATTATGGCACAACGCGCGCATCGGCCCTGATCGTGGCCGACAGGCAAAATCATATTTCCATTACCGGCACAGGCACTATCGACGGCCGGGGCAGGGAGGTGGTGGCCGATGTAGACCGCATGTTACGCGAAGGCACGCTGCAGGATCCCCAATGGCAAACCGTAAATCCCTGGGGACAAAAACGCTCGGCGGAGTTTAACCGGCCGCACCTGCTTACATTCAAAAACTGCGACCAGGTAACCATTACCGGTGTATTGTTCAAAGACGCCGCCTGCTGGGTGCAAACTTACCGCGAATGCACCAACCTCGTCATTGACAGCATCCGGGTGCAAAGCACCGCCTATTATAATAACGATGGCATCGATATCGATGACTGCCGCA
>CBIHPC010000740.1:0-1613 GCA_966211305.1 uncultured Niastella sp.
TTGATCACAATATCATCTTCGGTTGTCCATTTATGCTCGTGAATGCGCCGGTAAACACCGCCGTCGACCCAGCCATTCGGCCGGGCGGGTGTTAGCATTTGATCACCTGAAACTTCCTGCGCCCTGTATACCGTATTCCATTGTAACAGCAGGCCGCGCCAGTCAACATAGGCAGCACCCGCCAGCGCCGGCAGGTCGGAGCCGGCAGGAACGAATTCACCTGAAATGATCTGGTTGTAAGAATCACTTTTCAGTTTGGTGCAGGCACTGAACAACATGGCGGTGATCAGGATCGACAGCATGCCCGGCACTATATAATAGTTTGTCTTCTTCATTTCTTTTTCAATTAAAGGTTAGAATGTAACGTTTAGTCCAACACTGAAAGAACGGGTGGTTGGATATTTGAACGGCGAGTCCATTCCGGGATCGAGACCTGAAGTGGGCACCTGTACCACGCCCGACTGGGCGGAAGAAGTACCATTGCGTAAACTCACTTCAGGATCTATACCCTTATAACCTGTAATAATAAATGTGTTCAGGGTGGCTATATAAAACCGGGCCGACCTGATATACTTTAAACCGGCTGTCTTTACATTATACCCGAGCGTTATGTTATCGATCTTCCAGAAATCGCCATTTTCAATATAATAACTATTGAATTCAACCGGCGATTTCAACTGTGTTTTGCCGAATACCGGGTCATACGCATTCTTCAAAAGATTGTATTGCGCCTGCGTTGGGTTCTCAAACATCATCCGCTGCAGGTTCGCCACCTGGAATTTGAAAGCGCCCCGTTGTGTAATGGCAAGGTCCCAGTTCTTGTACCGGAAGTTGTTGTTCCATGCCAGGTAATACCTTGGCAGGCCGTTGCCGATTACTTTTTTATCTTCAAAGGAATGGCCAAATGCGGTATAGTTTACGGGCTTGCCGTCATTACCTTCATAGATCCATTGCCCATAGCTGGCTACATCTGCCGGGTCGTTACCCACATCTATCACTTTGTAACCATAAAAATCGCCAACCGGTCCGCCAACCCTCAACAGGTGCGAGAAGGTTTGTATGGGCGGAAAAATAGCGCCTACCCGCAGGTAATCGGTCGATGTTTTATAAAGATCATTCGAAAGGCTTTTCAGCTTATTGGAATTGGTAGAAAAGTTAACCGTGGAATTCCATTGAAAATCTTTTTTTGAGACGGGAACAAAATTCAGCGAGATCTCGATCCCTTTATTTTCAAGCGTACCAACATTGGCGAGCGTACGATTGTACAGGTTTGGCGGACTGGGTACTTCGAACAAATAAAGCAGGTTATGGATCTGGCGGTTGTACAGATCGATGCTACCGCCGATGCGGTTATTCAATAAGCTGAAGTCGAGGCCGATATTCGTTTCGCGTTTTTCTTCCCATTTCAGATCGGGATTGGCGTTTTGCGTAGGCACCAGCGTTTGGATCCATGCGCCATTCGACAAAACAAAACCGCTGTAACCAAGTAATGCCACGCCGCGGAAAAGGTCGGAAGGCTGTGAACCGGTAACCCCATACCCTGCTCTTAACTTCAGGTCGTTGATGATATCCTGTCCATCCATAAAAGCTTCGCGGCTGATGCGCCAGCCGGC
>CBIHPC010000741.1:0-1608 GCA_966211305.1 uncultured Niastella sp.
CGCATCCGGAAATAAAGTTCATTATAGCCCCGCATGAAATAAATGAAGATCACCTGAAGGATATAGAGAAGTTATTCAAACACACCGTTCGCCTTTCGCAATTACCCGATAATCCTGAGGCGCCAAGGCCGGTTCCCCGCAACCGGCAGCTTTCCGATAGCGATCGGAACAACGAACAGAAGCCCAATGTGCTGATCATTGACAATATTGGCATGTTATCGAAACTGTACAAATACGCCACTATAACGTATGTGGGCGGTGGTTTTGGCGATGATGGCGTACATAATGTACTGGAAGCCGCGGTTTATGGCAAACCGGTAGTATTCGGGCCCGTATACGATAAATACATTGAAGCGGTTGAACTGGTTGAACAGGGAGGCGGCTGGGTTATCGATACAGCCCTTGAGCTGGAAAAAGTCTTTACTCACTTAATAGAAGATACGAGCGCCTGGCAGAAAAGCTGTGAGGCGGCCCGTAACTATGTATATAATAATAAAGGAGCAACAAACAGTGTGATGCAGTACATTCAGGAGAACCGTCTTTTAACCAGCTGATAAAAGTGGCGGGTGCTTTCTTTGTTTTCATCCCAACCCAGTTTTACCTTCAACTCCCTTTCGATCCAGTACTGGGCTTCGGGTAGTATGCGAAAACTGTTGATGGTCTTTATACTGCGTTCATACATTACTTCGTCGTTGCGGAAAAGTTCGCTGATAAAAACAAAACGGTCGTTGATGCCAATGGCCCTGCGCAGGTCGCGTACAGGCGCATCATTGAGCACGTGAGCCACTTCTTTTACTTCAGCTTTTAACTTTTCATTAAGGGAAGCTTCTTTTGAAGCCATCACCTCGTTAAGTTCTTTTACCGCCTGCTGATGGGCCAGCGTAGGAATTTCACGCAAAGGATCAATATTCCAACCATTGTTTTCCGTATGTTCTACATGGTGGCCATTTCCATTTTTTTCCACATGCCCATTAATGCCATTCACTTCAACTGCCGGAGAAGTTACAACGGCCGGTTCTATTTCCGGCGCCTTTTCAACCACAACAGGAGGAGCTTCTACAACAACCGGGGGCGCCTCAACCTCTGCTGCAGGCGGAGCTTCCGCCACAACGGGCTTATTTACCACTTTGGCAGGTGTTTGGGTAGTTACCTCTTCCTTTATATGTCGATTGTGCTGATAGCCATGACCATTAGCCGCCGTAGCCGCAGGCATCATAACTGCCACTTTTGAGGTGTGAACAGTTCGATGTGTGGACGTAGACATCTGTACCAATTCTGTTTCAATTAATTGGGTAGTAACTAATAGTTGAAACGGATCGGCGTTTTGTGCAAATTGTTCATTTAATTTGCCAATAAGTTGTGCTAAACGTTCCATAATAAGCGGGTACTTTTTTATGGTTAGAGTTAATTGCTAAAGTTAACAATTATTGTACCTATTTCCGTTAACATGTTTATAGAACCTAATATATCGGGTGAACGCCGGGGCAGTATTGAAGTAATTTGCGGGTCTATGTTTTCCGGAAAAACGGAGGAACTGATCCGGAGACTAAAACGGGCAAAGATCGCCAACCTGCGGGTAGAAATCTTTAAGCCTAAGCTGGATGTGCG
>CBIHPC010000742.1:0-1597 GCA_966211305.1 uncultured Niastella sp.
ACATCTTTTCTGTAATAAAAGGAAAATTGAAAGTGTTGTCTTTTACAGTGTAGTATGGTTAACTGCATATTCACTCCTGGAAAAGCCCTCAGTCGCTAAACGTTTTGGCTGGCCTGGATATGAGTTTATAATAAATACACTGAAAAGGATTAATCTTGCATTACGATTTTAACCCTTTCAGAAAATGAAAGGGTGTTCGATATTGTTTTCCTGATTAGTACATTTGCCTTAAGTTGAACAGGGCAAATCATGATTGATTCTAGGTAGTTTTTATTTGACCTATAAACGATAAAAAGGAGAAGAGTGCTGCGATAGTACTCCGGTCAACTCCACGAAATTTTAAAACCCGCTCCAGTAGCGGGTTTTTGCGTTTAAGGAAATCAAATTGATCTTTCGAAGATTCTTTATGCCTTTAGAATGAACTGCTTACTGGTTCGAATCCGGTAAAATTCTTGTATAAGAAAAAGGGTTTACTTTTATACCATAGTCTGCATGCTATGCCCCTCCTTGTCGGGCGCCGGATTATAACGTAACTATTTCAGTGTATGAAATTATTACTTACAGGCGATGTAATGCTCGGGAGATTGGTAAATGAAAATCTGAAGAGCCATCCTCCTGATTACCCCTGGGGCAATACGCTTCCCGTATTCAAAGAAGCGGATGTACGGATCTGCAACCTGGAATGTGTGATCTCCAGCAAAGGTTCGCCAGCTTTGAAAGTTTTTACATTCCGTTCTGATCCCGACAATATCGCTGTACTTGGGGCGGCCGGAATAAATGCCGTGTCGTTGGCCAATAATCACACGCTTGACTATGGCCGGGAAGCGCTTGCTGATACATTCGTTTTATTGGAGAAGGCGGGGATCCGATATGCGGGGGCAGGACCCAACCTGCTGGCCGCGCAACATCCTGCCATCCTTGAAATGGGTTTGGTGAAGGTTGGCTTGCTATCCGTTACAGACGCAAGTGAGCCGGGCTGGGGCGCAGAAACGGATCGTTCCGGAATATGGTATGTGCCTGTTGATATAAGGGATCCCAACGCACATAATCTTATCGAAAGAATAAAAGCAGCAAAGTCAGCGGTGAATATACTCATCGTTGCCCTGCATTGGGGTACTAATTGGGGAGGCAAGCCGGAACCAGGCCATCGTGAATTTGCGCATATGCTTATCGAAGCTGGCGCCGATATCATCTTCGGGCACTCATGTCATGTTTTCCGCGGTATTGAAATATACAGGAAGAGACCCATCATTTATAGTGCCGGTGACTTCATTGACGACTATGCAGTTGATGCGATCGAACGAAATGATGAGTCGTTCATATTCATGATCGAAATATTCGGTCAAAGTATTCAAAACATGTTCCTGTACCCGACGATTATCGAGAACTTCCAGGTGCGTTTGGCCGGTTTGTCACGCGCCATCAACATTGCTGCCCGGATGGAATCACTGTGCAGGAAACTCGGAACTCAGGCCCGCTGGAACGAGGCATCAGGAACACTTGATATTAAAATAAGTTGACCCGTAAGGTGACCAGGAGAAAGCATATATGCGCTTAAATAATTTTATTAATTGGTTCGACAATTTGCCGGCGGACT
>CBIHPC010000743.1:0-1576 GCA_966211305.1 uncultured Niastella sp.
GCCCACCTTTCAAAGCCCGGCAATACAGCCAAATTTGTAGTACCACCAAACGCACTATTATATGAAAAAAATTTACCTCGCTTTTATCCCCGCGCTTCTCCTTATAACTTCCTGCAGCAAAGACTTTCTGAAATCATACGACCGGCGCGTGACCGGCGGTACCTGGGAGTTATATGATGTAAATAATTTCGGACTGGGCAGCCGTTACAATGCGCCTTTTACCAGCGGCAAATTTACTTTTGAATCATCGGGCGATGTTACGTACGTGAACGACCAGGGCGATGTGTATACCGGCAGCTGGGATATCAGGAATTCCTGGCAGGGCGATGAGCAGCAGCAAACGTTATTTGTAAGCGTGCTGAATTTTCAAACCCAGGATATGATCACGGAGTATTTCGACGATATGCAGTTCACCGGCACCAACCGGTTCAAGGCTTTTGTGTATACCGGGGGACGCACCTATACTTTTAAGTTCAGAAGATAGAAAAACCAATGTGCTGATTTGCTAATGTGCTAAGGATACAGCTGCGCACAGAATGCAACATAAAAAGCCGGAAACCTCCTATCGATGTTTCCGGCTTTAATAATTTAAATCCTTAATTATAAAAATTATATTCCATTAGCTAATCAGCACATCAGATAACCAGCATCGCATCTCCATAGCTGAAGAAACGGTATTTATCCTTGATGGCTTTTTTGTAAGCTTCCATCGCCAGGTCGTAACCGGCAAATGCGCAAACCATGATCAGCAGGCTGGTCTTGGGCAGGTGCAGGTTGGTTACCAGTGAATCGGCTATATTGAACTGGTATGGCGGATGGATAAAGATGTTGGTCCAGCCTTCAGAAGGCTTCAACAGCTTTTCAGCCGTATAGGAGCTTTCAATAGCCCGCATGGTAGTGGTACCGATAGAGCAAATGCGGTGTTTACCTTCGATGGCCTTGTTCACGATCTTGCACGACAGGTCGTCGATCTTGTAGTACTCGGCATCCATCTTGTGTTTGCTGAGGTCTTCCACTTCAATCGGGCGGAAGGTGCCGAGACCGGTATGCAGGGTTACTTCGGCAAAACGAACGCCTTTAATTTCAAGACGTTTGATCAGTTCTATGCTGAAATGTAAACCGGCGGTTGGCGCAGCTACCGCTCCTTCATGTTTTGCATAAACCGTTTGGTAACGTTCTTTATCTTCTGCTTCAGGTTTGCGTTTGATGTATTTTGGCAGCGGTGTTTCACCCAGGAATTCCAGCATATTGCGGAACTCTTCGTCGGTGCCATCCCACAGGAAGCGAATGGTACGGCCGCGGCTGGTGGTATTGTCGATTACTTCGGCGATCAGTTCATCGTTCTCACCAAAATACAATTTATTACCTACACGAATTTTACGGGCAGGGTCTACGATCACATCCCACAGCCGGTTGGGTTTATTTAATTCACGTAACAGGAAAACTTCAATTTTGGCCCCGGTCTTTTCTTTGCGTCCGTACATCCTTGCGGGGAATACTTTGGTATTATTTACAACGAACACGTCCTTGTCATCGAAGTAATCCATGATGTCGCGGAAATGTTTATTCTCGATCT
>CBIHPC010000744.1:0-1573 GCA_966211305.1 uncultured Niastella sp.
TTACATAGCAGGGAAATTAACTATATCAAATAAATTCCCTTTCCTTATTTTTATCGCAAATTATCAATACTATCCATGGACGTACAAATTGAAGAAAGCTGGAAGGCAGCATTGAAACCCGAATTTGCGAAATCCTACTTTCAGAATATCGTTACGTTTTTAAAGACGGAAAAAATGGCCGGCAGAACTATCTATCCGCCGGGTTCCCTTATATTCAATGCATTCAATACAACCCCCATCGATAATGTAAAAGTGGTGATCCTGGGCCAGGACCCATATCACGGGCCCGGTCAGGCGCACGGGCTTTGTTTTTCGGTTTCGGAAAGTGTGCCGCCGCCGCCATCGCTGGTGAATATCTTTAAAGAACTGCATAGCGATACCGGCGTTGCCATTCCCAATCATGGCACACTTACCAAATGGGCCGAACAGGGCGTATTGTTGCTCAATGCCTCTTTAACGGTTCGGGCTGCCGAACCCATGAGCCATTCGCAGATCGGCTGGGCCGAATTCACCAATAATGTAATTAAGAAAATTTCGGAATTAAAGGAAAACGTGGTGTTTATGTTGTGGGGCAAATTTGCGCAGGAGAAACAGGTGCTGATAGATGAAACCAAACACCTCGTACTGAAAGCCGCTCATCCTTCGCCACTGAGCGCCTATGCCGGTTTTTTTGGCTGCCGGCATTTCTCCAAAGCAAATGAATATTTGATGAAGAATGGCCGCGATCCTATTAACTGGGCATTGTAATTTGTTTGTGGTTTGTTGTTTGTTGTTTGTGGAGTGCGCCCTGAACCCTGTAACCTGCAACCTGTAACAGCGTTTTATTACTGAAGTAGAAAATTGTAAATGAAGATCCTTAAAGAGATAATTGGTCGAATTTGCGCGGCATGGGCCGCATTGTTTTTTGTTATCACACTGATCATTGTGCTGGTTCCGTTCCTGCTGTTCAGCTATTTTTTGAGCGATCCTAAAAAGACCAGGCGATTTGCCGCCATTTCACGCGTATGGATGGGCATTTACCTGCCGCTTATCGGCTGCCCCCTGATCGTTCGCGGCAGGAAGAACTTTGCACCTGGCGAAACCTATATTGTTGTGAGTAATCATAACTCATTTATGGATGTGCCTATCTCGTACCCGGCCATCCCCAATGGCAACAAGACCATTGCGAAAATTGAAATGGCAAAGATCCCGCTCTTCGGCATGATCTATACCACCGGTTCGGTACTGGTTGACCGTAAAAGCGAGGCCAGCCGGAAAGAAAGTTACCTGCAAATGCGCAGGGTGCTTGAAATGGGCCTGAACATGTGTTTGTACCCTGAAGGCACGCGTAACCTTACCGGTCAACCGCTGAAAAGTTTTCACGATGGCGCTTTCCGCCTCTCCATCGATACCGGTAAAGCCATTATTCCCAGCCTTATTTTCAATACCAGGAAGGTATTACCGGCCAGCAAACCTTTCTTCCTGATGCCGCATAAAATGGAAATGCATTTCCTGCCGCCAGTTACCGTTCAACCGGGTGAAACAACGCAGATGTTCAAAGAGAGAGTATTTGCAATTATGTATGAATATTACA
>CBIHPC010000745.1:0-1572 GCA_966211305.1 uncultured Niastella sp.
GATTCGTAGAATAAACGAGAAAATAAGTTGTGAAGCAGGAAATAAAGTTGTGAAGCAGGAAATAAGAAGTAAGAAAATAATAAAAAGGTGAGCTCGCTACTAATGGCGGAGCTCACCTTTTAGTTTGTTCTGAACATAGTCGCGGGTCCAGAAATATAGTTATCTTCCTACGTCTTACATCCTACTTCTTACTTCGGTTTTTAAATTCAGGAAGTATAACGTATATTGATAGGCCCATTCAAAGGGACTTCCATGAAACGATTTAAACAATTTGTTCTTAACAACCGCAGAGGGTGGGGTATGGGTATCGCCATATACCAACTGGTAGGCGCCCTCGTTATGTTCCTGTTGATGTATTCCAATATTGCGGTTTTATCGGCCGGTGTGGTATTTGTTTTAATTCCACTGGTGGGAATAACGCTTACCGGTTTTGTTGCAGGAATAGTGTATTTTATTAAAGGTTATACACTTCGGTTCTTCACCTTGTCGAAACTGAATTTATGCTTTCAGCTGTTACAATTATCGGTACAGGGGTTTGCCTTTATTTATTATTATGGCCCTTATTTAGCGGTAGGCTTTGGCGGTGATTACTTCTTTAATATAAAGTTTGAATTGCTCACGGCTAACTTCGCGTTACGATTTGGTGGTACGGAAGAACAATTCGTGTTCATCAATTTAATTCCGCTAATTCCCATACTGGCGTTAAGATGGATAGAACGAAACCCGGTCATATCGCCCGAGTTTGAAAATTCTTTTATTGAAGAAAAAGAAAGTTAGGCTCCTGATTTTCTGTTTTCGATCTCCTGCTTTTTTCTGTTCAGGTACATATCGAGCAATACCAAACCCAGCACCGCATTGATCATCATAAATACTGTTGTGTAAGTATTGTTGAAAAATCCGCTCATATCTACTTTACTGATCCTGCTGTAGTCGATTAATGATGCGCCGGTTGCTGTTGCCGGCCAGGTCATTTGTGCAAAACCGGCTATCAGCATACCAATGATGCTGCAAAAGAAAAAGAGCGCAATACCCCATACGATCCGTTTATTGATATACGATTTGGCAGCAGGCGCAATATGGTGTTTACTGATAGATTCCATGATGTTTTGTGTGAAACGCATGGAAGGTTCATCCAGCTCGAGATGATTGTTCAGCAGGGTTTGTAATTCAAGCAACTCCTGGTACTTTTGGCGCCATACCTGGTTGGAAGCGATCAACTCATCGATGAACAGGCGCTCATCACCGGTACAAACACCATCGATGTATTCCCACAAACGTTCCTCCATGTTCTGTTGACTGCTCATTGTTTTGTTTTTTAAGTTAACTAACCAACCATATCTTTTACTTCTTCCGCATAATGCTTTTCCATTTTCTCTTTCAACCGTTGCCTGGCGCGGTGCAGTTTTACTTTAGCGGTGTTCGGGTCAACGCCAATGATGCGGCCGATCTCTTCAAGGCTTTGTTCAGCCTGGTAAAATAAAGTGATTATCCGCGCATCATCGACACTCAATAATTTTATAGCCTCATTAAGTACCTGCACTTTCGATTTCTGTTCTACCTGGTTTGCCCTGA
>CBIHPC010000746.1:0-1571 GCA_966211305.1 uncultured Niastella sp.
TTATAATCGATATGGGCATTCAGGTCGCGGGTATCGTTGTAACTGATGTTATCCATTCTGAAGCCTACCACCGGTTCATCGTCAAACAGCAGTGTCGATTCATAAATGCCATTATGATTGGGAGAACCGGTTTGGGTATCATAAGCGCCGATGCCGAAGCTCACCAGCGGCGAAGCAACGGTTATTACCGATGGCGATGGCAGGTAGCGCGAACCGGAAACCGCACGCACCGGATATACGCGTGGCGATTGCTCATAAACGCTACGGGTTCTGTCGTACACCGCCAACCGCTGCAATACCGGCGATGTATTGTCGGCCACCGGAAAACCGAATAAAAAAGGGTTCACATTTACATCCCCATTCGTGCGTCTTACTTCAAAATGTAAGTGCGGCGCCTGCGACCCGCCCGTATTTCCACTATAAGCCAAAAAGTCGCCTTTTTTCACCGGGAAAAGATCGGGCGTTAATTCGAGAAAAACCTTCCACGATTGTTGCTGATACTGCTGGTCTTTTACCCATTTTTCCAGGGTAGGGTTGAATGCATTTAAATGCGCATATACCGTAGTAAAACCATTGGGATGCACAACGTATATGGCCCGGCCAAATCCATAGGGTTCTATTTTGATGCGGCCAATATAACCATCCGCTGCTGAATAAACCGGCAGGTTTTCACGAGCGTTCGTTTTTATATCAAACCCCATGTGATAGTGATTGGGCCGCAATTCGCCAAAATTGCCTGCCAGCCGCATGGGAATACTGAGCGGGTTGCGGAAGTATCCCTGGGGATAGCCCGAAGGCGAAAATAACTGGGCTGCCAGATTGGTGCTTTTCAGCAATAACAATAGTGTGATTATTCTCATGGGTGCTTTTGCTTGATTAATCGATAAAAAGTTTGCCAGTGCCCGTTGCGGTAACCGCAACATCGAGGCTGCAAAACTAAGTGCTTGGCCTGTTCCGGTAAAATGTTATGTAAAATATGAAAACTGCCATCTTAAGTACAGGGCGCTAATACCTTTTGTAAATAGCGGCTACCCAGTACCCATTACAGGATGTTAAAAGTACCATGATATCCTTTGTGAAATCGTGCAAAAATGTCAATATAAAAAAATATTAAGACGGGTTACCTCGTAATAAAATCAGAATAAAAATAGTGGAAGAACCAATATGGGTATACATCTGTTAATTTTTAAAAAATACCCACATAGTGGTATGATTTTTATAAACATTGGAACAGCATTTGGCGTATATAAGTTGTCTTAAATAAAGTAATAGACAGAATAATTTTACAAACTCGGTTTTATGAAAACGATTAGGAACAGGATGATACTTTTATTGGCTCTGTCGATCGGCACGATAGTAGGTATCTTTCGTGGAAGTGAAGCAAAACAGAAATGGGTTTTCCGTATCAAAAGTCGTTTTGATGAAAAACGTCAGATAGCCGAACAAAAGAAGCTGATACGGGGCGGAGGTGTTGCACTTGACGATATTGAATTAGCCGCTTTTCACAACAACTGATTTACCATAAATTTCAGCCAGCAATTCAAAGCCTTTGCCGGATGGTGAAGGCTTTT
>CBIHPC010000747.1:0-1560 GCA_966211305.1 uncultured Niastella sp.
CAGGCGCTGCCGCCGCTTACGCAAATATTGTTCATATCGAGGTTGAACAGGATCATCTCCGACTTTTCGGTTTTTGGGAAAGAAACGCTCAGCACGGTGTACAGGCTGCGGTCCAGCGGATCGCCATTGAAGGTGATACCCTGTACCCCATTCTTTACCCTCTCCATCATATATAACTTCAATTCCCTTATATAAGCGCTTTGTGTTTCATACGCTTCAGTGGCCAGTTCGAGCGCTTTTGCAAAACCAACTATGCCATACAGGTTTTCGGTTCCCGCCCGCATATTGCGTTCCTGCGCCCCGCCATGGATATATGGTTTTATTCTTACATTTTCATTGATGTATAAAATGCCCACGCCCTTGGGGCCATGGAATTTATGACCGGCGCCGGTAATGAAATGCACGGGGGTGTTGCGCAGATCGAAGGGAAAATGCCCAACGGTTTGCACCGTATCGGAATGAAAAATGGCACCAACCATTTTACACAGGTTTCCTACCGCATGCAGATCGATCATATTACCGATCTCATTATTGGCATGCATGAGGGTTACCAGGCATTTCTCTTTACTGTTCGTCAGCAGGCGCTCCAGGTCTTCCAGATCGACATGGCCGTTAGGAAGCATTTTTACCATGCTTAACTCCACATCGTTATGGCAGCTTATATGTTCTACCGTATGTAAAGTAGCATGATGCTCAATAGGCGAAGTGATGATATGCCGGCAGCCGAGGTCGGTTATGGCCGCATTGATAGCGGTATTGGAGCTTTCGGTTCCGCCCGATGTAAAGAAGATCTCCGCCGGATGCGCATTCAGGATTTTCGCTACCGATTTGCGGGCGTTCTCGATGGCCAGCCGGCTCTCCCTTCCATATGAATAAATGGAAGAAGGATTACCGAACCTATCGGTCAAATACGGCATCATCGCTTCCAGTACCAGTGGATCGAGAGGCGTTGTTGCAGCATTATCGAAATAAATACGGTTAACCGGCTTTGACATGTAGTTTCGTTTTAACCCTCTTCGCGGGCAGGCATAAAAAAGCTCCGCTTAAAAAGCGGAGCAAAATTGAATAAAATATTTGAAAAGTTATTTTAATACCTATGAATTACAAGCCTCACATCAAAAACATCAATAGACAGGTAATTGTTTAAAAATTCGCTTAAATGGTCAAATATTTTTTAATGAATAAGGCTGTTTATTATATGATTTAAACCAATCAATCGCCGTTCCGACTGCACCCAGGGGTTCAGGAATAGCCCTTCGGCTACGCTCAGGGCTACATAAACTCCTTAATATCATGCATCAAACGCAATGCGATATTATTGGCGGTTGTTTCAAAACTGCTTTCGGCATAAATGCGAATGATGGGTTCGGTATTTGATGTACGCAGGTGAACCCAGTCGCTATCGAACTCGATCTTCAAACCATCTTCGGTATTTACCGGCTGGTTCCTGTATTTCGTTTTTATCTTCTCGAAAATATCTTTTACATCGATACCGTTCTGCAGCTCAATTTTATTCTTGGAGATGAAATAATCGGGGTAACGCGTTCTGAAAGAACGGAT
>CBIHPC010000748.1:0-1559 GCA_966211305.1 uncultured Niastella sp.
ACCCGGTTTTCCATTCCTGTTACCAAAAAACCTGCAACACTAACTGCCGACCCCGAGGTTAACCTGTTATTTGAGGGCAGAATAGTTGAGAGATATTAAAATTGGGGGATTGGGGATTTGAATTTTGGAATTTCCTCCTCCCTCTTATGGGCCAACATACACATTCCATTCACAAAGGTGAATAGTTCATCCCCGCGTCAAATAATAATTATTTATTATCTTTCCATTCCGTGTATGCGCGGGATAACCATAAACTTTATTCATGCTTGTCAAAACGTATGGAAGCGCCGTATATGGGGTGGAAGCCATAACCATTACGGTTGAGGTAAATGTAATGCCGGGCAATATTCACTACTACATCGTAGGCCTGCCCGATAACGCCGTGAAAGAAAGTCTGCAACGGGTTGAAAGCGCCATAAAGACAATAGGTTACCAGATGCCGCGCACCAAGCTGGTTATCAATTTAGCGCCGGCCGATATAAAGAAAAGCGGTTCCTCCTTCGACCTCGCCATTGCCATTGGCATTCTTGCAGCCAATAATCAACTGAACGAACCCGAAAAATTAAAAGATTACATGATCATGGGCGAACTCAACCTCGATGGAACGGTTCATCCCATAAGAGGTGCGTTGCCTATTGCCATTACCGCCCGTAAAGAAGGTTTCAAAGGCCTCATCGTACCCAAACAAAACTGTCGTGAAGCAGGCATGGTGAACGCCCTGCCGGTATATGGTATCGGCCATCTTACCGAGCTTATCAGCTTTATGAACGATGAAGAAAGCATACAACCGGTGGTAGTGAATACGCGTGATGAATTCTACCAGGCACAGGAAGAATTTGAGTTTGATTTCAGTGAAGTGAAAGGACAGGACAATATAAAACGGGCATTGGAGATCGCTGCGGCCGGTGGTCATAATGCGATCCTGATCGGTCCGCCAGGCGCAGGTAAAACCATGCTGGCAAAACGGCTGCCCACCATTCTTCCCCCTTTATCATTAAAAGAAGCGCTTGAAACGACCAAGATACATTCAGTAGCCGGAAAGCTGCCGGCACATGCCACATTAATTGCGCGAAGGCCGTTCCGCTCGCCGCATCATACCATCAGCGATGTTGCGTTGGTTGGTGGCGGCGGGATACCGCAACCCGGTGAAATTTCGCTGGCGCATAATGGTGTGCTGTTCCTCGATGAATTGCCGGAGTTTAAACGAAGCGTGCTTGAAGTGATGCGCCAACCGATGGAAGAGCGAAAAGTAAGCATCAGCCGTGCCAAAGTGGCTATTGATTTCCCGGCAAGTTTTATGTTGATCTCGTCTATGAACCCATGCCCCTGCGGCTTCTACAATCATCCCGAAAAAGAGTGCACCTGTGCGCCGGGCGCCGTTCACAAATACCTGAACAAAATATCGGGGCCGCTGCTCGATCGTATAGACCTGCATGTTGAAGTTACGCCTGTACCGTTCAATGATCTGAGTATGCAAAAGAATGCGGAATCTTCCGAAGCGATTCGCACAAGAGTTATCAATGCCCGTGATCTGCAAACGCAGCGGTATAAAAACAATG
>CBIHPC010000749.1:0-1555 GCA_966211305.1 uncultured Niastella sp.
CCCCCCTTAAAAAACCATCCCATGAATATTACCATCCGCAAAGGAACAGAAGCCGATTACCCGGCGATCATCGATCTGATCCACCAGTTTGCTTTGTACCAGAAAACACCGGAAAGGGTAACAAATACGGTAGAACAGATGAGATCAGACAACAATTTGTTCCAATGTTTTGTTGCTGTAGATGAAAATCAAAAGATCGTTGGATATGCGGCCTGGTTTTTCGCTTATTTCTCCTGGACGGGTAAGGCGCTTTATCTCGACGATTTATACGTGGTTGAATCGGCCCGCGGGCAGGCCATCGGAACACGGTTGTTGCAAACGGTTATCGACTATGCCAGGCTTACAAACTGTGTAAAAGTACGGTGGCAGGTATCGAACTGGAACAAACCGGCTATTGCCTTTTACAGGAAAATGGGCGCCCTGATAGATGATGTTGAAATGAACTGCCATTTTGAGTTGATGCACTGAAAAAGCACCAGAATACAAGCACCAGGAACCAAAAAATAAATACAGAATTCCAAATCCCCCAAAAGAAATACCCTAATTAGGTTTTGAGATTTGTGATTTATTTGGGGCTTGTGATTGGAGATTTGGGCTTTCTTTTTTGGATCTTGTGATTTGCGATTTGCGATTTCTTTTTTGGGTCTTGTAATTTGCGATTTGAGATATTTTAAGCGATGGTCATATTCAAAGAATACAAACCCATACTGGTTTGTTTGCTTTTACTGGTTCAAACGGCTACTGCCCAGCCTCCGGCCCAACGCCCCCGGCTGGGCGTAACCCTTAGCGGCGGCGGCGCCAAAGGGCTCGCGCATATCGGTATCCTGAAAGCTATTGACAGCGCCGGACTGAACATCGATTATATTACCGGCACAAGTATGGGCAGTATAATAGGCAGCCTGTATGCTATTGGTTATACCGCCGACAGTATTGAAAAGATCACCCGCACCATCGATTGGGACCTGCTGCTCAGTAACCAGTCTTCCCTCCGCAGCATTTTCATGGAAGAGAAAGACGAGTATTCAAAATATGTGATAGAACTTCCCTGGCAAAACCACAATTTCCGCCTTCCCAGCGGCCTGCTGCAGGGGCAGGAATTATGGCTGAAGTTCTCAGAACTCTATTTTCCCGTTCACCAGCAAAAAGACTTTTCGCGTTTCAGTATCCCGTTCCGTTGTATAGGAACCGATGTGGGCAATGGCGAGGCCGTTGTAATGAAAGAAGGTGAAATTATTTCCGCCATCCGTTCAAGCATGGCCATCCCCTCGGTATTTACCGCCGTTGATTTCAATGGCCGCCGTATGGTCGATGGCGGTGTAGTACGCAATTTTCCTGTGCGCGACGTAAAAGAAATGGGCGCCGACATTGTCATTGGCAGTAATGTGGCCAGCGGATTGTTACCATCTGAAAAAGTACGCAACGCATTACAGATCTTACTACAGATCGCATTTTTCAGGGAGGCGGAAGACGCCAAAACGGAGGTGCCGCAATGTGATATTTATATTCCATTCAAAATGGAAAAGTATAACATGGGCAGTTTCAACGATGGCGGCGC
>CBIHPC010000750.1:0-1554 GCA_966211305.1 uncultured Niastella sp.
GAGGTTAAAAGGAACAAGGGAGATAAGTATCTTTAAGAATGGTTACGCTCAACAATATACTTTTTCTCGACATTGAAACGGTTCCGCAATACGATTGCTACGACAAGATGCCGGCCGAATGGAAGTCCCTCTGGGATGCAAAGGCCGCCTACTTAATTCGTAATAAGGAAGAAGAAACGGTAGAAACCATTTATAACCGGGCCGGAATATATTCTGAGTTTGGTAAAATTGTTTGTATCAGCTGCGGGAACATTCAGGGGTATAATCCCACCAAAAAACTCGTCATCAAATCGTTTTATGGCGATGATGAACGCGAAGTGTTGTTGCAGTTCACCGAAATGCTGAAACGCTGGGCCACAGATGCCAATAAATGCCTCTGCGCCCACAATGGTAAAGAATTCGATTTTCCTTTCCTGTGCCGGCGAATGATCATCAATAATATTCCCATACCCCCCATTCTAAATACCCGTGGAAAAAAGCCCTGGGAAATAAACCATCTCGATACCATGGACCTGTGGCGGTTTGGCGATTACAAAACGTTTACTTCATTGAATCTGCTTGCCTGTACGCTGGGCATTCCCACCCCGAAAGACGATATCGATGGCAGCATGGTGTGGGAAGTATACTGGAAGGATAAAAACCTGGAACGCATTGCCACTTATTGCCAGAAAGATGTAATAACCGCGGTGCAGGTGTACCTGCGCATGACTGGTGAAGAACAGATCGATGCAGAAAGCATTGAAATAAAATAATAACAATACTTCATTTTACCTGTGCATTCCATTTTAAACAAACCGCCGGCATTTGTAAATTGCAAATAGTAAAGTTGAGTTGTATGGATGTAGAATCTCTTCGCGAATATTGTTTATCAAAACCGGCAGTGGAAGAAACCTTTCCCTTTGGGCCCGATACCCTTGTTTATAAAGTGGGTGGAAAGATCTTTCTGATCTGTTCGCTGAACCATGAAACATTTCAATTCAATGTAAAGTGTGAACCCGAAAAAGCCATCGAGCTGCGGGAGCGGTACGATTGCGTTCAACCAGGTTATCACATGAATAAAAAACACTGGAATACCATCGTGGTAGATGGAACCGTAAGCAATACCATGTTGAAGGAATGGATCACCGATTCCTATGATCTCATTATAGAAAGCCTGCCGGTAAAGGCGCGGGAACAGGTCAAGGGAAAGTAGGAGTGTTGACGAGTTAACATGTTGACAGGGGTTACTCCGGCCTTCTGCATATTTTTAAGTTCATTCTTTCAATTATTAAAATTGACGCCACATATTCAATCTAAATTACCCGCCGTAGGCACTACCATTTTTACCGTTATGAGCGCCCTGGCTACCGAACACAAAGCCGTTAACCTTGGCCAGGGATTTCCCGATTTTCCTATGAGCGCCGAATTGACCGCGCTGGTAACGGAAGCCATGAACAGGGGATTCAATCAATATTCGCCCATGCCGGGCTGGATGCCCCTGCGGGAAGCCATTGCAGAAAAGATTGCGTTTTTGTATAACACAACTGTTAACCCCGATACAGATATAACTATTAC
>CBIHPC010000751.1:0-1553 GCA_966211305.1 uncultured Niastella sp.
TCTCGGCAATACGATAAAAGCGAATAATACGACAGGTCCCAATAACTATTCCCTTAACGACAATAACCTGCCTGCAGCCATCAGTTTCTATCGCGTGCGCCAGAACGACCTCGATGGTAAGTATACTTATTCAAAAACCGTTGCCGTTAAAAACGACCAGCCGGGCGATGTTTGGCTGTATCCGGTTCCGGCCGGCAATGTGCTGACTGTAGTGGCCGGTGGTAACCTGCAGTTGAGATCGGTGAATATTTATAATACGGCGGGCAGCCTGGTAGCATATGCTAAACCCCAACACACTGCCTCGTATACGATCAACGTGCAGCAGCTGGCGGCCGGAACCTATTCGGCAGTGATCGTGTTGAGTGACGGTACTGCTACCACCAGGACCTTTATTAAAAGATAATACAGAGACGTTTAAATAGAGAAAGCAACAACATATACAGGGCCCCCGATTCCTCGGGGGCCGTTGCTGTTTGCTAAATCAGGCCTTATCATATATTGAAGCCTGGTCGTTGCGCCCTGGGGTAAAAGAGGTGGTCTCATTTTCAAATACAACTTTACTCGTACCTTACAACAAACCTTCCTCCAGTTTATTCAGCAATTCAAGTCCGAACCCGGCAATAAAAAAGCGCTCTTTTTTATTGTTGAGCATCTGTTGGGTCCAGTCGACGAACCCGCCATCGGCAATTTCAAAGTGACGCTGTTTTACAGTTATATCAGCCTTGAACTGAATTCCTTTATAATAACTGTTTTTACCGGGTTGTTCATCCACGGTCACTTCCATACCGGCGAAGTTGTTTTGAAGATACGCCAAAACCGCAGGAATGAAATGCGAAGGGTATCCTTCTCTTTGCTGCAGGCGGAACCGTACTTTACCGGTATTGAACACCGTCGTAAGCACATCGCCCAACGCACTGAAATGATCGCCAAGCGCCATTTTCTCAAATGCAAAGTTACCGGTATCGACGCCCGATGAAACCAGGCAGCCGATCGTAAAGTGCGGTGCAAAGCCTTTTACATTGAATTGCTGCGCCCGTACATGCCGTTGCACCGTACAATGTTTTATATGCGCCGATGAAGCTGTTTGCTTTTGCCTTTTCTTCTGACTACAAATATGCAGGGCCAGCGCATTGGTAGCGTCGGACAACACCTCGCAATTGCGAAGGGCGGAAACCACTTTATTCTGGTCAACGGTACCCACAACCGAACTGGTTCCCAACTGGCTCAGCGGCGACATTTGCAAAGGGATGAAACCATGGCCCTGTAAATTTTTAAGCGTAAGCAGGGATTTTTCCATGAGGCGGATGAAATCGGTTTCCGCCGGTTGCACAAAACGGTTCTTCTCATATTGCTTCAACAATTCAGGGGCGGTCAGTTGTTTTGTTCTGCGCGCAAATACTTCCAGCAACAGGGAGTTACAATCGGCGCCCGGCAATTGCCCTGCCAGCAGGTCGATCAACTGATGGTTACCTGTACGTTGCGCTATTTTGTTCGCGAGCTTTTCCGGCATCAGCTTTTTAATTTTGCCATTAAGATATCATCGATCAGTTCTT
>CBIHPC010000752.1:0-1552 GCA_966211305.1 uncultured Niastella sp.
GGATCTTCGGCATTGATACGGCATTCTATAGCGTGTAACTGCGGCTCGTAGTTCAAACCACTGATGGCTTCGCCCTGTGCGATCTTGATCTGTTCTTTAATAAGATCGAAGTTCGTTACTTCTTCGGTTACGCAATGTTCTACCTGAATACGGGTGTTCATTTCCATGAAGTAGAAATTGCGGTGTTTGTCAACCAGGAACTCGATGGTACCCACGCTTTCGTAACCAATGGCAGAAGCGGCTTTGATTGCGGCTTCACCCATGCGCTTACGCAGTTCGGGTGTCATGAATGGTGAAGGAGATTCCTCAACCAGTTTCTGGTGACGGCGTTGGATCGAGCAGTCTCTTTCGCTAAGATGGCATACTTTACCATAGCGATCGCCGGCTACCTGTATTTCAATGTGGCGTGGTTCTTCCACAAATTTTTCCATGTAAATACCGTCGTTCTTGAATGCGGCGCCGGCTTCGGCTTTGGCGGTATTGTAGTTCTTTTCCAGTTCCTCTTCGCTCCATACAACACGCATCCCTTTACCACCACCACCTGCGGTGGCTTTCAGGATAATGGGATAACCTACTTCTTTTGCCAGTGCCTGGGCTTCTTCAAGGCTTTCCAATAACCCTTCACCACCGGGTACCACGGGCACACCCGCTTTGATCATGGTTTCCTTGGCGGTTATTTTGTCACCCATCGACCTGATCTGGTCGGGCGTGGGTCCTATAAATTTGATATTATGTTCCCCGCAGATTTCCGCAAAACGGGCGTTTTCGGCCATGAATCCATAACCCGGGTGAATACCGTCGGCATTGGTGATCTCAGCCGCGGCCATAATGTGAGGGATATTCAGGTAAGAGTCGGAGCTTGCCGCCTTTCCAATACAAACAGCTTCATCGGCAAAGCGCACGTGCAGGCTGTCCTTATCGGCGGTTGAATAAACAGCAACCGTTTTGATGCCCATCTCCTTACAGGTACGAATGACCCGCAGGGCAATTTCTCCACGATTGGCAATTAATATTTTCTTGAACATTGAATTTAATTTGAAAATTTGAAAATTAGCAAATGTGCAAATGGAGTACAAACCCCTACCTGATGCAAATGCTTAAAGCAACACCTATCTTCCCTCAAAGCATTTGCACATTTTCAAATTTGCTAATTTGCTAATTAAGCTGGTTCTACCAGAAACAGCGGCTGATCGTATTCTACCGGTGAAGCATCTTCTACCAGTACTTTTACAATACGGCCTTTTACTTCGCTTTCAATTTCATTAAACAGTTTCATGGCTTCGATGATGCAAACTACTTTGCCGGGAGTGATCTCATCGCCTATTTCAATAAACGCCGGTTTCCCGGGTGCAGAGCTACGGTAGAAAGTACCGATCATCGGGCTCTTGATAGTAATAAAATTGTCAGCAACTGCATCTGCTGTTTTTGGTTTGTCACCGGCAGGCGAGGTAAGTTGTGCGGCAGTTTGGGCAACCGGAGCCTGTTGAGGCATAGCGTTCATCATAGGAGCGGTATGTACAGGAGCTGCAATGACATTCTGAACCGGTTCTTC
>CBIHPC010000753.1:0-1537 GCA_966211305.1 uncultured Niastella sp.
TGGCGATACCGGTTGGGGTAGAACCGCCGGCGATCGTTCCGGTAATGGTATAATTTCCCAACGATGCGTAATTGCTGTAACCGGTTGTATTGGGTGTTCCTGAACCCGTACCTGTAACCGAAACATAGTATGTGCCGGCTGCAAGCGTGCTGCTGATGGCAGCATTCAGTGAGGCAGGGTTCGAGGAAGTGATGGCTGTGCCATTGTTGTTGTATAATGTTGCAATAATGTCAAGATTTGGCGTATAGGCATTCGGATTAAATGTTAGGTTGAGATTTCCACCGTTGGTGGTGAAGGCAAACATGTCGACGTCACCGGTGCGTTCAATAACACCTGCATTGTTTACATTACCCGATGCATCGATGTTGAGTGAAGCCGCGCCTGAAATAGCATTGGCATAATCATCGGCCCGGTAACCTACGCCATAGGTAGTGCCTGCAATAATTGCGAGATCGTCCTGTGTAGTGCTGGGATTGGCGTATTCGCCCCTGCTCCATTGTACCAGCGATTTGTAATACCCGACACCCATGATAGGCGCCCATGTACCCTGGCCCTGGTAATATTCTTCTTTGGGTGATGTTCTTCCGTCGTGCGATAAACCGAACGTGTGGCCCACTTCATGCGAACCGGCTTCACCGGCTGCTTTGGCGCCACCGTTGAACACCCAGCAGGGTGTGTCATCGTTCCATCTGAAAGATCCTAAATAAGCTACCCCGCCGGCTCCCGGGGCAGCCGTATTGGTAGGTGTAAAAATGCAACGCATTCTTTTCGTTTTCGGGTACGTGTTAAAAACGGCCTCACTGGTAGTCACATTCAAATGGAATGGACGGTAATCTTCGCTGATCAGTTTCCATACGTTTTCCTTGTCTGCATCGGATAAATTAGCCGGGGCTGCATTGATGGGATTACCGTTGTTCCAGCCAGTGCCTGAAACATATTGTCCGTCGAAATCGAGCAATACACAACCGTTGCCGCCCGGATAGCTTTGCAGGTCGTTGACCGCTGCAGGTGCATTGGCTGCCGGCGCATCGGAAGCGCTTGCTTCGGCTTCAGCGATATTCGCTTTAGTATAGTCGACACATACTACATTATCGATATTTGTTTCCTCCACAAATACTGCTCCGCTGTTATCGGAAACGTATTTGTATGCTTTCCTGCTGTTCTGCAACAAAATGTGTCCGTACACTGACTGGCCGTCGATCACCAGGTAGAAAGAAGAGTTGGGATCATTTTCAATACTACCTGCCAGTTGTTCTACGCCGGAACCCGCCGACCGGCGGAATTTTACCGAAGCTGGTAAGGTAACAGTAGAGGAGAGCTTTAACTGCAAACGGCTGAGACCACCTGGCCTTTGTGTTGCCGTTATCTGTTTTCGAACATTGCTGAGCATGTTGGAACTGCTTCCGATGGGATAACGTTTGTCCTGACCGTAGGTTACGGATGTGATTGCGCACAGGCCTACCAGCAGGTACAGATTTAATTTGTGCATGTTGCTTGATTAAGATGAGGAATGTATATAAATAAAAAACCTGTCAGG
>CBIHPC010000754.1:0-1527 GCA_966211305.1 uncultured Niastella sp.
CTACTTCCTACTTCCTACTTCCTACTTCCCCTGAACCCACCGGCTCCGTTTGTGCAATGAATGGCCTTTCATCCTTGCTATAGTCATACGCCCAGCGGTGCACTTCGGGTATCTCTCCTTCCCAGTTACCATGCGGCGGCAACACAGGTGTGGTCCATTCAAGTGTAGTGGCGTCCCATGGATTTATACTTTTTACTTTTCTTCCTTTGAAAATGGAATAAAAGAAGTTGAAGATGAACAACAACTGCACCGCAAACACAATGACGGAGGCAACAGTGATAAACCGGTTCAGGTTTTGAAACTGGTTGAACGATTGCCACTGGCTGTAATCGAGGTAACGACGCGGCATACCCGCCAACCCCATATAGTGCATGGGCCAGAAGATGCAATAAGCACCTATAAATGTAGCCCAGAAATGTATGTATGCCAACGTTGCGTTCATAAACCGCCCGTACATTTTAGGGAACCAGTGATAAATACCGGCGAACATCCCCAGCATGGCGGCCACGCCCATTACCAGGTGAAAATGGGCAATTATGAAATACGTGTCATGCACATGAATATCTATTGTAGAATTCCCCAGCCAGATGCCGGTAAGCCCGCCGGAGATGAACACACTCACAAAGCCAATGGAAAACAACATGGCCGGTGTGAAGCGGATGTTTCCCCGCCATAATGTGGTAAGCCAGTTAAATACTTTTATAGCCGAGGGAATGGCGATAAGCAGCGTGAGCAGTACGAATACAGAACCAAGAAATGGGTTCATGCCCGTCACGAACATGTGATGCGCCCAAACCAGGAACGATAAAATGGCAATGGCAAAAAGGGAAGCTACCATGGCAGTATAACCAAATATAGGTTTACGCGCATTGATGCTTATGACTTCCGAAGCAATGCCCATGGCCGGTAGTATTACGATGTATACTTCAGGATGGCCGAGGAACCAGAACAGGTGCTGGTATAAAATGGCATTGCCGCCTTCGTTTGACAAGGCCTGTCCGGTAGACCCGATAAAGATATCAGAAAGGTAAAAGCTGGTGCCCATATGCCGGTCGAACAGCAACAGGATAAAACCCGACAGCAGTACCGGAAACGACAAAAGCCCCAAACAGGCAGTAAAGAACAACGCCCAAATAGTAAGCGGCAGGCGTGTCATGGTCATGCCCTTTGTACGCAGGTTCATGATCGTTGTAACATAGTTGATGCCCCCCAGCAAAGTGCTAACAACAAAAAGCCCAAGGGACAGCAGCCAGTAATCCATTCCCTGGCGCGAACCGGGCATGGCATCGCCGAGGGCGCTCAGGGGCGGGTAGGCCGTCCATCCGCCGCTGGCCGGACCGGTTTGTAAAAAGAGCGAGGAGAACATAACGATACTGGCGGCAAAAAAGAACCAGTATGAAAGCATGTTCAGCAACGGGGAGGCCATATCGCGGGCGCCGCATTGCAATGGTATCAGGAAGTTGGCAAATGTGCCGCTCAACCCGGCCGTCAATACAAAAAAGATCATGATGGTGCCATGCATGGTGA
>CBIHPC010000755.1:0-1521 GCA_966211305.1 uncultured Niastella sp.
GAGTTCACGCCAAAATGATCGGCATATCTTCTGATGGCGGCTACGGTATCTCTTTCAGGGTCTACGGTGAATGACACAAAATGCACAAATGAAGTGTCGATCCGTTTGGTTACATCTTTCATTTTAAGCGCATCCTGCAGCCCCTTCATATTCTTTGTAAGAAAAGGGCAAATGGAAGGACAATGCGTAAAGAAATAATCGGCCACCACAATTTTACCCCGCAGGTCGTGCAATGAAACGGTTTCACCCAACTGGTTTTGCAAAGTAATATTGCCCACCTGGTGCCAGATGGTATCGCTTACTTTTTTGCCGTTCTTTATTGTTTCCACCACTTCATCGGGATAGTAACGCGGCGGCATATGAATAGCGTCGCGACTTACCCCTTTCACTATAAAATAACTGATCACCGGTAAGAAAATGGCAATACACAGTGCTAATAATGCTTTCTGACTCACGATTTTTTCTTTTGCAGCGCAAAGGTACCGCACGAGGCGATGCCATGCTGATTTTTATTGTAATAAAACACATTTATGTAATTTCCATAGAAGGGCGCGCCCTAACTCTTTGTACACTAGCCGGTTCCACCGCGCTATTCAGGAAAAAAAAGAACCACCGCTGTGGCAGCGATGGTTCTTTTTTATATCACATTTAGCAGTAAAGTCGATTAATGAATTTTGCCAGGCTCCTGGGTTTCACCATGTTTCTTCTCTTCGCCATGGCCTTCACCATGTTGTTCCTGTTTAGGAGCTTTTTCCTTGCTGTGCTCAAGATAATGCCTGTCGTAGGTATTACGCAGGTTTTTGTAAGAATTGCCATCCCACAAAAAAGCGGTAATGAACCAAATGAACAGTAAAGCAGGAATTGAAATGGTTAAGATCAAATTCCTGATCTCATGACGCAGGTGCATGAACTCAGCTATAATAAAGAAAGCTTTTGCCAGTGTAAGAACGATGAATACACCATTCAGTAAATGCTTAACCAGCTCGGGATTCGAAAAGGTCATCGAATAATAACCGATAGCCAGTATCAGCTCAAACACAGTTATGTATAAAAGTATGCGGAAGGTTCTCCAGATCGCTTTTCTGTCGAATGTGTGTTGCTCGTCGTGAGCGTGATGATGCTCTGCTGCATGTGCATTTTCCATAATCGCAATATTATATATAAATCAATTAACTGCCTATAATGTTATTCAAATCTCTTTTCTTCCCCCCTGAACTAGAACAGGTAGAAGCAGGTGAACACGAATACCCAAACCAGGTCAACGAAGTGCCAGTACAAACCGGCTTTTTCGATCATCAGGTAATGGCCTCTTCTGTCGAATACGCCTTTCCAGGTCATGATGAACATAACGATGTTGATCACTACGCCCGATAGTACGTGGAAGCCGTGGAAACCGGTGATGGTAAAGAAGAAGTTGCTAAAGTTGGTTGAAGCCTGTGTGCCGTCTATGTTCAGGAACGGATTGCGGCCCCACCATGCACCCTGATGGTAAAGGTGTGTCCACTCCCATGCCTGGCAACC
>CBIHPC010000756.1:0-1516 GCA_966211305.1 uncultured Niastella sp.
CGAGGCAACGAGTAAACAGCGTAAGGCAAATAGCGCTGCAGGCGAAATACAGCTGTAAGCTGTAAGCTAAAAGCTGCAAGCAAATACAGGCGAAAGCTGAAAGGCGAAAGCTGAAAGCAATTACAGCTACACGCTGCAAGCCGCATGCTGCAAGTGAAATACAGGCGAAAGCCGAAGGCGAATACTGGCCAACAATACGACAGTAACTGACCATTCATCATACACCATTCACCATTGACCATTGACCATAAAAAAAGCGGCCACTTTCGTGTGCCGCGTACTAAAAACTATAAACAGATAACGATTAAACTTCACTTGGTGAACTGGCATCAACGCTTGTTGCCTTTCTGCCTCTTTGCCTTTCTGCCTTGTTGCCCTGTTGCCTTTTTATTGCTTACTCAGCTTGTTACCCTGGCTAACTTCTTTCTTGTTCAGAATAGCATTCAAGGTATCTTTCTGACGGTTCAGGTCTTCCGTTTGCAATAACTGATCGTTCTTGTTCTGAGTTATCTTATCCTGCACCGATTTCAACCGCTTTTCCAGGTCGTACTGATCGTCTTTCAGGTTCAGTAATCTTTTTTCAGATTTCTTCACTACTTCTTCCTGTTTTTTGATCTGCACATCGAGGTTATACGCATCGATATAAGGCGCCATTCTGTTCAAGAGTTCCTTTGAATCGGAAACTTTAAAACGGTCATCAATGGTGCGGGCGCCAATATTTTCACCCGGACGGCCAAGAAGCAGCAAAACAACGCTCGATTCGCGCTCTTTGAAGATCTTGCGTTCTACCTTAAAATGCACATCAACAATTTCGGGATCATTTTCGTCGAGGCGGGTATTACGGTAAACGTCAAAGCTTTTTATATGATCCTTTTTGCCGCCTTTTTTCTCCATATACATTTTGAGGGCGTCTTCAACAATGCTGGCTGAGTAAGGAAATTCGATGGTAGCGGCAATTCGGTCGCCTTTCTGGTATTCTACTGTTGTTTCGCCGGATTGCGAAAATACAGGTGTGCTCAGGGAGATAACGGTCACAAGGACCATTAAGGGTAAAGATACTTTCATCGGGATCGGATTTTGAACTTAAATATACAATGTGGGGGCAAAGATAGCAATAGTAACCAAATAAAACATATGCACAGTTTGGCTGGCGTGGAACAGAAACGTGAAACAGCAACGTTACCGGTTGCCAGGTTCCGGCTTCCAGCATTCTGTTGCAGATGGCGTATTGCTTTTTGTCTTCCCCGGAAACCGGAAACCGGTAACCCTCAGGATGGCCTACCTTTGCTACCGGTTCATCCCCGGCTGCCGACCCTGCTGAAAACCAATAGCTATTATATGCTATCGTTTTCAAAGGTATCATATTGTTATTTCTGACCTGTATCGGGCATAAACAGCCGGCAACTGTGAGGATATAAAGATTGAACCCTTAATTTTGAACACTAATCTTAAATAAATTTCATTGAGCGGTATAAAAAAATTAGCCGGGCAAACATTGTGGTATGGGGTCAGTAGT
>CBIHPC010000757.1:0-1503 GCA_966211305.1 uncultured Niastella sp.
AAAAAGATATATACCGATAGCGCCATTGAAATAAAACAACTGTACACCCCTTCCGATGTACCGGCGGGCAGCCGGCAGGAAATGCCCGGACAATTCCCCTTTACCCGGGGCGTACAGGAAGATATGTACCGCGGTAAACTATGGACCATGCGCCAGTACGCCGGGTTCAGTACCGCCGAAGAAAGCAATAAACGATATCACTACCTGTTGTCACAGGGTGTAATGGGTTTAAGCGTAGCGTTCGACCTGCCCACACAGATCGGGTACGACAGCGACCATGCCCTCGCCGAAGGAGAAGTAGGTAAAGTAGGCGTGGCCATCGATAGCATCGAAGACATGCAAACGCTGTTCAGCGGCATAAAACTGGAAGAGGTGTCCACCTCCATGACCATAAACGCCACCGCCTATATTCTGCTTTCTTTTTATGTGGCCCTGGCAAAAAAACAGGGCGCCGATCTGAAGAAGATAACCGGCACCATTCAGAACGATATTTTAAAAGAGTACGCGGCCCGGGGTACCTATATCTATCCCCCCCAGCCTTCCATGCGCATCATAACCGATATTTTCGAATATTGCAGCAAAGACCTGCCGAAATGGAACACTATCTCTATTTCTGGTTATCATATTCGCGAGGCCGGCAGCACCGCCGTTCAGGAGATCGCCTTTACCTTAAGCAATGGTAAGGCATATGTAAAAGCGGCGTTGGAAAAGGGGCTCGACATCAACGTATTTGGCCGCCGGCTTTCGTTCTTTTTTAATTCGCATAATAACCTGTTTGAAGAAATAGCCAAGTTCAGGGCAGCCCGCCGTATGTGGGCCAACATTATGAAAGAGCTGGGCGCTACCGACCCTAAAGCCATGATGCTGCGTTTTCATACCCAAACCGGGGGAAGCACCTTAACGGCGCAACAACCGCAAAACAATATTGCCCGGGTAACCGTGCAAACGCTGGCCGCTGTATTGGGCGGAACCCAGTCATTACACACCAACGGGTTCGATGAGGCGCTGAGCCTGCCTACTGAAGAGGCGGCACGCATAGCCTTACGTACCCAGCAGATCGTTGCCTTTGAAAGCGGCGCTGCCGATACCGTTGACCCGCTGGCCGGCTCTTATTATGTAGAAGCCCTGACCAGCGAAATAGAACAAAAAGCATATGAGTTGATTGCCACCATCGACGCCATGGGCGGCGCTGTGTCGGCCATCGAAGAAGGGTTTATTCAGGATGCCATCGCCCGCAGTTCTTACGACTACCAGCGTAAAATTGAAAACGGCGAAAAGATCATTGTAGGCGTCAACAAATTCCAGTCAACAGAAAAAGATACTACGCCTGTTTTTAAAATAGACGACTCCATTCGCCAGGTTCAAAGCCAGAAACTGGCGCAGCTCCGCAATAACCGCGACCCCGCCAAATGCGACCAGGTGTTGCAATACCTGTCAGACAAAGCCACCTCGGGCGAGAACATTATGCCCACCGTTATTGAGGCCGTTGAGCAAAAATGCACC